>CAJUPK010000018.1 GCA_910588415.1 uncultured Oscillospiraceae bacterium | reverse complement strand
CTTGAAATCTCTCGTTTTGATTCAAAAATCCGGCACTTTCTCTATTTTCAAACAAGCCCTAAGAGCAAAAGGAAAAAGTTTTGTCCACTTTTTCAAAAGTGGTAGGGTGTGGGGCAACGCCCCACGGTCTTGCGCGATAGCGCCGGTAATATCGTCAGACAAGCGGTGAAAGCCGCAAGTTAGCCATTTTCAAAGAAAATGGCTAAAAAGACTTACGCAATGTCCGGTCTGCAGACGCACAGACCGCGTCCTCCGGCAAGACCGTGGAGCTCTGCTCCACACCTCGCAGCCTTTGAAAAGTCTGGCGAAACTTTTACTTTCGCTCTCAAAACCTATAGCATTTTATGTCCTGCCATCTGAATGTATCACCCGAGAGCCGCATATGATTCAAAACAGCCAAGTTTGATTTTCTCCGAAAGGGGCCTGCCTTATGAAGCTTTTCCGCCGTTTCCCATGGATCCCTGCCTTTCTATGCGCACTGGGCTTCCTTCTTTTTTTACTGGCTCTTCTTTTATATCCTGACGCTGTCCGCAGCCGCACTGCCTCCAGTATTTCCTACTGTCTCTCTGTTCTTACACCTTCCCTGTTTCCCTTTATGGCCCTCTCCAGTTTTGCGGTACACTCGCCTGCGGCGCAGTTTCTTGGCCGCCCTCTGGACGGCCTGACCCGCCGTGTCTTCCGCCTGCCTGGCTGCTGCGCCATTACTATCCTTATGGGGTTTATTGGCGGCTATCCAACCGGAGCCAGAGGCGTCTCCCTTTTGCTGGAAAAGGGACAGATTACCCGCCAGCAAGCCAGCCGGATGCTCCTTTTCTGCGTAAATCCAGGATTGGCCTTTGTGGTAAGCTTTTTGGGCACGGGAGTATTGGGAAACGCAAGGCTTGGCTGGCTGCTGTTTCTGTCTGTCACTGTCTCTGGACTTCTGCTGGGGATTATTACCGCCTTTGGTGCGCCTCCCGCGCAATCCTCTACAGCCTCTCCACCAGAGGCTGTCTCTGGCGCCCTAATGGATTCCGTCACCGATTCAGCCCGCAGCGTTCTGCTGATGTGCGCCTGTGTTGTGCTTTTTTCCGGCTTTTCCACAGTTCTGCTGAGCTGCGGAGCCTTTCAAACCACCGTACAGTGGTTGAGCCGCACCCGCTTCTTTAGCCCATTGGAGTGGGCTGCCCTGCTATCCTTTGTGGTCGAGGTCACAGGCGGAATAGGCAGTGCCGCACAGTTGGAAGCCGCTCCTGTATTCTATGCCTTCGGCCTAGCATTTGGCGGGCTCTGTGTACACATGCAGGTATTGGCCTTTTTTCATCCGCTTCCGGTAAAACTCCGTTATTTCTTTTTAAGCCGATTTGTTCACGGGCTTATGTCTGCCGGTGCATTTCTTTTACTATGCCGATTGCTGCCATCGGGCATCGTACCTGCAGCAGCCACAGTCAATCCCCTTTCCTGTGCTCCTGCGTTTTCCGGCCAAATTCTGGGCGGCGCATCGCTGTTGCTGATGTCTTCCGCCTTCCTCCTTATCACCCAGAATCAAACGGCTGGTAAGCCACATTTACAATAGCTGGTCCCTTGAAAACCAACTCTTCCAAGGAAAGGTATCGCTTTCATCCCCAGCCACCAAAGAATTTTAGCCATGAAACTTCTTTTTGCGGTTTGTTTGAAACATCGGGAAATCCGTATAATTTGATGCCCCAAAGTTTTCCAGTGTATGCTTTACGGCCAATACATTCCTCCTATACCCATTGCAGTCCCTCCTCTAAAATGTTGCCACTTGCCAAACAGGACAATCGAGAGTATAATACCTTTAGGTGATGAGAATGTTTTTAAAAAAAGCTGTTCCACTTTTTGGCCGGGATATTCCTCCAGACTGCTCCTACTGCTACTACAACAGCGGTCCGCCTGGAGAGACTGTCTGCAGCTTGGGCCGAAAATTTCCTGAAAATGGCCGCTGCCGCAAATATATTTATAACCCCCTTCTCCGAGAACCCCGCCCCGCCCCATCCATTAAGCCCAGCGAGTTTGATCCAGAGGACTTCAAGCTGTGATGCCTCCATTAAGCATAGAGAAAAGCCACGTCACAAACGGCGCGGCTTTTCTCTATGCTCGTTTTCTAACCTAAGTTGCTTTGAAGCTGACACACAAACAACCTTTTTAGCAGACTTCAAAGTACTTTGGCTATGCCTGTTTTGCTTTCGGCTTTACAGGAATAAGCAGGTCCAGCTGACACACCTCCGGCTCACCTTCCGGTGTATTGCGGATATGGTCGTAATAGTTCAAATGCTCCTCCAGGCAGCCGTACATGTCCTCTGGCGAACCGGAACCGTTGATCTCATACTCTTCACTCTCATACGCCCAGCCGAACAGCCACTGCCACTCGTGAAAGTTGCCCATCTGGATGCAATGGGCGGCGTAAGTCCCCCCCGGGAAGTGTTTCTTCTCCAAGGGCGCGGGCACCTCCATATCCTCCGGTATGGTCACCCAAAACTCATAGCCGTACTCGCCCCCCTCTGGCGGCGGGTTGGGATGGTTAAACCCATACTGCCGCACGCTGCTGTTCGTTTCCCACAGCTTGTTCTTTCTGGCAAAATCCGCTATCAGCCTTCCGGCATGATTTTCTGGGTCCGGGCCAATGTAATGGGCCGCAGCCACTGTGGCGGCGGGCAGGTGGACGATGCGCACGTCTGTCAGCTTCATGTTCTCCTCGGCTTTATTTAGGTTCTCCATCTTTTTGGCACGCTCCTTTTCTAATTCATATGAGTTTGCGAGAGTGGGGAGCACCGCGCTTATGTCCTCGTCCAGCAGCACATCAGCCGCCGGGAGCCAATACCGGCTCTTTAAGCTGCCCAGCAGTTCCTCTGTCACGGCACGCACCGCCCCGATATTCGCAAGCTCTGCGTCAAACTCCGTCAGCTTCTGCTGAAAGACGAATATGGCCCACTGGGCGCTGGGGTCATCCAGGATTAGCTTCACCTCCCGAAGGGGTATCCTTAACCTTCTCAGCACAATGACCTGCCGCAGGCGCCTTACGGCTTCATCATCGTACATCCGGTAGGCGTACCCCTCCACCCGACTGCTTTCGATAAGCCCCTGCTCCTCGTAATAGCGCAGCATCCTGGTGGAGATCCCCAGCTCCCGGGACACGTCGGTAACAGTCAAAAGTTCGTTCATGGCGCTCACTCCTCTCTGCTCCCAAGTATAAGGTGCGACACGGTGTCCAAGTCAAGAGAAATCTGAAATTTTCATAATGGACTATAACGGACGCTTGTCCAGCCCCTGAGGCTCCACGGAACACAGCTGTTCCCTGCACCATTCAATGAGCATGGCATATACCCGCTCTGCTTCCTCCGGCGTAAGGGCCGCCGTCTGTTCTGGCTCCATTGTCAGTTGAAGAAAGGCTTTCTCCCGGCTGCTTAACAGCGGCATCATCTCCTTTTTTTGATGGCTCCATGGATTGTTGCGGCATAAAAGCCAAAGCCGCAGACAAAAGAACGCCGCTTTCCCTAATCCAGGCAGCGCAGTTTTCGGATCACTGTCATAAACCCAAGCATGACAGGCAGCGTGGTATAGCCCAGAAACTCCCCACCGCAGGGCTTCCCAGGCATCTCGGCAGGTAAAGGCAGGCAGCAATGGCCGCAGTCTGCCGTATACATCTGTCGTATCCAAAAGCAGATTCAGGGAGTCAGCCTTTGGCCAGCGAAGCAGCTCTTTCTCCCCACAAAGAAACCCACAGGCCAGCTCGCCTTGCGGCATAGCCTTTACTATTTCCCGGTATACTGTCAAGTCTTCTATGGAGATTTCGTCCAGCACAGTTACAATGTCTATATCGCTTTCCTCTGTGGCTTCCCCCCGGGCATAGCTGCCTTGATAGCCCACAAAGCGCAGCCGCGGACCAAAAGCCTCCTGCAGTTGCTCTGCCAGTTTATTGGTCCATGCAATAATTTCAATCATCCTTAGCACTCCTCTCTTGAAAGGATGAGCCCCGCAGGAGCTTGTCCCACGGGGCTCAAAACAGCACCTGGCGGCACTGCCTGTTTCTTCATTTTATCCGCAGAATCCAGCCCTGCCGCTGTTCAGCTGGCAGAACTGCTTCATCCATGGTTTAGATGGAAGCGAAATACTTGATGGTGCGGACCATCTGGCTGGTGTAGCTGTTCTCGTTGTCATACCAAGAAACAACCTGAACCTGATAGAGGCCGTTGCCAATCTCAGTGACCATGGTCTGGGTGGCGTCGAACAGAGAGCCGTAGGTGATGCCGATGATGTCGCTGGACACCAGGGGCTCCTCGGTGTAGCCGAAGGAGTCAGAGGCAGCAGCCTTCATGGCAGCGTTGATGCCGTCAACGGTGACATTCTCGCCCTTGACAACAGCTACCAAAATAGTGGTGGAACCAGTGGGCACAGGTACGCGCTGGGCAGAGCCGATCAGCTTGCCGTTCAGCTCGGGAATAACCAGGCCAATAGCCTTGGCGGCGCCAGTGCTGTTGGGAACGATGTTCACAGCAGCAGCGCGGGCGCGGCGGAGGTCACCCTTGCGATGGGGGCCGTCCAGAACCATCTGGTCGCCTGTGAAGGCATGAACCGTGGTCATGATGCCGCTCTGGATGGGGGCATACTTATTCAAAGTGTCGGCCATGGGAGCCAGGCAGTTGGTGGTGCAGGAAGCCGCGCTGATGATGGTATCCTCAGCGGTCAGGGTGTTCTCATTCACGCTGAAGACGATGGTCTTCAGGTCATTGCCAGCGGGGGCAGAGATAACAACCTTCTTGGCGCCAGCATCAATGTGGGCCTGGGACTTGTCCTTGGAGCAGTAGAAGCCAGTGCACTCCAGCACAACGTCCACGCCGATCTCGCCCCAGGGCAGGTCGGCGGCGTTCTTCTCAGCATAGATCTTGATGGTCTTGCCGTCTACGGTAATGGAATCCTCGCCGGCTTCCACTTTGTCGCACAGAGCATAGCGGCCCTGGGCGGAGTCATACTTCAGCAGATGAGCCAGCATTTTGGGGCTGGTCAGATCGTTGATAGCTACGACCTCGTAGCCCTCCGCACCGAACATCTGGCGGAAAGCCAGACGGCCGATCCGGCCGAAACCATTGATTGCAACTTTAACAGACATTGGAATGACCTCCTATAGATATGATAGGACTGACTGCATTTATTTTACTATATTTTTTCCAAAAATACAAGTCCTTACCAAAAAATTTCCGGTGTGGCACGGGGCACTGGGACAGCTGTTTTCCTGCTGCTGGGTATCTTTTTCACACGCGGATTTATGCGGCCCAGATTCTCTTAACAGGATTTTATTATTTGCAGCGCCCTCTATCCTCTGCTATGCGGAGCGTCGGGCCCAATAATACGGTTTGCTTCTTTGCACCACAAAACCCCGGAGAACGGCAGGACAGGGGCAGCCTCTAGGGCTTTTCTCCTGTCCCCCATTTTCGCGCCGCCTGCCAGGCATCGGGAAAAAAGCGCTGGAAAAATGCAGCCTCCTCTTTACCCGGATAGAAACTGTTTTGAGCGATTGCCTGGGCCACCATCCCTGTCAATTCCTTCTGTTTCTCTGGGGAGCGCTCTGAAAAGCGCCAGATTTTCGCCTTGCCTTGAACCTCCTGCTCCAACAAAGCTGCGTACACGTCCGGGATATATTCCGCATCTGCCACCGATGTGTCCTCTAGCACGCTGAACAATCCCTCCCGGCCCTCTACCGGCCGCATTTCAGGAGTACGCTCCACTCTGTATAACCAACCTGCGGCCCCCTGGTAAAAAGCCGCTAATTGGCCCGCAAACTGTTCCTCGTACTGGGCCAAGCCATCTTCCAGCCAAGCGGTAATATGTTTATACTGGAAGCCCGTGTGTTTCTCATCCCAAATATAAAATAGGGCATAGGGAACACTGTCCGTTAAGTAGACTACCCGCTCCCCTGTTCCATGCAAAGCCGAACTCGCCCGCAGGCTCTCAATTCCTTGAACTGCCGAACCATGATAGAGGTATTCCATAGGCCTTTCTCCCTTCCCACGCAGGGATTTTTAAGAGCGAAAGTAAAGGTTTCGCGGTCTCATCGAGTTGGCACGCCCTCGTTCAGGCCTGCTCCTGCCTTTCATCCCCCTGTGACCCCGTGCAGCTGCATCCTTCTATAAATGCCAGCACATAGACAGATACTGTCAAACCGCACAGCAAAAACAGGGGGAGGAGTTCGCCGCTATAGGTTTTTCCCATCAACCATAGTACTAGGTTTACCAGCGTGTATACGGTTACCAGCACCCCGCTGAGTCCCCCGGCTATAAAGAGCCGCAAGGCAGAACCTGGCTCCTCCACCCCAGCCAGCAGTTTGCACATATACAGCAGGCTCAGTGTTAGGAAAGCCGCCCCGACCACCGCAAAAAAGTTCTCCACAAAAGAAGACGACTTCGCATAAAATACGTAGACCAGCACCAGATAGGCCATTCCCCAAAGCACGCCTGTTACAGGAAGCAAAGGCAGCTTACAGAACATCTTCCCGCCTGAAAGAAAGCTAACCCCTGAGATAAGCTGTACAACTCCAAAGACCAGGCACATGACCATAAAAGCTACATGAACCAATCCCTGCCTAGCTGACTCAAACTGGGAAAAACCTGATTCTCTATAAGAAACATAGTCCATGACCATTACAGCCCCTGTATAGAGAAGTACCAGCCCAGAAATGACTGCCATGATTCCAGCTGGATAGTTTTTTCTTCGCACATAACTGCCAAAGTCCGCTTTAGCACGGGCAAACAACACCCCGCCCAGCACAGCTGCCGCCAATGGCAGCAGCAGGCTTAGCCAGGCGGCAATGCCTTTGTCCGTGTAAAATCCCGTTTCATAGTCAAAGAAACATACCATCATAAGGATCCGGAGTATCACTCCAGAGCCTATGCCCACCAATACAGCGGTCCATCCGTTCTGTATCCTTTTCACCTTGCAACTGTTCATGCGATTTCATCCCTCGGTTCCCATTTGCTGGAAATATTGTTTGACAGAGGAAAATGCCGGGGAATTTAGAGCTGAAAGCCATAATCCCCCAGCACGCGGCCATACAGCCACATTCTTCCCTTGCGATCCCTGTCGTGTACATTCTACCACATTTCAAGAAATTTTCCAACAGGTTTTTCGCCAGCCAGCTTCTCTTGCCTCTACCGCTGGTCTAGGGGCACATACTTCTGCCGCACAGGCAAGGCCCGATAGGCCGGACGCATACTCCTGCCGCCAGTAGTCAGCTCTTCAATCCTATGAGCGCACCAGCCTGCAATTCGGGATACCGCAAACATGGGTGTAAACAGTTCCTCCGGGATACCGAGCATTTGGTATATCAAGCCAGAATAGAAATCCACATTGGCACAAATCACTTTTTCTTTGCCAGTGGTACGCAGAAACGCGCCAGGGGACAAGCGTTCCACCAGCTCATAGAGGGCAAGTTTGTCGTTAAATCCCTTTTCCTCTGCCAGGCCCCTGGCCTTTTCTTTCAGAATCACCGCCCGGGGGTCCGACAATGTATAAATGGCGTGGCCCATACCATAGATAAGCCCGCTGCCATCGCCTGCTTCACCCCGCAGAATTTTTTCCAGGTACCGCTCTACCTCGTCCTCATCTTTCCAATCGTGGACATGCTCCATCAGGTCATCCATCATCTGACGGACTCGGTGGTTTGCGCCTCCGTGCCGCACACCTTTCAGTGAGCCGACCGCCGCGCCAATAGCCGAATATATGTCCGTTCCGGCTGATGTAAGCACGCGGGTTGTAAAGGTGGAATTGTTTCCCCCTCCATGCTCCGCATGCAGCACCATACATAGATCCAGCAATTCCGCCTCCTGCTGCGTAAACATCCGGTCTGGGCGCAGCGAATTTAGAATGGCCTGAGCCGTGCGGTGGCCCGGCTCGTAGGGATGAAAGAACATACTCTCCTTGTCAAAACGGCGGCGCTTCACCTGATATGAGTAGGCCATAATGGAGGGCATCCGGGCAATCAGAGAGATACTCTGCCGCATATTATTCTCTAAAGATGGGTCTTCCGGGTCGTCATCATAGGAATAGAGGGCCAGCACTGAACGGGCCAGCTTATTCATTACATCCCTGGACGGCGCTTTGATAATCATGTCTTCTGGAAAGTTTTCAGGAAGCTCTCTATTGTCATATAGAAGCCCGCACATCCGGTCATACTGCCGCCGGTTGGGCAGCTTTCCAAAAATCAACAGCCATACGATCTCTTCAAATCCAAAGCGGCCTTCTGCCTGGCAGCCAGCCACAATATCCTCTATGTTGATTCCCCGATAGGTCAGCCGGCCCTTATCCGGCACCTTGTCTCCGTCATCAATCAAGTATCCATGCACATTGCACACATGGGTCAGCCCAGCCATTACACCCGTACCGTCTGGATTTCTTAGGCCGCGTTTCACCCGGTTCTTCTGGTATTCCTCCCGGCTGATGGCATTGTTCTCCCGGTATTCCGCGCAAAGCTCCTGGATTGTGGTACTCTGGGGGCTTTCATTATTTAGTCTCTGCATAAGCAGGCCCTCCTTTGTAATATATATGATTGTGTATAGCGGCATAGATGGACTAGTTTTTCCGTAAACAGGAAAGAGATTCTATTATTTTACCCTGTTACAGCGGACAAGTCAAGATAAATCTGTACCAGCCTGTAAAAACCAAGGCTGGTAGTCTGCCACATATGCCATGAAAGCTCCTCTGTTTCCACGCAGACTCTTTCTGTAGAAATTCTATGGAAATCCAAAACCACAATTTGTTTAATACAAAGGAGTGACCCTTCATGAAGCCCACCTCCCATTCTGGCGCCAAAAGTCTGCTCCTAACCTTCTTGGCGCTCTATGCAATCATCACCCTGGTTCCCGCCGCTGTATATGGGGCATCCCACTGGTCAAAAGAAGCAAAACCTAATATGCTGCAGCCACCAGCTTCCTCTCCTGATACAGTCACTGCAGCGCCTTCCACATCTTCTTCTCCTTCTTCCACACCGCCCCCAACTATGACAGCCTCCCCTATTCCAGACTTTCTTGCAGGCCTGCAGATGCCTGACCAGTCTGGCCAGGCTGCTTCCGCATCCCCTTCTGCGTCTCCCGCTGTCTTTGTTTTAGAAGACAGTGCCACTGGTGAAACGCTGCAGGTGCCAGAGCGCGAGTTTTTAGCGGCAGCTATCGCCTGTGAGATGGACCTGGCCTCTCCCGAAGAGGCGCTGAACGCTCAAGCGGTAGCCGCCTACACCTACTACAGCCGCCAACGGCAACAGCCTATTCACTGTGATACTGCCAACTGGCTGGTTTATGTGCCAGAAAGCTCCATGGAGGAACGCTGGGGAGAAGACTTCTCTTCCTATAAAGCCATATTGGACACAGTCGTGGATCAGGTTTTTGGACAGACCCTTCAATATAATGGGCAGCTGGCTTTAACCTCCTATTTCGCCATCTCTCCTGGCAGCACAGAAAATGTAGAAAATGTCTGGGGGACTGGCTCCTATCAAGAGCACCCCTATTTACAAGCCGTGGCAAGTCCCGGTGATTGTTTTAGTGATGGCTACCTTAGCACTCTCTCCTTGAGCGAGGAGGAACTGCGTGACGCTGTAACCTCTTATTTCAGTGATGATATCCCCGATCTCTCCGGCTCCCCGGACACCTGGCTGACTGATATAGAGTATACCCCTTCTCACTTGGTCAAAACCGCGCAATTAGGGGGAAAAACCGTGACTGGCTCTCAGCTTCGCTCTGCCCTGGGGCTGCGCAGCGCTGGATTCCAGTTTACTCTGGAAGAAGGGGTGTTCCACTTCACGGTACATGGATGGGGACACTGTGTAGGAATGAGCCAGGCTGGCGCCGTATTTCTGGCCAAACGCGGCGCTAGCTATCAAGAAATTCTTCAGCACTATTACCCTGGTACAGAATTGGTTTCTGGATAGCCCCAGCTTCTTTGCTCCGCAAAGAGCGTCCGTCTTTCAAAGTCAAGGCCGCGCAGAATGGCAAGAACTCTTGATAAAATGTAGTTCCTGCAGGATTTCAGCCGCCACAATAATAAAAGGGAGAGCTTTTCGCTCTCCCTTTTATTGTTGTATAGTTGGATCAGTTCTCCATAATCTGCTTATAGAGCTTAATGTACTCACTGGCTGATTTACTCCAGCTATTATCACAGCTCATGGCCCGGTCTACCAATACGCCCCAGCCCTCTTTATCAGAGTTATATGCGTAAATGGCCCTATGCAGGCTATGAAGCATATCACCCGCATTGTAGGTCATAAAGGTAAATCCATTGCCCACGCCATCGCCGCTATCGGTAATGGAGTCCTTTAAGCCGCCTGTTTCCCGAACCACCGGGATAGTACCATAACGCAGCGCAATCATCTGGGACAGGCCGCAAGGCTCAGATTTACTGGGCATCAGGAAAATGTCCGCGCCGGCATAGATCTTCCGGGACAGCTCTGGCACAAAACCCAGGCACAGCACAAACCGGCCGGGATATTTTTCCTGCATCCACTTGAAATAGTTCTCATACTCCAAGTCACCGCTTCCCAAAATAACGATCTGCGCGTTGGAGTATTCCATCACATTGTCTACTGCATCTTTTACCAAATCCAGGCCCTTATGAGAGACCAGCCGTGTAACCATGCCAATAACGGGCACATCCGGGTCCACTTCAATGCAGAGCCGTTCTTGCAGCTTCTGCTTATTGACCGCCTTATTGGCTTTGTTGGCCTGGCTGTAGTTTACAAATAGATTGGAGTCTGTCTCAGGGTCATACCCCACTGTATCAATGCCATTCAGGATGCCGGACAGCTTCCAAGAGCGTTCCCGCAGGATGGGGTCCAGCTTGTGCGAGAACCATGGATCCAAAATCTCCTGCGCATAAGTAGGACTGACGGTGGAGACCCAGTTGGCACATTCAATGGCCCCCTTCATCAGGTTTACATCCCGGTTGAACTCCAAAAGCTGGCTCTCATAGGCCGGGATACCGAATACATCCTCCAGGATATCTTTGCCATACTGCCCTTGATACTGGATATTGTGGATGGTAAACAGCGTCTTAATGCCCGCATACCATTCATTGCTGGCATAGAACAGCCTGTAATAAACAGGGACCAGCGCAGTCTGCCAGTCATTGGCATGGATTACATCGGGCTTATAGTCAATGTATGGCAGCATCTCCAAAATAGCACGGGAGAAGAAGGCAAAGCGCTCTGCATCGTCAAAGTGGCCGTACAAAGTGCCGCGTTTGAAATAGTACTGGTTATCGATCAGATAATAGGTCACACTGCCTATCTTCGCCTCAAAAATGCCGCAATACTGTCTGCGCCATGCTACTGGTACGCTGATACTGGTAATAAACTTCATTTTGTCCCGCAGTTCTTGGGGCGCATTGTCATACAGCGGCACAACCACCCGGCAGCCCACCATACGGGTGCGCAAGGCCTGGGGCAGGGAGCCAGCCACATCGGCAAGGCCGCCTGTAGCGGAAAACGGCAGGGCTTCACTTGCACAGTACAAAATCTTCATGGTAGAATTTCCTTTCTGCCTCTATAATGAACGGAATGGAGAATTAACGGTATCGTTTTTGTAGCCGAAAAGACTTTCACGGTTTAGAACTGCTGAAACCGCTTTGCTTAACAACAGCCGAGCAGTGTGATCTTATCCCAACTCATTATACCCTGCTGCCCTTGCCTACATAGACCGGATAGCTCTGGTATCCAGACATCGTGCGGTTCGCGTCAAACTCCACATTTTTGTCCGCCACCACATAATCCAGCTTTGTTCCTTCGCCAACCACGCAGTCCTGCATGATCACGCAGTTCTTCAGTTTGGCTCCTTTTTTTACCTTTACGCCGCGGAACAACACACAGTTTTCCACTTCGCCATCAATGATGCACCCGTCTGCTACAATAGAGTTTGTCACAGAAGAACCCAGGCCATACTTCGCCGGCATGTCGTCCCGCACCTTGGTATAAATGGGCCTGTCAGCAGGGAACAGCTGCGCCCGGACTTTCGGGTCCATCAAAGCCATATTGGCCTCAAAGTAGTCCCTAAAGGAGGTAATGGTATAGGCGGCGCCAGTAGCCTCATAGGCAAACACTCGCAAATCGTTCAAATTCCGCTGGAGCAGATCCCGGTCAAAATCATATAGATTGCGGCTCATGCAATCATCCACCAAGTCCATCAGCTTTTTGCGGCGGATGATACACTTGCCAAAGCCATAATTGCAGTTGGCGTCGCTGCCGCGCTTAATCAGCATATCCCGCACAAAGCCTTCTGGATCTACTGTGTAAACTACATTCTTATCCGTATCTGGAGAGGTACCGTGACGGTAAATCACAGTAATGTCCGCATTTTTCTCTGTATGGAACCGGAACACATCCCGATAATCGATATTAGACACTGTGTCACAGTTGGAAATCAGCACATATTCCTCTTTGGAATTCTTTAAAAACCTGTGGATGGACGCCAGGCTGGCTACCATGCCGCCCGTGCGGGTAATGTCTGCCCCAAAGGGAGGCAGCAGGAACAGGCCTTCCCTCTTGCGGGACAGGTCCCAGGATTTACCAGAGCCCAAATGATCCATCAGCGACTGATAGTTCTGTTCAGTGATCACGCCTACTTTATTGATCCCGGAATTGACCAGGTTGGAAAGAGCAAAGTCTACTAAACGGTAGCGGCCGCCATAGGGTATGGAAGCCATCACCCGGTTTTCAGTCAGTTCTCTTACACGTTCCTCATGCACATAGGCAAAGAGGATGCCGATTACATCATTGCCACGCATCATATTGACCAGCTCCCTTTCTGTTGGGTAATTTTTGGGGTGCAAACGGTTTTATCAATTCTTCCCAGCCTCCTCGGCGTCCAGCATGGACTTGGGAGGCACCAGGCTGCCTTCCGCTACCTTGCAGTCAGGACCAACTACAGCCACGCCCCATTCATCCTTATTCTCCACATCCTCGGGCCTCTGGCCCACCACTGCGCCCGCGCCGACCACGGCATTTTCAGCTACAATGGCATACTGCACCTTGGCGCCCTCTTCTATACGTGCGCCGGGCATGATGATGGATGAGTGGACCTGTGCGCCAGGAGCCACATAAACACCGGCAAACAGTATAGAAAACTCCAGCTCACCATAAACATTGCAGCCCTCCGCGACAGTGGAGTTCTGCACATGCGCTCCTTTTGCAATGTAATGAGGAGGCATAACGGGATTACGCGAGTAAATACGCCAGTCCGGGTCGCTGAGATCCAGCGGAACATTGGGGTCCAGTATATCCATGTTTGCTTCCCACAGGCTGTCGATCGTCCCCACGTCTTTCCAATAGCCTTCAAAACGGTAGGCAAACATTTTCTCCCCCGCATTCAACATGGCGGGCAACACATTTTTGCCAAAGTCATTCGAACTCTTGGGATCTTCATCATCAGCCAGCAGGAACTTCTTCAGTTTCTCCCAGGTAAATACATAGATACCCATATTGGCTAAGTCGTTCTTCGGCTTCTCCGGCTTCTCGTCAAATTCATAGATAGAATCATCGTCATTGGTATTTAGAATACCAAATCGGCTGGCCTCTGCCATAGGCACCTGCTGTACAGCGATAGTAACAGCGGCGTCTTTCTCCTTATGGAAGGCAATCATCTTGGCATAATCCATCTTATAAATATGGTCACCGGAAAGCACCAGCACATATTCAGGGTTATAACGCTCAATAAACGGAATGTTCTGGGTGATCGCATTGGCCGTACCCTTGTACCAGTCGGTCTTTTTCCGTTTCTCATAGGGCGAAAGCACATGGACGCCCGCGTCCATACGGTCCAAATCCCAGGGCTGGCCGGAACCAATGTACTCGTTAAGCTCCAGGGGTTGGTATTGTGTCAGCACGCCCACTGTCTCCACGCCAGAATTCACGCAGTTGGAAAGGGGAAAATCAATAATACGGTACTTACCTCCAAAGGGCACGGCAGGCTTGGCGATATTCTTTGTCAGCACGCCCAAGCGGCTGCCCTGGCCGCCCGCAAGCAACATAGCTACGACCTCTTGTTTGGGTAACATTTTTCGTCCTCCTATATTTCGTTTTTTGACGCTGTATTCCAAAGCTCCCGCAATTTGCGGCGCTTTTTAGCTATATCCACACATTTGTTGCAATAAACTGAACCTAATCCTTCCACTTGCTTTCCATCGCAACTTATGCCGGTTTTACCGCGGCTTTTCCCGTTTTAGGCTGCTGCACCACTTTCACCGGCTTCTCCTTCTCTTTAGGAGCAGGTTTTTCCTGGCGCTTCACACATTCTAGGAAAAGCACTGTATTCGCGGGCAAAGTAAGCTCAATACACTGCTCACAGCCATGCATTGCCTCATCAATGGTCTTAATGTCCTTGCCATTGCTTACCCCTTTGCCCCCAAAAGCCTCGCTGTCAGAGGTAAACACCTCTGCCCACTGGCCCCAGTAAGGTACACCGATGCAATAGTTTTCCCTCTGCACAGGCACAAAGTTGCATACACAGACCAACTCGTTTCCATTTTTTGCCTTGCGGCGGAAGGCAATCACGCTTTGCGTGTAATCATCGTTAGAAATCCATTCAAAGCCCTCCCAGGAGAAATCAATCTCCCACAGCTCTGGCCGGCTTAGATAGAAATGGTTTACCGCCTTAAAGAAATTCTGCGCATCCGCATGCTCCTTATACTGCAGCAGACGCCATTCCAGTTCTTTCTCATAGTTCCATTCATCTTTTTGAGCAAATTCCGTACCCATAAACTGCAGCTTTTTCCCGGGATGACCCATCATATAGGTTACAAAGCAACGCATCTGCGCAGCCTTCATCTCATCATCGCCAGGCATCTTATTGACCAGTGAGCCCTTTCCATAGACAACCTCGTCGTGAGAGATGGGCAGAATAAAGTTCTCAGAAAAGGCGTAGAAGAATGAAAATGTCAGGGAACTGTGATTGCCGCTTCTAAAGAGAGGATCCATAGACATATACCGCAGCATGTCGTTCATCCAGCCCATGTTCCATTTATAATTGAAGCCCAAACCGCCCATAAAGGTGGGCTTGCTGACCATGGGCCAGGCTGTACTCTCCTCCGCGATCATCATTGGATCCAGGACTTCAGAAAACACCGCTTCGTTCAGCGCCTGCAAAAAGGCTACTGCTTCTAGGTTTTCTTTACCTCCGTCCTTATTGGGGATCCACTCTCCATCTCTGCGGTTATAGTCCAGATAGAGCATAGAAGCCACCGCGTCTACCCGCAGGCCGTCCACATGATATTCTTTCAGCCAGAATACTGCACTGGAAATCAGAAAGCTTGCGACCTCTGGCCTACCATAGTCAAACACCAGCGTTCCCCACTCCTTATGTTCTCCTTTGCGGGGGTCTTCGTATTCGTAGCAGGGAGTACCATCAAACCGGGCCAAGCCTGCCGCATCCTTGGGAAAGTGGGCTGGAACCCAGTCCATAATGACCCCAATGCCTGCCTGATGGCATCGGTCCACAAAGCGCATAAAGTCTGCTGGCTGGCCGTACCGAGAGGTCGGCGCAAAATACCCCATTACCTGATAACCCCAAGAGCCGTCATACGGGTACTCTGTCAGGGGCATAAACTCAATATGGGTAAAGCCCATATCTTTTACATATGGGATCAGCTCGTCTCCCAGTTTGTCATAGGAGAATACGCTCCCATCCGCATATTTCCGCCAAGATCCAGCATGGACCTCGTATATGTTCACTGGTTGAGAATAGTGCTTTTCCTGCTCTTTTTTTCTCTGCCAGGAAGCATCCTGCCATGTATAGTTTTCCAACTCATACCACCGAGAGGCTGTACCAGGCCGGGTCTCCGTATGGCGGGCAAATGGGTCAGCCTTATAAGTATCCTCTCCCCCAGCGGTTTTAATGTAAAACTTGTACATCTCAAAGGGCTCGAACTCAAAGTCTGTATAGCCCTCCCATACGCTGTCGTCCACCTTCTTTAAGGGGTACTTGGCGTTATCCCAGTTGCAGAAATTGCCTACCAAAGACACCGCCCTTGCGTGCGGCGCCCACACTCTTGCCACCATACACTTTTTTCCATTATGGGTAACCTTGTGTACACCCATATATTCGTATAGGCGACGGTTTTTACCACTGTGGAACAAGTATAGAGGAACTTGAGCAGGATCCAGCTTTTTTTCTGCTCCGGTTATGGCCGTTCTTTCTTCGCCGTGCTTTTCCATATCCATAGCTGCGACCACTATCCTTTCTTCTTCTTGGATAAACTTTTAAGTCATAAGCTGTTCGCCTGGGTTAAGCCGAAAATTGCTGCCCCACTTTACAATAAGCTCATGAGCAGGAAAGAAATCTGCTTGTCTTTATTATCCAGAAGCTCTCGCTATTATAATACCATACTTTAGGAAAAATTCAAGTCCTTTTTAGCTATTTATTTGAAAGATTTCGCAAAAATTACTCAAACTTTGTAAAAGCTCACAATCATCGAGCAAATTCTCTGTATAATCCGTGAAGCAGGCTTTAAATGATATATATTTACTAAAATAGGAAACACTTCTTTCTCACCTTGCATCTACCTATATTTAAGACAAATTTGCTTTACAAAATGTGGTCCTCTCCAGAATCTAAAGGTTTTTTCTTTCATATGAAAATATTTAAGTATAAAAAAGAAGGCTGCAGCCTTCGCTGCGCCTCCATTTTGCACGTCCCTTTTTGTTATAAAAATTCTTTACCAAGCATGTTTAGCTCCATACGGGAGAAGGATACTCGCCCTGGTCCGTTAGCCTCTGCAAGGCATCGACAACGGACTGACGGTCTGCCCGATACGTCACGCCATACCATTTGTCCGGAGACTCCAGCACTCTCACCTGGGCCTGCCCTTGCTCCACCAACGCATTCACCGCAAACGGGAGGTAAAACTCACCCTTTAGAGGATTTTTCTCCAAATCCTCTTGCATAAACCGGGCAAATTCCCTCTCCAATCCCTGCGTGAATTGCGGGGTAAAGCCCCACAGCTGCATGGAAACCGGCGTGTCAGGGGGAAGATAGGTCCAGGTTGCGCCGTCATCTTCCGTATAGCCAATTTTCCCCTCCGGCAGTTTGGAAATCTTCGTGCGCTCCACCACGCGTGTCAGCATCCCGTCTCTTGTCTCACAAACGCCTCGGGAAACCATACCGTTGTCCGTAACCGTGTTGGCTACCTGATACCCCACCATGCAAAGGTCCATCAAAGGTCCGTCTTGGACATTCTGCAAAAATTGGAAAACTTTTTGATAGGCCCTTCGTCCATAAAAGTCATCCGCGTTGATCACTGCATAGGGAGCTTCACCTACCACCTTTGCTCCCGCCAACGCTGCGTGGCCCGTCCCCCAGGGCTTTTCCCTTCCTTCCGGTATCTGTCCGCAGGGGATGTCCTCCATCCGCTGGAAAGCATATTCGATCTGCATATATTTTTCTGCCGGGCCGGAAATCTCCCTGCGGAATTCTTCCAGCATATCCTCCTTAATGACACACACGGCCTTTCGGAACCCTGCTCTCCAAGCGTCATACAGAGAATAATCAATGATCCTCTCCCCTTTTGGGCCCACAGGATCAATCTGCTTTAATCCACCTCCACCATACCGGCTTCCCAATCCAGCAGCCATAATCACCAATACCGGTTCGTTCATTTCGTATCACTCCTTGTTTTGTAAATAAAATTTAACCAGCCCAACTGTTTAGCCGAAGATAAATTCATGCAGATGAGCTGTAGCCAAGTCCTCGTCGAATCGGTAAACCCACTGGCCCTCTTCATTCTCATCGCCATAAGCGCCTTCATTCTCCCCTGGGAGAGTAATCGTCTCAATCTCAAAGCTGCCCATGGCAAAAGGAGCCAACTGAGCTAAATCGGTCAGCCCTAGAGAAGTCTCGCAATGCGGCATCACCCCATGGACAATGCCAGGATAGCGGAGAATACTATGGTCTTTTGCCTGCGCCACCAAACCCATCAGCACCCGCTGCTGCCGTCCGGTCCGGTACTCGTCGCCATCCAAATGGCGGATACGGGCATAAGCCACTGCCTGGGCGCCGTTAAGCAGAACTTTGCCGCCTGTGTACTCTCCATCTATCATGTTGTGCGTGCCGTCTAAAGCAGTAAAATAGTCGCTGTTACGAATGGGGGCTTTGGTGCCCTCCCGCTCCGCCTCTTGGCTTAAATTCCACAGATTGGCGTTCACTTCCCGCATTTCCTCTCCGGAAAGCTCCAGCTCCACCCCGCCAAAGGCATCCACAATGCCCGCCATGTCATAAAAATTCACGGTAACATAATCTTCAATATCCAGCCGGAAATTCTGGTTGATGGTGCGCACAGCCAGTTCAGGTCCGCCATATGCGTAAGCATGGGCCAGTTTTTCATACCCATAGCCCTCAATGTACACCTCTGAATCCCGCATCAGGGAGGCCATTTTTAGAGTATGGCTCCGGCTGTCTACAGTAAGCACCATGGTCACGTCAGAACGCCCTTCGTTCTCCCCGTCTCGAGCGTCCAGGCCAAACAACGCGATATTTTTCACCCCGCTGATGGATACAGAAGCATCCGCGCTCACATCCCGAGAGAGTCTGGTCACTTTTAGTCCCATAAACATATAAACCGCTAAACCAACCAGTGAGACTAAAACCAGTGTCAGGACCAGCCCCAGCTTTTTGCCCAGGCTCATCCTTCGCTTGACCCGATAGGGCTTCTGCGGCTTTGCCTTGCGGCGAGCCATAGCCATACGGTCTGCCTTGCGGCGATCTTCTGAAGTGTAGCTGGAAATATCCTCAAATTCCCGGAGCTGAGGCAACTCATAATAGTAATTGTCGTTCAACTGCTCCCGTCTAGCAGATGACTGGCCCCTAGAATCTGCTCTCTTCCTCCGGCCAGGCCCCTTCTGCCCGCCTGGAGATTGCCTTCTTGCCGGACTATGCCGGCCCATAGATTTATTTTCTCTTTGTCCCATTCTTTATTATCCCTTACGTATTCTCCCAGATTCTACTGCTATGCCGCGCTACTCCGTGCTTTCCTCCGGCGATGTACCGCCCTTATATTCGTTCCAGTAGGGCGATCCCTCCTCAAAAATAAACGCGCTAATCCGTTTGGAGGCACCTGTAAGGTCATACACCAAGTCGTACTCCACATCCCGCAAATCCGTCTCATAATCAATATCCGGCACGGAAATGGAATGAATCGTCATATCAGTGGCAAGGATAGGCGTCATGCCCAAAATGTCATCCAATTCCAAATTTGTCTCACAGTAAGGCATCAGTTTTTTGATCAGCATAGGGTAATCGGTTACACTCAACAGTTTTATCCTATGGATAAGCCCTGTCAGCACTTTTTGCTGGCGCTCTACCCGGCCAAAGTCATCGCCAATGTTCCGAATACGCCCATATGACACGGCCTGATTGCCGTTAAGCAGATACGTTGCAACATCTGCTGTGGCATGCATATAATCGCTCTCTAAAATATTGGGATAATTCAAATCATCATATGTGCCTGTAGCCATATCCTGATTTTTTTGCCTCTCCACCTCTGCGGTCAGATTTGCCAGGTTCAAATTGATTTCATCTACTTCAGCGGCCGTCACCTCCATCTCCACGCCTCCAAAAGCATCTATAATGGCGGCCATATTTACAAAATTGATGGTTACATAGTCTTCAATGCGCAGGCCAAAATTTTGATTTAGGGTACGAATAGCCAGCTCTGGGCCTCCAACAGCATAAGCCGCATTGATCTTGTCATTCCATTCCACATGACTGTGCTGGAAATTCTCGCCCTCGATATACACCAAGCTGTCCCGCAGAACTGATGTCATCTTCACGGCTCCATGGCGGTTATCCACTGTAAGAATCATGGTCACATCAGACTGGCCTTTGAACTCGCTGGAACGGGCGTCCAATCCAAATAAAGCGATATTTTTGATGCTGGTATCCACCACAGCTTCCTCGTGAAATCCCAGTTCCACAGGGTCCTTTGTAATGCTGGTGGTGGTCAGTTCACCGATAATATCCGTGGATATGTAGATCAGCCCCGCGCCAAACAAAATCATCAGTACGCACAAAAAGGCCGCAATTCCTTGCAGCACCGCTTTGCCCCGCCGATGTTTCCGTCGTTTTCTTTTTTCTACCGATGAATAGCTTGAGACATCCTCAAAACCTTCTTGGCCGCCTCTTTTAGTTTTTCCCGGCATTTCAGCCCCTCCTGAAAATTTATGGTATCTGCTTTAAAATCATAGCCGACTGCACGAAACACTTTAAGATATTAACTTTTCCAAGCCGCCTCCAGAATTTATGAGCTTTTCTCTCCTTTTCTGGAGCGAAATACGAAAAGTTTGCTGAACACATAGTTCGCAATAACTACCACCACACTGGACACCACTTTTACAGCCTTGTCGTTGATTTTCAGCATATCAACACCTATATACATGCACAGCATATCCAGCAACAGGGACACCCCTCTTGCAGCAAAAAACTTTGCCATCTCCAAAGCGACACCCCGTGCCCCCCGCACTTTGCTCTCAAACACCCATCTGCGATTGGTTACATAGGCAAAGAGAATGGAGACCACTTGGGCAATGAAAGCTGCCGCCATGTACTGCATATTGAACAGATCAGCCAGCAGCCAGTAAAAAATCCAGTTAACCAGTGTAGTCAAGACACCAAAAATGACATAAACAATCAGTTCACGGTACTTTCCCATCAATTCCCGCATGGATTCGGCCTCCCGCAATTTGAAACAGGATGTGTCAAAAATTTTCTGTGTAAGATCTGGCCAAACCTGGCAAACATCCACAGGAAATCATTCAACCTCTTCTTAAAGTCATAGTATACCGCATAATTGTCATAATTGCAAGTCCTGAAGGAACCCTAGTGGCAATTTTGCAAAAATTTTTGTGAAACCCATCATACAATGAAGAGAAAATTTTATCTCTTATAGGCAAAAATTCAAAGTCAAGTCTTCACATGGACTGCCAATCTGGGATATGGACGCCTACGCTTAAAAAACTCGTATACAGAGCAGCCTTTATCCACCAAAGTGACCACAGCGCCCTCTCGGTAACGCGGAGGCTTTAGTGTCAGTGGAAACATATGAGTGCGAATAATGTCCGCTTCAATCCCTGTCAAAGCTAACTCCTTGGCAGCGTTGCGCCAGGCAATATCCGGGTGGCGGGACCAATGTCCGCGATGGGCCGGGTCTCCATCCTGGGCATCGTAGAAAAAGTAGTCATGAAATAGGGCCCCGCGAGCCATGTCTCGCATATGAAAATTTACACCCAGAAAAGATGCTAGACGGCAGCTGTAGTAAGCTACCGCTACACTGTGCAATAAGCGGCAGGTATTGCCATGCTGTGGGTACTCAGCCATGCTGGATAAGTTGGAGTTTTCCGTCAGCTCCCTGTAATAATTCCAAAAAGTCTGCGGGTCCCAATTCTGTCTCATCTATTATCGTCCCCCTTGCTGTATCAATTACTTTTCACTCAGCGTTTGTTTATGTATCTTTCATAAGTCAAGTATTTAAGTAAACTTTCTTTACCGCTTACTCGAAATAAATTATACACCAGAATGTCTTTTTATACAAGAATAAAAGAAACTCTTTTTTTGCCAAATGGGCACCTTTTAACCGGATTACTGCAAAAAACGCAGTAAAAGGGCTTTCAAGCATTGCCTTGAAAGCCCTTAATTGACGATGAAGTTATTTCTTGCGCTACTATTTCACACATGTGCGATATATCTCGCAAAACTATGTACAGCCCATGGGCATAAACTCCTTGTTCTGGCACTTTTGTTTACTACTTATACCGACCCGTTCAAATTTTCCATCTTGGAAGCGCTTTAACAAGCTATCGTAAATCACGGCGTATAAGTGGTTTCATGCCTGTTTGGCCTTGCAAAATTCTGAAACAGTTTTTTGATTTCAGTTCTGCAACCTGCCTTTCTTAGTCTAGAGTAGTAGTAGTAGCTTCATCTATATTCATTTGCGGGCTTTGAGCCCGCCGGCCTGCTGTTCTTCTACGTTGTCCATTGGACTCACCCGTCTTTCCGTCTGATTTTTAAGTCCCCGCATCATGTTTGCCGCATAGGCTCCAGAAAACTTTCATGCTCTTTTCATTTCAATCTTGAAACTACATTTTCCAGAATCCCAAATCCACACTCTGCCTTTATCGTTTTCACACTGACAGACACTCAAATGGTCATTTTGACTTTGCGGCTTCTCTCCACCCCGTCGTTTTCATCCCGACTGCCTTTCATGGCTATCGTCTACTTCCGACTTCTGCGAGGTTCCTTAAAGGACTTTTTTGTTTACAGAAGTTTTTCTCTTCTGATTTGTCTGTATTATACTACAGCTTCTCAAAATTGTCAACAGCTTTTTTGAAATTTTTTCGGTTTTTTGAAAGTTCTTTTGTATTTTTCACAATTCTCTGCAGCAGCCATAAAAATCACCGCCTCCCTGCATTTTCTCCACCCTTTTGGGGGAAATTGAAATCAGATGAAAAATAACTGCTTTTGCGTATTGACTTTCCCGCCAGTTTTATGTACAATAGGCGTAGTGAAAGGAGCCGATGACTTTTGGATAATGGATTTGAAGCCGACCTGATCACTCTCATTGATGATGAAGGTCAAGAGCATGAATTTGAAATAATCGATGAATTGGAAAATGATGACGGTCATTTTATGGCCTTAGTTCCCACCCAGCAGGACCCAGAAGATATGGCTTCGGATGCGGAGACGTATTATATCTTTGAAGTGGTAGAAGAAAATGGCGAGGAACAGCTGCAGGAATTGGAAGACGATGCCATGCTAGATAAACTTGCCGATATTTTTGAGACCCGCTTTAACGATGCCTATTACGAGGCCCCGGAAGACTGATATACCCTAGACTTCTCCACATGCTGCCTGCCCAATTCGCGGACTGTGCACATATAACCCTACACTCGAAAAAAAGGGAGCCCCCCTCCGCCTGCGGATTGCAGACCTCCCGGCCCAGCTGGACTGTGGTTGGACGAAGGGAGCGTGAACCACGCGGGAGGGCACCCACCTGTTCTCATTGTAGGCAGGTTATTCGGTTGCACATTACGGTTGGGTGGGTCATCTGAAAGATTTGCCGTAAACATCCCCTAGGATGTTTACGGCTTTCTGTTTTCTCCTTTCATTTTTCAAATTCCTGCCGCATATGGGCCAGCAGCTTTTTTTCTCGTCGGCTTACCTGCACCTGTGTCATTCCCAACTGCTCGGCTGTTTTGACCTGCGTCATTCCTTTGAAATACCGGCACTGAATCAGCTGCTTGTCCTTTTCGTCCATACCGCGGATAATCTCGTACAAAGTCAGCCGTTCTGTCATTTTCTCCTCCGGGGCTTCTACTGGAATTTCTAGCTGTTCTCCCTCCTCGCCGCCTGTCAAGGACACAGGCTGCCGCATGGCCCCCAAAGCCAGCGCTGTCCGTTCCGGTGATATGTCTAAGGCCTGGGCAAGCTCTTCCACGGTTGGCGTCCTGCCCTGTGTTTCCCGCAGCTGATGGGCCATCTCCCGCACGCGCAGGGCCAGTTCCCGCAGGCTGCGGGAGACCCGCAGAGCGCCTCCATCGCGGAACAGCCGACGAATCTCACCTAGAATGACCGGAACCGCATAGGTGGAAAACTTTACCCCCCGGGTGGAGTCAAAATTTTCCGCTGCCTTTACCAGCCCTACACAGCCAGCTTGAAACAGGTCGTCATACTCTATGCCTTTGCCCATAAAGCGCCGGGCGCATAGATGCACAAGACCCATGTTTTCTGTTACCATGCTCTGCCCCTCCCGCTGTAAGAAGGACGCTGTCTCAAGCTTTTTGCTCAAACTGCTTTGTCAGCGTCACGCTGGTACCCCGGCCCACCGTGGACGTTACCCGTACATGATCGCAAAAGCTTTGCATCACTGCAAAACCCAGCCCGGCCCGTTCCTCCCCGCCTGTGGTAAACAGAGGCTCCATCGCCTGCTTTACATCCGGGATTCCGCAGCCCTTGTCCCGCACCCGTACCACTGCCTTGCCGCCTTCAAAGATTTTTACTGATATGTAAACCGTGCCGATGGCCGTCTTATAACCGTGGACAATGGCATTCGTCACAGCCTCTGACACGGCTGTACGCATATCAGAGAGGTCCGCCACAGTGGGATCCAGCTGGGCAAGGAACGCAGCCACTGCCGCCCGTCCAAAGCTTTCGTTTACCGAGTGGGATGAAAAGCTGATCTGCACCTGATTGATTGGTTTTTGGCCCATCACCCTGCCCTCCTTTCAATGGCGGCCACGGAAGAGATTCCCGCCAGTTCCACCATTTTGTTAAGATGCTGAGAAAGTCCGCAAAGCACTACCCGGCCCCGCCAAAAATTGCACAGCCGCACCCGGCCCAAGATCAGCCCCACGCCAGAACTGTCCATAAAAGGTACCTCCAAAAAATCCAGCCGCAGGCAATATGGCTTCAATTTTTGGGCCGCGTCATCAATGGCCTCCCGCATCTCCCTGGCACTGTGGTGGTCAATTTCCCCAGAGAGTTTGGCTGTAAGCACACCTTCTTTATAGCTCAGCTGCACGCTCATCTTTTTAACTTCCTTTCTGTAACAAAATATCATGTAGTTGTGTTTTTGTATCTTCATAACG
>CAJUPK010000017.1:11399-24602 GCA_910588415.1 uncultured Oscillospiraceae bacterium | reverse complement strand
GTTGTATCGCTATTTGGGCTGCTATTCGTGCTTAACTCATGTAGACACTATCTAGAAACTTTAAAGTTTCTAGGGAGTTAAGCTGGCACGCCAGAAGGGATTCGAACCCCCGACCTTTTGGTTCGTAGCTCTGCATGAGGTGTTGCATAAGATTCTATGAAGTGCCAAAACGCCTAGAAAACACTGGGGTTTTGGCACTTCATCGTTTCGTACCGTATCGCCTGATTTTGCATATTTTTATAACGGAGTTGAATTTTTGTTGAACTCAAAACAGCCTTTCATATTCTCTTGCGCAACCGCTGAAAATGTGCTATACTAACGAAAAGAAACCACCAGGAGGTCATAACCATGAGCGAGAGAGAGAAAGCCATAGCGCTGCTTGAAAAAATTCCCGATTATAAGATGGCCTATGTGGTGGGCTATCTGCAAGGCTTATCTGCCGGCGAGACTGACGATGTCCCCAATGCCACAACAGTTGCCGCCCTGGAAGAAGTGAACGAGATGATTCGCACTGGCTCCGGTCAGCACTTTAAGGGTTCTGCGGCGGACTTCTTCGCCATGCTGGACAGGGAGGACAGGGCGGATGCTTAAACTGAACGTCAGCTCTCAGTTCCGGCGGGATCGCCGCCTGTGCGGAAAGAGAGGGTACAATCTGGCTCTTTTGGAGAATGCTGTTGACACCCTGCTTGTTCCCGCCGCACTGCCGGAGCAGAACCGCAACCATCAGCTTACAGGCAATTGGGCAGGCTTCCAGGAGTGCCACCTAGCTTCTGATTGGCTGCTGATTTACCGGGTGGATGGTAATGAGCTTTACTTAGCTCGTACTGGCACTCACGCGGACTTGTTTAGTAAATAATCACGTTTGAAATATGTTGCGTTTTTAATGCCTGCCTTAAATGGTAGGCAATTTATTTGGCATAGTAAAATTATGAGGCATAACTCGCCGCTGGTGGCTCTAACTCATACACCTCACTAAACTGCCCCTTGCGCTCCGACCTCAGATGATGGCTTACCAGAATCAATGTCAGCTCAGAGTTTTGCAGCAGGCTCTGCTCCACAATGTCCGCGTTCTGCTGGTCCAGGGCGCTGGTACCCTCATCCACCAGCAGTATAGAACGGTTGTGAATCAGCGCCCGGGCGATGGCCACCCGCTGCTTCTGTCCGCCGGAGAGGTTGCCGCCCTCTTCGCCCACAATGGTGTCCAGGCCGTCGGGCATAGCGGCCAAATCGCCGATCAGAGCGCTGTCCCGCAGGGCCTTTTCCATCTGCTCGTCAGTGAACGTCTCACCAAGGGTGATGTTGTCCCGGATGGTGGAGTTGAACAGGAACACGTTTTGCTCAATATAGCTCATCTGCTGCTGAAGCTGTTCCGGGGTGAAATCCTTGGCATCCTTCCCGTCGAACCGGATGGCCCCGCCGTAGCCCGGCAGCCAGCCCAGCAGGAGCTTCAGCAGGGTGGACTTCCCGCAGCCGGATGGGCCGGTCAGGGCGTACTTGCCGCCCTTTTGGAACCGTAGGGACAAATCCCGCAGCACCGGCCTGCCATCATAGGCGAAGGAGAGGTTTTCCAGCCGAATCCCCTCCCGCACAGGCTCCAAAAAGGGGAGAGTAGGGGCCGCGCTGGAAATGGATATCTTCTCAAAATAGGGCCTGGCCGAGGAGAAGGAGAGCAGCAGGCCCGCGATACTTCCCAGACCGTTGCTGAGCATCCCGCAGAGGTTGCCCCCCGCCGCCAGAGACCCCGGCTGGGTGTAGCCCCAGATGGCCAGCAGCCCCACCAGGCCCGTGACCAGCACCTGGCAAATCACGTTGACACAGCCTACTCCCGCACCCACAAAACCTTTCACATAGGCCAAGCGGAACCTGGGCCTTTCAATTTGGTCGCTGGCCCTGCCTGCCCCCTGGGTAAAGCGCGCTTCCCGGCCAAAAGAGCGCAGCACGTCCCGGCCGGAGAGAAGGTCCTTGAGCACCCCGGTGGCTTTGGCCTGTTCCTCTGAGCAGACCGCGCCCAGCGCCTCCATACGTTTGTTAAAAAGCTGGGGTACAAACACCATGACCACGGTGGTCAGTAGCGCCGCCAACACCAGCGACCAGTGAATGGTCAAGAGGGCGATCACGCTAAACAGAGAGGTGGCCGCAGCCTCCACAAGCTGAAAGAACGGCTTCCAGGCCAGATTCTCTATTTGGTTCACATCATTGGTGAAACGGGAGAGGTACTCTCCCGCCCCCTCGGCGTGATAGTCCTGGTGGCTCATACGCAAAAGGGCCTCGGCCATGTCCTCCCGGACAGCGTTGTTCAGCCTGCGGATGGCCCGGGCCTGCAAAAGCTCATGCAGCACGCTCACCGCCTGCACCAAAAACCATGCCCCCGTTAAAATCAACATCCACTTTATCAGGCCGGACAGGTCCCCCTCGAATACTCGCTGGAACACCTGGGCAGTCACCAGGCTGGTGAGTGACAACATACCGCAGATCGCCACCAAGGGCAGCAGCGCAAGAAGGACGTCTCCTTTGAATTTCACAAGGTAGCGTGCCATGGTGGAGGCGGTTTTTTTATTATGCTTTTTCATGTTCTTTATCCTCCTGTGCCCTCCATTTTTTGCCCCGCAGAAGGGGGGCCTCGTCGTCATAAAAGTACATATAGTTGCAGCTGGTTTCCATGAAGCCCTGGGCAGCCATCAGGAACGGCACCAGGGCCAGGGGTTCGGCCAGCTTATATGCCTTGACCTCGCCCTCCTCCAGCTCCAGCTTCATAGACCAGAAAATGCCAATGTCCGCCAACTCCTCCAGCAGCCCGGTAACGGTTTCCGGCGGCAGGCCGCAGAGCTTTGCAATCACCGGGGGAATAAAGTAATTGGATTTGCGCCAATAGAGGCTGTCCAGCAGCTCCAAGCAGCCGGGCTTCGCCAGCAACGCAAACAGCCTGCGGTAGTCCTCCATGGGCGCGAAAAAGGAGGCGTAGCCTTCTTCCGGCTCAGGCCAGAGGGTGACGAAGGTCATATCCTGGGCATGCACATTCATGAGCAGCCCCCCGCCGCCCCGTATCTCCGTATACAGAATCTGGTTCTCCCCGTCCATATGGGTACGGCAGGTGTCTAGGTATTCCATTTTCGGCACGTCAAGCCCGCTGGGCATAAAGTAGTTGATGGAGCTCCACACCAGGCGGCAGAACTGCTCCATGCGCTCCTTTTCCGGGAAGCCCCGTAGCCACCGGCCCACTGCCTCTGCCGCATCTACCCGCTCCCCGGCCTCCAGCCCGAACAGCGCGTCAATGGTGACCCCCAGTTGTTCCGCCAGAATGGGCAGCAGCTCCACGTCCGGCGCGCCGCCCTTCTCCCATTTGCCTACCGCCTGAGATGATACCCCGCACATTTTGCCCAGCTGCTCCTGGGTCAGCTCCCGCCCTTTCCGCAGGGCGGCTATGCGTTCGCTCAATATACTTGGCATATTGCCACCGTCCTTTCGCTTGTCTGGCTACATTATAGCAAAAGCAGCGGTTGGATTCAATGGAGGCATTTTTTCACAAAATCAACCCCCGGTTTCATGCCGAAACCAGGGGCGGCATTGGGGGAAACGGAAACGCTTACCAGCAGGAGAGCGCGGATCACACTCTAATCGTCCTCGTCATACTCCCCGGCCACAGCCAATCCAATCTTCTCAGAGGTCTTTCGTAGCTCACGCAGCTGCACGTCAATAGCCTTTGCGTCGATGAACCCTGTAGCCGCCGCCATCTGTGCAAGCACGTCCAAATCCTCGCGTATCACCTTCAGCTCGTTCATCATGCCGTAGTAGTCGGCAGGCGGGGCTTCCCTTGGCGCAATCTTGTGTAACAACATTCTCATGTACTCCGATTTGTTAATCTTACACCTGTGGGCGTTACGCTCTAGCAACTTAAAATCTTTCTGTGAAAGCCGTATGTCAAACTTGCGTTTATCTGTCAACCAAATCCCTCCTTTAGCGCGTCAGCGCTCTATAAACATGGGGTTGCAGGGCACTCCATGCCCAGCCTGCATTTGCCGCACATTTGTCCTTACACATGTGGTACAAATGCGATGCTGGCTGGTACGTTGAATCTCTCTCCGTTCGATTCAAGTACCCCAAAACGCCCTTTGGCCGTTTTCCGTACTTGTGTCCCCTGCGGGGCCACTTTTGCGCCCCGAAAGCTGAGTGTGTGTCAGGTGTGTCAGTTGAAAGCAGAGGTTCTTACGCGAGAGCAAATATTTTTACCCCTATATTTCGTTGACACACCTGACACACCGGCTACTTACAAGCCCATTCTATCATCCATTTTCAGCTGAACACCGCACAGCATGGCGGTCGCGTTCACCGACCTTCCGGCCCCTTTGGGACGTTTCCTTTTGACTTGGGCGTACCCCTCTATGCCCTGCTTAAATGTTGGGTAACCGTCCGCAAACTGCCCATTACGCTGGCACCAGTCCCGGTATTCGCGGTAAGCGTCCTCTGTACGGACTTCACCATCGGGGTCGGGTGTCAGCATTTCCTCCACGAACCGGGTCAGTTTGTCGCTGTCATGCTGGTACTGGGCGGTCGCCGCCAGCACCGATTGGGGCGGTTCAAAACCTGTTTCACGCATAAGCCACAGCCCATCTAAGCACCAGTTCAACACGCCGGACAGCTCCTTTTCCAACCGTTTTTTGAGAGTTCTATCCTGCTCTTTCGGCTCAAAATGACGGTTGAACGGCAAAACTTTTACTCGACCAGAACTGAAAATCGTCACATCATTGGCCTTTGGAAGATGATTTGTATTGATGAACAGCTTGAATTGAGGCTTGAACTCGAAGCTGTTTTCGTTCAAAAACCGGGCGCTCATGGTGTCGTTACCGGTCAGAGTTTTCACCAGCGCGGCGCTCAAGACCATCTGCTTGTCCGGCTCGGATATGTTCACATCCCTAGCTCCTGCCAGCTTTGCAATGTCCTCAGAGGGGCCGCTGGCGTTATAATTTTGCCGTAGGGCTATCGTCTCAGGCCGCGCCGCTTTACCATAACCGCCCAGCATTTTCATGTAGGTCTCCATCACGGTGCCCTTGCCGTTGCGGGTGGTGGGGCCGTATAGGAGAAAGAAACACTCCTCAGACGTGTCCCCGGTCAGAGCGTAGCCCAGGGCTTTTTGGAGGTAAAGTCAATATCACCTTGCATAACATCCGAAATCGTCTGTTCCCACAGAGCAGAACGAGCGTCCGGGTCATACTTTACCCCCGAAATCGTCGCCAGCATATCAGCTGGGTAGTGCTCATGGAACACTCTGGTATGTAAGTCCAGTGTGCCATTTTTGCAGTTGAAAAGGTAGGGCTTGCTATCAAACTCGCTGAGTTTTGCCGGGTAAATGCCCATCGCGTCTTTCAGGATAATCTCCCGATAATGACGAATTTGCCAGCGCTCCACAGCTTTGCGGTACTCGTTTCGGTCACGCCCATCGGGGAGGTATAAGGCGTAAATCACCAACTCATCAGCCAGCTTTTTGCATAGCTCCATGGCCTGGAGGTTGCCTATATCCGGTTCCCACAGCTTTCCAGTGAAGATGTACCACATCTTCCGCTCGGGGACGTAGCGGGCAATATCGCGGTAGCAGTCGGCAAAGAGATTGCTGTTGCCGATGTCGGTCACGGTGTAGCGGGGGTTGAGTTCGGGCGCGAGCTTTTCTAAAACCGTCATTTTGTCGTTCATAGGCGCACCTCTTGACTTCCTCTGCCTCCCATGCTACAATGTGCTTGTGAATGTAGTCCTTGCCCTTTCTCTGCGCGACTTGGTGCCAGCCAATGTCGTAAGCGCCGGGAGAGGGCCTTTTCTTTGGTGTACATCATGCGGCACCTCCGTTCCGGCTAATCTCCTCTAGCTTTTCCTCAAGCTGAGGGACATTCACCATGAACTTCACCCCGGAGTATACCCCGGGCAGCTTGCCCTGCTTTTGCCATAGCCGCAGTTGATACTCGCTCAAAAGCCCCAGCTTGGCGGTCTGGCGGATGGTCAAAAAGCGTTTCTCCATTAACCTACCTCTCTTTCCAGTTTTTTGATTGCCGCAAGCATTGTGGCCTCCTTGTCCGGGGTGAGTGGGAACCGCAGCCACCGGGTCAGGGTCGGCTCGGAGATTCCCAACTCTGCCGCGACTTGCCAGAGTGGGACATTGGCTTTGCGTGCGGCTTTGCGTACAGTTTCGTTCGCTTTCATTGCACATCTTCATTTCAACATGAATTTTCTACTTGACATCGGGCTGGACATCGTGTAGAATGATTATGATGAATTTGTCATCGTGTTTTCATTATAGAGAATCATGGCAAGAAAGTCAAGCAAGTTCATGATGTTCTTTTTAATGATGATTTGCGAGCAAAGTTCATGATTATGTGTAGAAAGGGTGAGCGAATGAAACAAGATTCTTATGCCAGATTGCTAGCACAACGGCTGAGCAGTCTTACAAAAGAGAGCGGAAAGCCCATCAAGGAGCTGGCAAAGGAGATAGAAATCTCTGTGGGAGCGCTGTCCAACTACCAAAATGGCAAGGCAGAGCCAGGATTGACAGCTCTGTGCGCCATCGCGGACTACTTTGAAGTCCCGGTTGACTGGCTGGTAGGGCGCTCCCAGGTTCGGGATCCGAAAGCAGCAGAGGCTGAGGTTTGCGAGTATTTGAAGCTTTCTGAGGACAATGTAGCCTTTTGGAAGGAATTTACCTCTGGCGGATACGAGGAGGAACACCGTGTTCATGGGGTAGAGTTTGCAAACTGGCTGATGGAGCAAAAGGAGTTTCGCAGGATGATGAATGCCATAGATGTGGCCTTCCTGATTGCAGCGGACGATGCGGACCGTGGCTCTGAGCAGCGTGTACAGGACTATTGGAAGAAGTTTATCCATAACCTGCAAGACCCCAAATATGTTGCTATGAGCTCGCTTTTGCACCTGATGGATGACAGAGTAGAGGACTTTCTCAAAAGGAGGCGGTTGAATGGCTAATATCCAGGAGCGCCGGGACAAGTCCGGCAAACTGATAAGCTACAGTATTCGCGTCCACAGGGGCAGAGGAGCCGATGGCAAGCAGTTGAAGCCCTACACGGCGACCTTTGAGGTCAAGCCTACTTGGACGGAAAAGAGCGCAAGGAAAAAAGCTGAGGCGTTCGCCGCGACCTTTGAGAAGGAGTGCCGGGAGGGGCTTCATGCTGACTGCAGGCAGACCTTTCAGCAGTATGCAGAGTATGTGCTGCAGCTCAAGGAGCAGACCGGAGTAAAGCACACCACAATCAGGGCCTACCAATCGTCGGCTAAAAGGGTGTACCCGGCCATTGGACACATACGAATCACCGAGCTCAGGCCTCAACATCTCAATCAATTCTATGCTTCTCTGAACCAGCCCGGAGCCAACTCCCGCACCGGCGGGCCGCTGTCGCCCAAGTCCATCAAGGAGTGTAACGTGTTCATATCCACCGTGTTGGAGCAGGCCGTCCGGGAGGGATTGGTACTGTACAACGCCGCCCACCGCGCTACCGTACCCCGACAAGTAAAGAAAGAGGTACAGTTCTTCCAGCCAGATGAGGTTGCCGCTATCCGCGATGCTTTGGAGAGCGAGCCTCTCAAGTGGAAAACGATCACACACCTACTGCTAATCACAGGTATGCGCCGTGGTGAATTGCTCGGCTTAAAATGGGCAAAAGTAGACTTTGAAAACTGCACTCTCCGCATAGATAACAACGTGATTTACAGCCCAGACCGTGGTATATATGAGACTACGCCCAAAACAGAAAAATCTCGCCGGACGATTGCTCTGCCCCGCGAGACTATGGACTTATTGAGGGAATACCGTATCTGGCAGAACATGGAGCGCCTACGGCTGGGAGACTACTACGAGAATCGTGACTTTGTGTTCGCCCAAGACACAGGTGAACCCATGCACCCCGACAGTGTGACCACTTGGCTCGACCGCTTCAGTAAGCGTCACGGCCTGCCACATATCAATCCCCACGCTTTCCGCCATACAATGGCCTCTATGCTCTACTTTGCCGGTGTGGACAGCGTAAGTATCTCCGCCCGGCTAGGCCACGCACAAGTAAGCACCACCGCTGACATCTACGTCCATGTCATAGAAGCTGCCGACCAGAAATCAGCGGATATCCTGGGAGAAATTTTCCTGAAAAAAGCGTAAGGGTTTGGTGTTCCGTTGAACTCAGAGTTGAACTGACCGCTGGAAATCCAAAAGTTGAATTATAGTTGAACTCAGGGGCCAAACCGACCCCAAATTTTTGCTGTTTGCAAAAAGAAAAATCCCCAGAAACCTTGGAGTTTCTAGGGACTTGAGCTGGCACGCCAGAAGGGATTCGAACCCCCGACCTTTTGGTTCGTAGCCAAACACTCTATCCAGCTGAGCTACTGGCGCTTGTTTCAGCTTTCTTATTATACTACCCTTTTCGAGGTTTGTCAAGTGTTTGTTGGTATTTCCCTGCGAAATTTTAAAAGGGAACATCCAAAAGGCCGCAGTACGGAGACAGCGCCCAGGGCCTCGCCCAAAAGCAGCTGGCCGCCGGACAGGTCCAGCTTCAGGCTCATAATGCTTTGGGGGCGCTCGCTGCGGTTCACAACCAGCAGCAGGCTCTCCCGGGCCACCAGGTCCTGGCCCTCCCGGGCGGTAAGCCGGTAGCGCTCCAGGGCCAGCAGGTTGCCCTCTGCCCGCAGGGTGCGGTAGCCGCCCCGGGCCAAAAGCTCCCGGTGCTCCCCCCGCACTTGGCCCAGGGTTCGGTACCAGGCCAGCAGGTCCTGGTCCTCCCGGCCCCAGGGATAGCAAGCCCGATTAAAGGGGTCCCGGTAGCCCTCCAGCCCGGCCTCGTCCCCGTAGTACAGGCAGGGCACCCCAGGCAGGATGTATTGGATAGCCGCGGCCAGCTTCAGCCGGGCAAGTCCGGTCTGCCGCTGCTTTTCCGAGAGAACCTGGGCGCTCTGCCACTCCCGGCCCCGGCTGCCAGCGGGTTCGCCGCCCAGCACGGTCAAGGCCCGTTCTGTGTCGTGGGTGCCAATATGGTTCATCAGCAGCCGCAGGCACTGGGGCGGGTAGTTCTCCACAATGTTTTCCACAGCCTCCCCAAAGTCCTGGGGATTGCCCCCCAGAAGAAAGCCCAGAATGGCGTCCCGGAAGGGGTAGTTCATCACGCTGTCCAGCTGGCCTCCCAGCAGATAGCGCCGCCGCACCCCGTAGGCGGACTTGTTGGAGGCGTCCTCCCACACCTCCCCCAGTACCAGGGCGTCGGGCTTTTCCGCCTTGGCCGCGGCAGAGAGCCGGTCGATGAAAGCGTCGGGCAGCTCGTCGGCCACATCCAGCCGCCAGCCAGAGGCCCCTGCCCGCAGCCAGCGGCGCACAATGCCCTCCTGGCCGTTGATAAACCGGTCATAGCCCTCATTGGTCTCAATCACATTGGGCAGGGTGTCAAAGCCCCACCAGCTGTCGTACTCCCCCGGCCACTGGCGGAAGGAGTACCAGGGGTAGTAGGGGGACTGGGAGGAGTTGTAGGCCCCCAGGCTCTCGTAGCGGCCCTCTCGGTTAAAGTACACGCTGTCGCTGCCTGTGTGGCTGAACACCCCGTCCAGCAGCACCCGGATGCCCCGCTCCTTGGCCGCCGCACACAGGGACCGGAAAGCTGCCTCGTCCCCCAGCATGGGGTCTATCTTGGAGTAGTCCGCTGTGTCGTACCGATGATTGGAGTGGCTCTCAAAGATGGGGTTCAGGTACAGGCAGGTAACTCCCAGGCTCTCCAAATAGGGCAGCTTTTCCTCTATGCCCTGCAGGTTGCCTCCAAAAAAATCCGTGTTGGTGACGCGCCCCTGGGCATTGGGCCGCCAGTCCGGCTGGGCATACCAGTCCCCATGGCAGGTCCGGCCAGAGAGAATCCGCTGCTCCTCCAGGGCAGCCCCCTGGGCCGGGCCCTCCTGCAAGGGCTCCCCTGCCCGGCAGAAGCGGTCCGGGAACACCTGGTACATCACCCCGCCGGAGAGCCAGTCCGGGGTATGAAAGCCCGCCTGGCACACGGTCAGCTGCCAGCGGTAGGTGCCGCCATAGATGGCCCGGCCGTGGTCCCCCCGGGAGAGCCGCTGGACCCCCCGGCAGGTGCTGGCCTCAAACTGGTAAAAGTAGAGGCCCGGCTCCTGGGGGGTAAAGTCGCACTCCCACCACTCCTTGTGGTCGCCGTTCATGCCGCACCAGAACATGTCCTGCAGCAGGGCGGGCCTGCCCTCCTGCTCCACCATCAGCCGGGCGGCTGTGCAGGACAGATCCCGGGGCAGGGTGATGCGGAAGTGTACCGGGGTGCCTGCCTCCACCGCTCCGGTGGGATTGCGGTATTTGGGGTTTCTTGAATGGAACATACAAATGCAACTCCTCTTAAAGACATATCAAACACATAGCAGGCCCGTGGGGCCGGGCAGAGGCGGGCATGGGAACACGCCCTAAATGGAATGTATGAGCTCTCCCCAGGGGAAAGCCCATACATAATACACATAGGTTCAGCGGAAAGATTGGCTTACACAGACACCTTGGCCGCCAGGTTTTTCTCAGGGGGCACTGGGTTGGCGTACCAGATGTTGCCCGCATAGTCCCGGATGGCCCGGTCTGCCGCAAAGCGCCCGGCCCCGGCAATGTTCACCAGGGACATCTTGTTCCAACGGGCCTGGTCGTGATAGAGCTGCTCCGCCCGCTGCTGGGCCGAACGGTAGGACTGGAAGTCCGCCAGGGCCATGTAACGGTCCTGCTGGAGAATGGCCCGGTAGATATCGCCGAACTGCTTGCCGCCAATGCCCTGGTTCAAGGCGTCCAGGGCCCTTCTGATCTGCCCGTCGTGCTGGTAGTGCTGGATGGGGTGATAGCCTGTGCGCTTCAGCTCCTCCACCTGGCTGGCCGTCATGCCGAACAGCAGGATGTTCTCGTCCCCCACGGTCTCGTGGATCTCCACATTGGCCCCGTCCAAAGTGCCCAGGGTAATGGCGCCGTTAATCATAAACTTCATGTTGCTGGTGCCGCTGGCCTCTGTGCCGGCCAGGGAGATCTGCTCGCTGATCTCCGCCGCGGGGGTCAGCAGCTCTGCCCAGGTGACGCAGTAGTTCTCCACAAACACCACCTTCATCTTCTTGTTGACCCGCTGGTCGTTGTTGATGGTGTGGGCCAGGGCCGCAATAAACTGGATGATCTGCTTGGCAAAGTAGTACCCCGGGGCGGCTTTGGCCCCAAAGAACCAGGTGTGGGGGGTAAAGTCCGCATTAGGATTGTCCAGCAGCCACTGGTAGGTGGCCAGAATGGAGAGGGCGTTCATGTGCTGGCGCTTATACTCGTGCAGGCGCTTCACCTGCACGTCAAAAATGGAATCCGGGTCCACTATGTCCCCCTGGGTGCGCTTCACATAGGCAGCCAGGCGCTCTTTGTTGTCCCGCTTGATCTTTTGCAGCTTCTCCAGCACCGCCGGGTCGTCCTGGTACTTCAGCAGGTCCGAGAGGCTGTTCGCGTTGTACACATAGTCCCCGCCGATAAGCTCTGTAAGCAGGCCGGAGAGCTGGGGGTTGGCCTGGCACAGCCAGCGGCGGTGGGCAATGCCGTTGGTCACATTGGTAAACTTATAGGGCTCCTCCACATAGAAGTCGTGGAACAGGTCGTCCTTCAAAATGTCACTGTGCAGGGCGGACACGCCGTTTACGCTGTGAGAGCCAATCACCGCCAGGTTGGCCATTTTGATATACCCGTTCTGGATGGGGGCCATGCGGCCAATCTTGCCGTGATCCACGCCCTTGTACTTCAGCTCCTCCCAGAAGCGGCGGTTGATCTCCTCGATGATCTGGTAGATGCGGGGCAGGCGCATTTTCACCAGCTCGCACTTCCAGGTCTCCAGGGCCTCGCTCATCACCGTGTGGTTGGTGTAGGCCACGGTCTGCTTCACAATGTCCCAGGCCGCCTCCCAGCTGTAGCCGCACTCGTCCAGCATAACCCGCATCATCTCCGGAATGGCCAGCACCGGGTGGGTGTCGTTCAGGTGGATGGCCGCCAGCTTGGGCAGCTCGTCCAGGTTGCTGTGTACAAACAGGTGCCGCCGGATGATGTCCTGAATGGAGGCGGACACCAGGAAGTACTGCTGAGAGAGCCGCAGCAGCTTGCCCTCGGTGTGGTCGTCCTCTGGGTACAGCACCTTGGTGATTACCTCCGCCATGGCCTGCTGTTCCATGGCCCGCATATAGTTGCCGCCGCCAAACAGGTTCATGTCAAACTGATGGTTCTCGGCTTTCCACACCCGCAAAAGGCTGACCCCCTTGCCGTCCTTGCCAGAGACATACAGGTCAAAGGGAATCGCGTTCACCGTGGTGTAGTCCTTGTGCTTCACCGCATGGTACTGGTCGTTCCAACGCTCTTCAATGCGCCCGTCAAAGCGCACCTCCACCGAGTTCTCCGGCACCTGCTGCATCCACACGCTGCCCCCTGGCAGCCAGAAGTCCGGCAGTTCGGTCTGCCAGCCGTCCACCAGCTTCTGGCGGAACAGCCCGTACTCGTACCGCAGGGAATACCCCATGGCCGGGTACCCCTGGGTGGCAAGGCCATCTAAAAAGCAGGCGGCCAGCCGCCCCAGGCCCCCGTTGCCCAGGCCCGCGTCCGGCTCCTGGTCATAGAGGTGCTCTAATTTAATGCCAAACTCGGAAAGGGCCTGGCGCACGTTCTCCTCCAGTCCCAGGTTATACAGATTGTTTTTTAAAGACCGGCCCAGCAGAAACTCCATGCAAAGGTAATAGATGCGCTTGGTCTCCGTGCGCTCGGCGTTCTGGTTAAACTCCGCCCGGCCCTTGGCCATCAGCTCCCGCACAATCAGCGCTACGGCCTTATAATACTCCTCGTTGGTAGCGTTTTGCAGGGAAACGCCAAACGTGTGGGACAGCTTGTCCCGGATGGCCTCCTTAATCTGCGTAACGGTAAGCGAGTAATTCATGGTTTGAAAAGCCTCCCCTGTTCTAAAAATATGTGTAAAACTGTGTAAAACTATGGAAAAAAAGATTACGTTTCAACGCTTACAAGATGGAATATATGAATTATACACTAAATTTCTTAGAAAAGCAACCACTAATATCCAAGCTGTCCCTATCCCGGACCAGCCAGGCCAGAGGCTCTCCCTCTTATCCCATGGACCCCATGCCCCCAGCCAGGCGGCGCCTGCTGAAAATATGCTGTTCATGCCACAAAGCCCG
>CAJUPK010000017.1:0-11389 GCA_910588415.1 uncultured Oscillospiraceae bacterium | reverse complement strand
TTAATTTTCTTAGTAATTTTTCTGATTTTTCGCAAAAAACGGGGGAAAAACCCGCAAAGCAATCCGGGCAAAAAGGGAATACAGGTCTCCGCGAAGCCCACTGGATTTCCACCGGAGCGCCCCGTCCGCCCCAGGCTTCCCACAAAAGAAAAATGTCCCAAAAACCCTTCAGGCCCTTCCCTAGCAGGCATTTTTGTCGTATAATAAGAGTGGACTTGTTTACCATGTATCTTTTTCAAGCTGTTTTGCGGGCAGCCGCCATGGTTTACTTTACCTGGCAGAGGGGCATGTGCGCCCCTGCGTGGATGCCCATAAGAGTCATTCATTATATAGGAACCATGAAAGCACGCGTATCGGGGCCGGATGGGGCCCAGAATGTTATTAGGAGGGAAACGGAACGTGGAAAAGAGAAGAATAAAGCTTGTGATAAACGGCGTGGTCTGCGGGCTGATCACAGGCGAAAGCGAGGAATACATGCAGGAGCTGGCCGACGAGGTGGGCAGCCTGATGACCCAGGTGATGGCCGCCTCTCCCCTGATTACCCGGGAGGCCGCTGCCCTGACCGCGGCTCTCAGCCTGTGCGACGACTACCACAAAAGCGCTGACCGGGCCGCCCGCCTGGCGGAGAAGAACGAGGAGCTGGAGGTGGAGGGCGAGCTTTGGCAGGAGGAGAAGGTGGAGCTGCTGAAGTCCGCTGTGGACACCCAAAAGGAAGCCCAGGTGGCGGAAAAAGCCGCCCGGCTGGAGACAGAGGTCACCCGCCTGCAGGAGGCACTGGCCCATCTGCAGGGAGTCCAGCAGCAGGCCCAGGCCCTGGAGGATGAGAACAACGCCCTGCGCCAGGCCGCCGGGGCTCCCATGGAAAAGGCCCGGGCCCTGGCCCAGGAGAACAGCCAGCTGCGCCAGCAGATGGAAAAGCTGGCCGAGGAGGCCCGCCGCCAGCAGGAGGCCTTGCAGCAGGCCGAAGAACGGCTCATCGAAAACCGGGACCTGCAGAGGCGGCTGGACCAGCTGACCGAAACCGTGCGCCGCAACGAAGAGGCCCTGAAGGCCGCCCAGGAGAAACAGGCCCAGGCAGAGGCCGCCGCTGGCGCGGCCTGGGAGGCAGCCCAGGCCCATCCCGCTCAGGAGTCCCAGCCAGCCCGGCCGGTTCCTGCCCGCCGGGACGGGCGGCGGAAAAACCCCCTGCGCCCAGAGAAAGAGGAGGAGATCTTCCAGCAGGAGGGAATGGTCAGCTTTTTCCGGGGGGACCGTGGGTAGCCCGGCTCGGCCCCTGGAGGTGCTGGCTCCCGCCGGAGGCTGGCCGGCTTTACAGGCCGCGGTCCGGGCTGGGGCCAACGCGGTGTACCTGGCTGGAAAAAGCTTTGGGGCCCGGGCCAGCGCCCAGAACTTCTCCCAGGAGGAGCTGGCCCAGGCAGTGGAATATTGCCACCAGCGGGAGGTGCGGGTCCATGTAACCGTGAACACCCTGCTGAAAGACCAGGAGCTGCCAGAGGCCCTGGCCTTTGTGGAGTTTCTCTGCTCCCTGCCTGTGGACGCAGTGCTGGTCCAGGACCTGGGCCTGCTGGCCCTGCTGCGGGAGAGGGCCCCTGGGCTGCCCCTGCACGCCTCCACCCAGATGAGCCTGCACACCCCGGCAGGGGTACGGTTGGCCCAAGAGCTGGGCGCCTGCCGGGTGGTGCTGGCCCGGGAGCTGAGCCTTCCTGAGATCCAGGAGATTGCCGGGAGCTGCTCTGTGGAGCTGGAGGCCTTTGTCCATGGGGCCCTGTGCATGTGCCTGTCCGGCCAGTGCTATCTCAGCGCCATGCTGGGGGGCCGTTCCGGCAACCGGGGTCAGTGCGCCCAGCCCTGCCGTCTGCCCTTTTCGGCAGGGGGTTCCGGTCAGGCCCAGCAGCCAGGGCACTGCCTGTCCTTAAAGGACCTGAGCTTCATCCAGGGCCTGGCCCGGCTGAGGGAAGCGGGGGTCTGCTCCGCCAAAATAGAGGGCCGCATGAAGCGCCCGGAGTACGTGGCCGCTGCCACTGCCGCCTGCCGCCTGGCTGCAGACGGCCAGCCCGTCCCGCCGGAGCTGCTGGACAACCTGCAGGCCGTGTTCTCCCGCTCCGGCTTTACGGACGGGTATCTCACTGGCCGCCGGGGCGGGGCCATGTTCGGCGTGCGCCGCCAGGAGGATGTGCAGGCCAGCGGGAAGGCCCTGCCCCGGCTGCGGGAGCTGTACCGGGCAGAACGCCAGAGCGTGCCTGTGGACCTGGTCCTGCAGGTAAGCCAGGAGTATGGCTCAGCCACCCTTGTGGCCTGCCGGGCAGACCAGAACCAAGAGCAGGGGGAGAGAGCTTTCTTCCAGGAGGCCTTTGCCGCCGCCCCCCTGACAGAACACCATACCCCCAGGGAGCGGGCGGAGCAGCAGCTCCGCAAAACCGGGGGCACGCCCTTCTATGCCCGGTCCGTAACTGTGCCGGAGGAGGGCGTCCCCCTGCCGGTGAGCGTTCTCAACCAGCTGCGCCGGGGGGTGCTGGAGGTACTGCTGCAGGCCTCTGGCAAGGCCAATCCCATCCCCTTTGCATCCCTCCCCCTGGACTTGCCTCCCCGCCAGGGGGGCCGGGCCCTGGGAGCCCCCCTGCCTCTGCGGGCCATGCTGTACAGTCCGGACCAGCTCTGCCCAGAGGTCCTGGCCTGTGAAGAGCTGGCCTTGCCAGTGGAGACAGACCCCCTCCTGCTGGATGACCTGCGGGGCCGTACCCAGGCCAAGTTGCTGCTGGACCTGCCCCGGGGGGTGTTCGGCTGGGAAAAAGAGCTGCGGGCCTTGATGGAAGAACGGATGGCCCAGGGCTTCCAGGATTTTTTATGCGGCAGCCTGGGGGCCGTGCAGCTGTGCCGGGAGCTGGGGGCGGTTCCCCACGGCTCCTTTGCCCTGAACGCCGCCAACACCGCTGCCCTGGACCAGCTGGCCCGGCTGGGCCTGCAGAGCTGCCAGCTGAGCATGGAGCTGGCTGGCCGGGAGGCCGCCCGGCTGGGGGGCAGCCTTCCCCGGGGACTGGCTGTGTACGGGCGACAGGCTTTGATGCTCACCCGCAACTGCCCCCTGGCCAGCGCCTGGGGGGGCTGTCAGGCCTGCAGCCGGGAGGAGCCCGGTTATCTCACAGACCGCAAGGGCAAGCGCTTTCCAGTGCTGTGCAGGCGGCCCTGGGAGGGGACAGAGCTGCTTAACAGCGTGCCCCTGTGGCTGGGCGGCTGCCAGGAGCAGCTGGCCTGGGCGGACTTTGGGGTCCTCCACTTTACAGTGGAAAACCCGGTGGAATGTGGACAAGTCCTCCGGGCCTTCCGGCAGGGGGAAAACCCCCTTGGGGACTACACCCGCGGGCTGTTCCGGCGGGGCGTGGAGTGATGTGGAAAACTCCGTGGAAAATGTGAATAACATCTGTTCTCCACAAGATATAGTGGCGAACGGGTTTTCTGTAAAGCCTATATCCATTCGCGGAAGTTCTCAGCTTTTCCCCATTCCCCAGGCCCGCCCAGTTTTCCACTTCCCGTTACGCCCCTATTACCCTCTATTGCACGCATAATTTCACCCTTGGAAAGGAATGGTTCTATGCAAAATCCGCTTGATACCGCCAGCACGCCCCACACAGCAGTCGTAAAGTTCCTGCAGCTGTCCCCAGGGGCCTCCCTCCCCCAGCAGCAGACCCCCGGCAGCGCCGGGATGGACCTCTGCGCCTGCCTGGAAGAGCCCCTTCTGGTGCCCCCTGGGGAGATGCGTATGGCGCCCCTGGGCTTTGCCGCAGAGATTCCCCCGGGCTTTGCGGGCTTTATTTTCTCCCGCAGCGGTCTGGGGGCCAAAGGCCTGGTGGTGGCCCAGGGAGTGGGGATTATTGACAGCGACTACCGGGGGGAGTGGATGGTCCCCCTGCGGAACCTGTCCTCAGAGCCCTGGACTGTCTCCCCGGGAGAGCGGGTGGCCCAGGTAATCTTCCTTCCCGTTGCCCCTGCCCAGTTTGTGGAGGCGGAGAGCCTCTCCGGCAGCCAGCGGGGGGGAGGGGGCTTTGGCAGCACGGGAAAATAGGGCTTTGGGCCTGCCTCTCCTGCCCCGGCCCTCCTATGCCGGATATTGTGCCGGGCCGGACGAAAGAGGCGGATATGTGCCAGAATTTACGGATTCTTCACAAATCCGCCCATATAAAGGTTGAGAACCAGAGGAAAATGCGGTATAATGGGAGAACGGCATCGGTTTGCCGGCCTTTGCCCGGTACAAATAAACCGGCAATGTTTGGGAATACTGTATGTGTGTATGTGATTGATATGGGAAACGCGTCTGCAGTCCGGCGGCGCCGGATTTTAAGCAATATGGCTTTACAGTATATAGAACCGCGTTGACTATACCGGGACGCGGGACGCCTCCAGGCTGCTGGGGACGGGCCCACGCCGCGAATTGAACCCGGCACGGCCGGAGAAAGGCAGTTAACGATATGGCAGGCTTTTCTGGATTTCTCTCCATGTTCTCCATGTTTTCAAAAGATATCGGCATTGACCTGGGCACCGCCAACACGCTGGTGTTTATGCGGGGCAAGGGCATTGTGATGCGGGAGCCCTCTGTGGTGGCCGTGGACGTGCGCACCGACGAGGTGTTGGCTGTGGGCAAGCAGGCCAAGGAGATGCTGGGCCGCACCCCGGGCTCTATTGTGGCTGTGCGGCCTTTAAAGGACGGGGTCATCGCGGACTTTGACGTGACCGCCGCCATGCTGAAATACTTTATCAAAAAGGCCCTGAAGTCCGGGGCTCTGAGCCGCCCCCGGATCATCATCTGCATCCCCTCCGGGGTCACCGAGGTGGAGCGCCGGGCGGTGGAGGACGCGGCCCGCCAGGCTGGCAGCAACAATGTGGACCTGATGGAGGAACCCATGGCCGCGGCAGTGGGCGCGGGCCTGCCGGTCTCAGACGCCACAGGCAGCATGGTGGTGGACATTGGCGGCGGCACCAGCGAGGTGGCTGTCATCTCCTTGGGGGACATTGTCACCGCGGTGTCCGTGCGCATGGCCGGGGACAAGTTTGACGAGGCCATTGTCACCTATGTGAAGAAAAAGTACAACCTGCTCATCGGCGAGCGCACGGCCGAGGAGATCAAGATGCGCATTGGCTCTGCCTTCCCCACCGAGGAGACCATCAATGCCTTTGTGGAGATCAAGGGCCGCAACCTGGTGGACGGCCTGCCCAAAAACGTGACCATCCACGCGGACGAGGTCCGGGAGGCCCTGGCCGACAGCGTGATGATTGTGGTGGACGCCATCAAGGAGACCCTGGAGCAGACCCCCCCGGAGCTGGCCGCGGACATCATTGACCGGGGCATCATGCTTACGGGCGGCGGTGCGCTTTTAAAGGGCCTGGACCGTCTGGTGAGCCAGGAGACAGGCATCCCGGTCCATGTGGCCGAGCGGCCCCTGGACTGCGTGGTGGAGGGCACGGGCAAAAGCCTGGAGATCGAGCTTCCCAAGTCCTACTACCGGAACAGCCGCCGGAAATAGGGCTTATCCCAGGGAACAGGCGCCGGGGTGTGAACAGCCGGGGGCGTATTTCCCGGGAAACCGTGTCCATTGTAGGAAGAATGTGTGAACGCAGTAGGAGATATACCGTGAAAGATTTCGTAAAAGGCAGCTCCTTTAAGGTGCTGGTCATTGCAGCCGTGGTGCTGCTGGGCCTCATCATCTACACCGCCTCGGCGGGAGGGAGCTTTTTGGCCAGCCTGCTGGGCTTTGTCTCTACCCCCATGCAGAGCGTGGCCACCAATGTAACGGGCAATGTGACCGAATTTCTGGACCTGGACGGTTTTACCAAGGACGAGCTGAAGGCCCTGGTAACCTCTTTGCAGGAGGAGAACAGCGGCTTGCAGGACCGCCTGGTGGACTATGACGAGATGAAGCAGGAGAACCAGCGCCTGCGCCAGCAGCTGAAAATCAGCGAGGCAGACCCGGAGATCGAGATGCGCTCCGCCGCTGTGATAGGCCGGGATCCCAACGACATTTTTTATGGCTTTTCCATTGGGGCAGGCACCCTCTCCGGCATCAGCGTGGGGGATCCGGTCATCACCTCCCAGGGGCTGGTGGGTATTGTCAGCCAGGCCTATGCCACCACCAGCAAGGTGGACTGCCTGCTCTCTGAAAATGTGCAGGTAGCTGCCGTGTCCATTGACAAACAGGAGAGCGGCGTGGTGGGCAGCAGCATCATGATGGCCAGCTCTGGCCTTCTGCGCCTGAGCTACCTCTCTCCGGACACCAAGCTGGAGCCAGGGGATATCATCACCACCTCCGGCGCAGGAGGCACCTACCCGGCCAAGTTGAAGATTGGCCAGGTGGAGAGCGTGGAGAAGTCCGACATGGACGTGTCCCGCTACGCGGTACTGAAGCCCTTCCAGGACCTGACCACAGTGAAGGAGGTCCAGGTCATTATTGACTTCCCCGGCAAGGGGGAGGAGGACGCGGCCATCGACCCGGCGGAGATCTCCCCCGGCGAGGAGGAGGACGCGGAATGAGAGACCTGAACCGGCTTGTCCGCTTTTTGGCCTACACCCTGGAGCTGCTGGTGCTGTTTATGCTGCAGGAGACCCCGGGCCTGCTGCCGGGCATATACGGCGCCCGGCCTGTGCTGGCCCTGCCCGCTGGGCTTGCCATTGCCATGTTTGAGGAGGAGACCCCTGCCATGGCCTTTGGCATTGCCGCCGGGCTGCTGTGCGACTTTGGCTACTCGGGGGTACTGGGCTACCATGGGCTTGTGCTGGGGGTGCTGTGCTATTTCATCAGCTTGGCCGTGCGCAGCTTTATGCAGGGAAACCTGGCCACTGCTTTGCTGGCGGGCTTGGTTTCCCTGGGGCTGGTTATGGGCGGCCAGTGGCTGTTCTTCTACTACCTGCTGGGCTACTCCTCTCCAGGCTATGCCTTTACCCGCCACTATCTGCCCAAATATCTGTACACCATGCTGTTTGTGCCGCTGCTGTATCTGCTGAACCGGGGCCTGTCTGAAGCCCTGCACCCGTCAGATAAGCAGGGCTTTTGAGGAATACCGCTTATGAAGCTACCACATATCAAATTGGGACGCACCACCGCCTGTATTTTGGTGGTGGCTGTGTTTTTTACTACCTTTGAGCTGCAGCTGTTTAACTGGCAGATTCTGAACGGGGAGTCCTTTGAGCGGGAGGCCCTGGCCCACCGCACAGACGCGGTGGAGATAGAGGCTGCCCGGGGGGAGATCTGGGACCGGGACGGTAATGTGCTGGCAGGCAACAAGGTGGTGTACCAGGTCATCTACAACGCCCTGTATATGGAGGACGACCAGCGCAACGCCACCATTTTGGAGGTGGTGGACCTGCTGGAAGAGCGGGGCGAGAAGTGGCGGGACATTCTGCCCATCCAGCTGGACGCGGAGGGGAACTATACCTTTAAAGAGGACCAGGAGGACGAGATTGAACGGCTGAAGGGCCGGGATATGCTGAACCTGGCGGACTATGCCACAGCCGAGGAGTGCATGAACGAGCTGGCCAAAAAGTACAATTACCAGGGCTATGCCAAAGAGGATACCCGCACGGTGGTCTCTGTGCGGTACGCCATGACCCGCAGCGGCTTTTCCATCTACAACCCCTATGTGCTGGCCGAGGACGTGTCTCAGGAGACGGTGGGCATTTTTGGCGAGTACGCCAGCAAGTGGCCGGGCATTGAGACCCGGGTGGGCGTAAACCGGTACTATGGGGAGGACGGCACCATAGCCCCCCATGTGGTGGGCTATGTGGCCAGCATCAACGGCGACCAGCTGAAGGCCGAGATAGAGGCTGGCAACGGCTATGACAGCGAGGAGAACATATCCGGCTATAAGGAGACAGACACCTGGGGCGTGGCTGGGGCCGAGAGCGCCTTTGAAGAGGAGCTGCGGGGCAAACGGGGCTTGCAGGCCGTGTTTACCGACGAGAACGGCCGGGTCACCTCCACGGCCACCACCATTCAGCCGGAGCAGGGCCACAGCGTACAGCTTACCATTGATTCGGACCTGCAGCGGGTGGCCAACATGTCTTTGGAGAAGAACATCAAGGCCAACAAGAATTCAGGGGCCAAGGACGACAAACGGGCCCATAACTGCAAATTTGGGGCTGCCGTTGTTTTGGACGCCAAGGACTTTGGGGTGCTGGCCAGTGCCTCTTACCCCGGCTATGACCTAAACCAATACTTTACAGACGATGACTATAAGACCAGCATTTTGCGGGACGAGGAGATGAAGCCCGGCTTTAACCGGGCCCTGCAGGGAGTGTACACCCCGGGTTCTGTCTTTAAGTGCCTGGTGGCCACCGCTGGCCTGCAGGAAGGGGAAGTGAGCGCCAGCCAGGGCCTGTACCCCTGCGAAGGGCTGTTTACCTATGAGGACCTGAAGCTGAAATGCACGGGCTGGCACCCCTACGCCAATGTGTACGAGGCCATTGCCCTGTCTTGCAACTGCTATTTCTGCGCGCTGGGACTAAAGCTGACCATTCGCCGGCTGGACGCCTACGCAGAATACTATGGTTTGGGCGAGCCCACGGGCATAGAGCTGGCCGAATCCACGGGAACCATGTCCAATCCCCAGGAGTACCGGGAAAATCACACGGACATTGGCGCCCAGTGGACAGACGGCAACACCGCCCAGGCAGCCATTGGCCAGGCGGATAATATGTTTACCCCCATTCAGCTGGCCACCTACACCGCAACCCTGGCCAATGGAGGCAAGCGCTACCGCACCCATTTCCTGCAGCAAGTGACCAACTATGCAGGGGACGAGGTGGTTCGCCGCTATGAGCCGGAACTGCTGTATGATGCGGAGATCCGGGAGGATGTGCAGGCTGTAGTCCGCAACGCCATGGTGCTGACTGCCACAGAGGGCCTGGCCAAAAGCGTGTTTGGAGACTACCCGGTGTCCGTGGCCTGTAAAACCGGCACTGCCCAGACTTCTGGGCTTACCTGGGAGGAGGGCGGCACAGAGGAGAACATCACCTTTATTGCCTATGCCCCGGCCGAGGACCCGCAGATCGCCGTGGCTGTGGTGCTGGAGTACGGCCGCAGCGGCAACTATGCCATGAACGTGGCCAAGGACGTTATGGACCAATATTTTGGTTTCTACACTTGGGACGAGGAGGGCAACCGCTATAATCAGGACGGCGACCTGGTGGACGACGAGGGCGAAGTGCTGAAGACCAAGGAGGAGCTGGAGGAGGAAGAGGCCCAGAAAAATCCCACGGCCAGCCCCAGCCCCCAGCCAGAAGAAGACGGAGACAGCGAAGACAACCAGGGGGACCAGTCCGAACCCACCCAGGAACCGGAGCCTACCCCCACCCCCTATCCCCCCCGGGGCAGCGACATTCCGGACCACATCTTTACAGGCGGAACCCCAGAGCCCTCTGGTCAGGAAGAGGGGGAGGAAGAGAACGCTTCCAGCGGGGAAGAACCATCAGACCCGGCGGAACCTACCGCTACCCCGGCCCCTGGAGGCGACGGGCCCTACTACAGCGGCTCTGGGTAATCGGGGCAAGCGGACTGGCCAGGCAGATCAGGTCAATCCGGCGAATTAAATATACACCAAAAAACGCCCTGCATTTTTGTGCAGGGCTAATATAATTTAAGAAAAATAGTATTTGATTTTGACAAATAACCAATGGTGTGGTAAGATAATAGCTAAGGCGGTGTTCTCTATGGGAATTGCAACAGTGATCACCTCGGGAAAAGGCGGCGTGGGCAAGTCCACTGTGGCGGTGGGCCTGGGCCGCGCTTTGGCCCAGCGGGGACGCAGGGTGCTTTTGGTAGACTGTGACGCGGGCCTGCGCAGCCTGGACCGGATGACCGGTACCGAGGAGAGCCTGGTGTTTGATAGTTCTGACGTGGTATTTGGTCGTTGCTCTCCCGCAGAGGCCATCTACGCCTGCGCGGACAGCGAGGGTCTGTTCCTGCTGCCCGCCCCATCCTCTGGAGACGACCTGATCCGCCCGGCGGTGATGCGCCGGCTGGTGCCCCTGCTGCGGCGGTACTATGACCATGTACTGCTGGATTCCCCGGCAGGCGTGGGCGCGGGTTTCCGCTCTGCCGCCTGCGCGGCTGACCAGGCCCTGCTGGTGTGCAGCCCAGACCCTGTGTGCGTGCGCAGCGCCGGGAAAGTGCGGCTGCTGCTGGAACAGCTGGGCGTAAAGGACAAGCGGCTGGTCATCAACCGGTTTAACGGGGAGTTTTTTGACCAGACCGGCGTCTACAGGGACCTGGACGGGGTGATAGACGCTGCGGGCGTGCGGCTGTTCGGCCTGGTGCCAGAGGACATTCCCCTGGCCGCGGCCTTTCTGAAGGGCTGTCCCGCCCAGGAGAGCGCCCCAGGTATGCTGGCCCTGCACCGCATAGCCGCCCGGCTGGAGGGAGAGACGGTTCCCATGCCAGGGGCTGTGTAGGTATTCCGCCATAAACAGGACACCCTATATGTTGGACTAAAAAGCAGGCAGCGGAGAATCCCTGCGATGAATAACCTGGAAGGATTCTTTGGATGCTTTGTGAAGGATATAAAATCGTTTGTTTGGGAGGAGTTTGTTATGCACATCGCTTTAACGGCCCATGACGCAAAAAAGGAGCTGATGGTACAGTTCTGCATTGCCTACTGCGGGATTCTCAGCAGGCACTCGCTGTGCGGCACAGGCACCACAGGCAAAATGATCTCAGAGGCCACGGGACTGAAGCTGCAGCGGTTTTTAAGCGGCCCCCAGGGCGGCGACCAGCAGATTGCGGCGCGTATCTCCTGCGACGAGATTGACCTGCTGCTGTTTTTCCGGGACCCGCTGAATCCCCAGTCCAACGACCCCAGCGCCTTGAACCTGCTGCGGCTGTGCGATATGCACAACATCCCGGTGGCTACCAATATTGCCACCGCGGAGGTGCTCATCCATGGATTGGAACGGGGCGACATGGACTGGCGGGACATTGTGAAGAGCTGAGCCGCAGGCGGAAAGGCCGGGACGGCTGGAAGCAATAAAGTGTTTTTAAAGGATGTTTTGAAAAATCCCGCCTTGCGCGGGACGCTGCTGAACAGGCCGGGCCAATACCCCAAAGGGGGTCCCCTCTGGGAGGAATGGCTGCGGCCTGCAAACGCTTGTCCTTTTGCGCCTTTGGACAGGCTGGCGGCTGGATGAAGATATTACGCAAAGGAAGATGGCTATGGATTTGATTACCAAAGCGCCCAAGGGCACCACAGACCTGGTGCCTGCGGACACGGAAAAGTGGCGGCTGGTAGAGCAGGTGCTTATCAGCGAGGCGGAGCTGAACGGCTTTTCAGAGATTCGCACCCCTGTGTTTGAGCATACGGAGCTGTTCCAGCGGGGCATGGGCGATGTGACCGACGTGGTGGAAAAGCA
>CAJUPK010000016.1 GCA_910588415.1 uncultured Oscillospiraceae bacterium | reverse complement strand
TTTTGAGAATTTATTGCGCGGTCCAGGGGCGTTAGGCCCCTGGTAGGGTGTGGGACAAAGTCCCACGGCCTTGCCGTAGGACGCGCCCTGTGCGTCCGGAGGCCTAACGTAAGCATGTGCCCTTTTTATCCATTTTCTTTGAAAATGGATAACTTGTCTGAGGATGTTTCTGGCGCTATCGCGCAAGACCGTGGAGCTCTGCTCCACACCTCGCAGCCTTTGAAAAGGCTGGCGAAACTTTTGCCTTTGCTCTCAAAACCTATGCCATATCCTAAAAATAAAAGCAGGGCACAGCACGAACATTTCCTGAGAGGAGTACGGTTGTATGGACGTTAAATCGATTGAAAATCTGGCCAGGCTTATGAAGGAAAACGGGCTGACCTCCTTAGAGCTTTCCCAAGAGGGAATCAGCCTGAAGCTGGAGCGCCGCATAGAGCCAGGGCAAGCCCTTGCGCCAGCTGCCTCGCCCTTTGCCCCCGCGCCAGTGGAGCCGGAACCCGCGCCCAAAAAGGGTTCCCTGGTGCTTTCTCCCACCGTGGGGGTATTCTACGCCGCCTCTTCTCCGGAGAGCGCCCCCTTTGTCGAGGTGGGCCAGCGGGTGCAAAAAGGCGATACCCTGTGCATTATCGAGGCCATGAAGCTGATGAATGAGATCCCCTCTGAAGTGGAGGGCACTGTGGTGGAGATCTGCGTCAGCAACGGCCAGGTGGTGGAGTACAACCAGCCCCTGTTCCGGATAGAGCCTTAAAGCGGGAGGAGCTTTTTACAATGAATAGAGACGAGATTAAAAACATACTCCCCCACCGGGAACCCATGCTTTTGGTGGACCAGGTAGAGCTGGCGGAGGGGAAGTCCCGGGGTAAATACCAGGTGCGGGGAGACGAGTTCTTTCTGCAGGGGCATTTCCCGGGAAATCCTGTGGTGCCGGGGGTCATTCAGTGCGAGATGCTGGCCCAGTCCGCCTGTGTGCTGCTGATTGGCAAGGCGGAGGGCATGACCCCTCTGTACACGGGCCTGAACAACGTGAAGTTCCGGGGACAGGTGAAGCCCGGCGATGTGTTTGAGACGGAATGTGAGCTGGTGCGCAGCCGGGGAAATTTCTATTTTGCCAAGGGTACGGGCCGGGTGAACGGCAAGCTGTGCGTGTCGGCGGAATTTTCCTTCGCTCTGGTGAAGACGGAGTGAGGGAGGCATCCAGGGGGTATCCAGAATGTTCACAAAAATATTGATCGCAAACCGGGGCGAGATTGCCATCCGCATTATCCGCGCCTGTAAGGAGATGGGCATCTCCACTGTGGCTGTCTATTCCCAGGCGGACAAAGAGGCCCTGCACACCGCTTTGGCGGACCAGGCCGTGTGCGTGGGCGGGCCCCGTCCAGAAGACAGCTACCTGAACGGCCAGCGGATCATCAGCGCCGCCCTGGCCACTGGCGCCCAGGCCATTCACCCGGGATATGGGTTTCTATCGGAAAACGCGGGCTTTGCCGGGCTCTGCCGCCAATATGGCCTGACCTTTATTGGGCCCACCGCGGAGATTATCGCGGAGATGGGGGATAAGGAGGCTGCCCGCCGGCTGATGAAGGAAAACGGCGTGCCCACCACCCCTGGCACGGATGTTTTATCCAGTCCCCAGGAGGCCAAAACCGCGGCGGCACAGCTGGGCTACCCGGTGATGATTAAAGCCAGCGCAGGCGGCGGGGGCAAGGGCATACGCCTGGTAGAGCGGGAGGAGGACCTGGAGCGGGCCTTCCGCACGGCTTCTACAGAGGCGCAGAATGCCTTTGGGGATGGAAGAGTATACATGGAAAAGTACCTGGACCCTGTGAAGCACATAGAGGTGCAGCTTTTGGCAGACCAGGCCGGCCACACCGTATGCCTGGGCGAGCGGGAGTGTTCCATCCAGAAAAATAATCAAAAGCTGATTGAGGAGTCACCCTCGCCGGGAGTTAGCCCGGCCCTGCGGCAGCGGCTGATGGAGACCGCAGCCAAGGCAGCCAAGGCAGCCCGCTATGTGAACGCGGGTACCGTGGAGTTTTTGCTGGATACCTCCGGCCACTTCTACTTTATGGAGATGAACACCCGCCTGCAGGTGGAACACCCGGTGACCGAGCTGGTAACAGGCGTTGATATTGTAAAATGGCAGATCCGTATTGCGGCAGGGGTGCCTTTGGATTTTACCCAGGAGGATATCCACCTGCAGGGCGCGGCTATTGAGTGCCGGATTAACGCCACCAATGCCAGCCGGGTGGAGTTCTTTCACCCGCCGGGGGGACCCTGGGTGCGTTTTGACACCTGCCTCTATCAAGGCTGCGATATCACGCCCTACTATGACTCGATGTTGGGCAAGCTGATTGTCTATTCCTCCACCCGGGAGGAGGCCATCCGCAAGATGCAGTCCGCTTTGTGCGAGCTGGTCATTGACGGGGCGGGCAATAACATTGAAGACCAGATTGAGATTGTCCGGGACCGGCGGTTCCGGGCCGGGGACTACTACACGGACTTTATGAAGTTCTTCCGGGGAAAGGCCTGAGCGTGCCTCCAGCGGCCAGCTTTTTTCCCGTGCGACTGTTTATGCCTCTGTAAAGGAGATCACCGCTTATGAATCTGATGGGACTGTTCCGCTCGCCGCAAAACGAGCTGGAAAAGGGGGGCAAGGAGGCCGAAGACGCCGGCATCCGCAGTGTATGCCCCCGCTGCGGGGTGCAGCTGCCTCTCAGCGACCTGCAGGAAAACATGCACGTATGCACGGCCTGCGGCTACCACCATCGGGTGGGGCCCCGGGAACGCATCACTTATATTGCCGACGAGGGCACCTTTCAAGAGCTGGACGCGGACCTGCTGAGCCGGGACCTGCTGGACTTTCCCGGGTATGACCAGAAGCTGCGCAACGCCAAGCTGGCCTCCCGGGAAAAGGACGCCGTGGTCTGCGGCACAGCCCAGGTAAACGGCCAGCCCTGTGCCCTGTTCTTTATGGATCCCAACTTTATGATGGGCAGCATGGGCACCGTGGTAGGGGAGAAAATCACCCGGCTGTTTGAGTTTGCCACAGAGCTGGGCGCGCCTGTGGTGGGCTTTACGGTATCCGGCGGGGCCAGGATGCAGGAGGGCATTTTGTCCCTGATGCAGATGGCCAAGACCAGCGCGGCGGTCCGCCGGCACAGCGACGCGGGGCTGTTCTATCTGACAGTGCTGACCGACCCCACCACTGGCGGCGTAACCGCCAGCTTTGCCATGGACGGGGACATTATTATAGCTGAGCCGGGGGCTACCATTGGCTTTGCGGGAGCCCGGGTGATTGAGCAGACCATCCGCAAAAAGCTGCCCCAGGGCTTTCAAACAGCGGAATTTCTTCTGGAGCACGGGTTTGTGGACCTGATTGTGCCCCGATCGGCACAGAAAGAGACCATTGCCCGGCTGCTGCAGATTCATGTGCCGGGCAGCATGGCCTTTGGAGACGAGACAGACCTTGACCTGCTGGAAGAGTACAGCGAGAGGGGAGGCGAGCCGCAGTGAGCGCGTATGACAAGGTAATTTTGGCCCGCTCTAAGGGACGGCCCACGGGCGTCTCCTACATTGAAAACATTTTTAACGGGTTTATCGAGCTGCACGGCGACCGGCGGTTTGGGGACGACCCGGCGGTGATTGGCGGCCTGGCCTGGCTGGACGGCAATCCGGTGACCGTGATTGCCATTGAGAAGGGTACGGACACCAAAGAGAGGCTGCGCCGGAATTTTGGGATGCCCAACCCAGAGGGCTACCGCAAGGCCCTGCGGCTGATGAAGCAGGCGGAGAAGTTCCACCGGCCGGTGGTGTGCTTTGTGGATACCTCTGGCGCTTACTGCGGACTGGGCGCCGAGGAGCGGGGCCAGGGGCAGGCTATTGCGGAAAACCTGATGGAGCTGGCCTCTCTGCGCACGCCAGTGGTGTCCATTCTGGTGGGAGAGGGCGGCAGCGGCGGCGCCTTGGCCTTGGCTTTGGCGGACCAGGTTTGGATTTTGGAGAACGCGGTATACTCCGCGATTTCGCCGGAGGGCTGTGCCAGCATTTTATGGAAAGACGCCAAAAAGGTGAAGGACGCGGCCGAATGTCTGAAACTGACTGCCCAGGACATGCGGGAACTGGGTGTGGTAGAGCGGGTGATTGCCGAGGAGGACTTCTCCGCCGTATACCAGGAGATGCGGACCCTGCTGGCCGAAGAACTGCCAGAGCTGGTGGCCATGCCCACTGAGGAGCTTCTCCACTACAGATACCAGCGCTTCCGCAAATTTTAGCCCCTACGGCTTCCATCGTGAAGGAGCGGCACTTAAAAACTGGCGAATACAAAAATATAAATTTTTATTTATTCACACTGTTTGGGCGGCTTAGCCGCCCTTTTTTTATGCCTAGCTCCTGTTTAAAAACCGGGAAAACGCTGAATTTTGGGCCAGAAATCAGGGGAAACAGCCTCTCGGCTTGGGGGCCAGTTTCTACTCGCTGCCCGCCTTCCAACCAATAGCCGGAGCAAAGGCTCTCCTATTGCTCTTTCATGTGGCTATATGGATAGGATATATGGCCCGTTTAAGGCAGTTGGGTCCGCTTGGGCCGCAAAAAGACGGCGCGTCCCCTGGACCGGGGGCGTGCCGTCTGCCGTTCATTCATTCCATGGGCCTTTGGCCTTGCAGCGGGCTCTGCCGGGCCTATTCCAGCGCCTTTTTCAACGTGTCAACCAGTGTCTCCCGCTCAAGGGGTTTATGGAGAAATGCCCTTGCACCAATAGCCTGTGCTTCGCTAAGACTATCCTCGTCCGCTAGGGAGGACATCATCACAATCCGGGCTTCCGGATGTTCTTCCAAGATAATCCCCGCGGCCTCCAGGCCATCAATACCGGGCATGATAATGTCAGCCAGCACCACATCCGGCAAAACCTCCCTGTAGCGGGCAATGGCCTCTTCCCCGTTTTCGCAGTATACTGCCACCTCAAACCCAGAATCTTCCAGCAGTTTGCGGACCTGCAGCTCCACCACCCGGGAGTCGTCCATGACCATGACCTGCTTTTTCACCATATTGCCGTTCCCCCTGTCCGTAATTTCACTGCCATGTCATTTTCCCTGCCTGGCTCTTCTCTACATCATCATGATTTCCCCGTTAATCACATTGGCCACGCAGCTGCGGGTCTCCTGCCGCAGGCGCACCACCTCGTTTCCACAGCTGATCTCCGTGCCCGCATAGGCAATGCCGCATTCCAGCCGTCCTCCATCCATGTCAAAGGGGTCCGCCTTCCCATCCTCCGGCTCGCTCTCCAGGTGCCGCAGCTTCATCTCCGCCACAGACAGCCTTGCCTGCACCTTTTGCACCAGGCTGCTTTTCACCTGGCTGTTGGGCTGGCACTCCAGCTTTTCCAGCTCCATCTCCAGCCCTTTCATCTCTTTGCGCAAAAGCTCCCTCTCAAAATTTTCACAGGGCTTCCCGCCTAAAATCACCGAGTTCCGGCATTCGGAGGGCGCGCCCAGGGTTTTGGCGCTGATCTTTTTGGCGGCCCAAATCTTTCCGCCCATAATGGTGCCCCGGCCAGACCTTACCAGTACCTCCCCGCCGCAGTAGATGCTGCCGTTGATGATACAGTCTGTCTGCAGGTTTTCCCGGACATAGATGGTAGAGTTTTCAATATACTTGGAGAAAATGCTCCTTTGGGAGCGGATGACAGTGGTGCCGTCTCCCAGGATTCCCTTTACCACCACCAGGTCTCCTCCGGCCTCTACCGTACTGCCAGCCTCCAGCACGCCGTCCACATGGACGTTCCCCATGGCGCGCACCGTGAATCCGCTGAGAACATCCCCCTTAATATTCACATCTCCCAGGAAGTTGATGTCGCCCGTGGAAAAGTCCACATTTTCCGCTATGTCCAGCACAGGCTGCACCTGGAAGCTACGGCCGCTGAACTCCACATGGCCCGATATGGACGCCACCAGGGAGATGCCGTCCTCGCTGATCTCTGTATTTCTGCCTTTAGGCAGGGGCACCTCTTTTCCGCCTTTAGCAGGGATCTCCTGGTCCAGCACCGTGCGGCCCGGCTCTCCCTCTGTAGGAAGGATCAGGCGGCAGATCTCCTCGCCCTCTTTGACGTTGTGGAGCAGGTTCAGGGCTGTGTAGTCCACCTGGTTGTACTCGTCAGTCTCCAGAATCCGCTCTACCACCCGGGGAAAATGCTCTACAATATTGCCGTTCTTCCCATCAAAGGCCGGTTTTCCCTTGGCGATGAGGAACAGGTTGAAATACTTTTTGTCATCATGGGAGATCTTGTCTGTTGCCTGGGTGTCCAGGCCAAAGGTAATGCCCTCCCGGTTGATTGCCTGGTAAAGCAGGTCCCGGGACAGCTCTGCCCCCTTGCCCACAGGCGGCAGCACAATCACCCAGGCATAGAGCTTATCCGCAGAGAGAAAAAAGCGGGGCAGCGCGTCCAGGGGGACTGGCTCCGCCTCCTCTTCCTCCCCGGCCTTGCCCTGGGCCCAGCTGTTTATCTCCTTCCATCTTGCGCTGCATATGCTGGTCAGGAACCCTGTTACCCGGCCGCTTTCCCGCTGGACCAGCTCCGCGGGCAGCACGCCGTCCTCGTCCAGGGTAAGCCTGGGCGAGGGCAGATAGCCGGCCTCCCTGCGCCGCATATCGTGCAGGCGGTAGATCAGGTGTTCATCCGGCAGCTCCAGCGTGAAGGAGCGGACATGGGTGGTTTCTGAAGAGGGGGGAGATTCCTCTGGGACATAGCTCTGGGCAATCTCCTGCTCCTGTATGGTCTCCCTGCTGGTTTTGAAATAGCTTAGTAAAGCAGTCATCTTATCCTTTATAGACATTTTAACGCCACCTTTCCCATAGATGACTGTATGAAGCTCTTATAACCGGAACGCCCTGCCAGAGCGTCCAGAGTATTCACACAAATGGAGTTATTCCGGCTTTTCAGCCCATCCTATTTCCCGGAAAAAGGCTGCGCGGGCTGTCTGCCGTTCCCGGTTCTGCCAAAAAATCCCACTCCTATGGAAATAAACCAAACCACGGATGGGATATTGGCCGCAGAAGCCGCAAACAGGGCAAAAGCCGCTGCCTGTTTCCCGCTGATTTTAGCCGTTTTTAACAGTATACCAGATTCCTATTTTATTTACAAGCCTGAAATTTTTGGGGATATCTCAGCGGGGCGCACAGTCTGTGGTCCCCAAAGAAGGCTCTCGCTCACGCAAATCCATGGAAACCCATTGATTCTTTCCCATATATTTGCTACAATGTATATTATCACAAACGCGGAAAAATCAAGACAGGCCCTTATCCATCCCAGTCTTTCATCAAGAAAGGAGCTTCTCCCTATGGATTTTCTTCGTCTAAAAAGCGGCACGGACGTGCGCGGCACAGCCATTGACACAGAGGAATTTGGCCCGGCCCAGCTGACCGGGCCTGTGGTGCGGGCCATTGGCTCCGCCTTTCTCCTCTGGTGCGAAAAGCGCCTGCAGGCCCCCCCCGCAGGCTTGCGGCTGGCTGTAGGCCGGGACTCCCGGCTCTCGGGGCCGGATATTGCCGCCGCCCTGCAGCAGGCCTTTGTGCCCGCCGGAGTACACTGCTTTGACTGCGGCCTGGCCTCTACCCCCTCCATGTTTATGGCTGTGCTGGACCTGCCCTGCCACTGCGCCGTGATGATCACCGCCAGCCATCACCCCTGGCACCGGAACGGGCTGAAATTTTTCACCCCCAGCGGGGGGCTGGACGGACCCGACCTGGAGGAGATCCTGGCCTTGGCCAACCAGGGGGCCTGCCCCCCGGCCGCCCCTGGGGGCAGCTGGGAGGCCTGCGGCCACATGGACCAGTATGCCGCCCACCTGCGCCAGCTGATTATGGATGGAATACAGGCCCCAGACCGGGAACATCCCTTGGCAGGCTTTTCTATTGCGGTGGACGCGGGCAATGGCGCAGGGGGCTTTTATGCCCGGGATGTGCTGGCCCCTTTGGGCGCGGATGTGTCCGGCAGCCAGTTTTTGGACCCAGACGGCCATTTTCCCCACCATGTGCCCAACCCGGAGGACAAGACCGCCATGGGCTTTGCCGCCCAGGCGGTGACAAGCTCTGGGGCGGACCTGGGCATTATCTTTGACACGGATGTGGACCGGGCCGCTGTGGTGGACAGCCAGGGGCGGGAGATTGACCGCAACCGGCTGGTGGCACTGGCCTCTGCCATTGCGCTGCAGGACGCGCCCGGCGGCACGGTGGTCACAGACTCCATCACCTCGGACGGGCTGCGGACCTATATTGAGGACACCCTGGGGGGAAAGCACTGCCGCTTTAAGCGGGGCTATCGAAATGTGATCAACGAGGCCATTCGCCGGAACGCCCAGGGGGAAAACTGCCCCCTGGCCATTGAGACCAGCGGCCATGCCGCCCTGCGGGAAAACTACTTTCTGGACGACGGGGCCTATCTGGCCACCAAGATCGTGATGCAGCTGGCTGCCCTGCGCCGGGAGGGCCGGTCTTTAGAGGATCTGCTGGCCCCTCTGCGGGAGCCCCTGGAGGCGCAGGAGATTCGGGTGCCCATTTTGGAGGAGGACTTCCGCGCCCGGGGCCAGGCGCTTATTGCCGCGCTGGAGACTTATGCCAAGGCCCAGCACTGGCAGATCGCCCCGGACAATCACGAGGGCCTGCGGGTCTCCTTCCCAGAGGGGGAGGGCCAGGGCTGGTTTTTGGTGCGGCTCTCTGTTCATGACCCCATTCTGCCCATCAACCTGGAGAGCGACGCCCCCGGCGGGGTAGAGCTGCTGCGGGAGAAGCTTCGGGCCTTCTTTGCCGCCAACTGCCAGGGACTGGACCTTTCCGCCCTATGAGAGAGGCGGGCACAGGCTTCCGGGTGCTGGTTGCCATGAGCGGCGGGGTGGATTCCAGCGCGGCGGCACTGCTTCTTCAGCAGGCAGGGTATGAGACCTGGGGCGTCACTCTGAAAATGTTCTGCGAGGACGGCCCGGGCAGCGGGGAAGAGGATGACACAAAGGCCTGCTGCTCTCTGGAAAGCGTGGAGGCAGCCAGAAGCGTGGCCAACAGGCTGTCCATGCCGTTCTATGTGTTCAACTTTTCCCAGGATTTCCGCCGGGAGGTAATCGGACGGTTTATCCGGGCCTATCAGCAGGGGGAGACCCCCAACCCCTGCATAGACTGCAACCGGTATGTCAAACTGGGCAAGCTGTTCCGGCGGGCCCAGGAGCTGGACTGCGGCCATGTGGCCACTGGCCACTACGCCCGGGTGGAGTTCTGCCAAGAGACAGGCCGCTGGCTGCTGAAAAAGGGCCTGGATCCTCAGAAGGACCAGAGCTATGTGCTCTATGCCCTGACCCAAAGCCAGCTCTCCCGGCTGCTTTTGCCCTTGGGAGCTTTGAGCAAACCCCAGGTGCGGGAGCTGGCCCGGCAGGCTGGGTTTGTCAACGCGGGCCAGCCGGAGAGCCAGGACATCTGCTTTGTGCCGGACGGGGACTATGCGGGCTTTATCCAGCGGGTCACTGGCCAGCCCAGCCAGCCCGGGGACTTTGTGGGCACAGCCGGGCAGGTCTATGGGCGGCATAAGGGCATCATCCACTATACGGTGGGACAACGAAAAGGGCTGGGGCTCTCCTTTCCCCAGCCGATGTATGTGTGTGGAATTGACCCCCAGGAGAACCAGGTGGTTCTGGGCCGGCAGGAGGAGCTGTTCTCTGACCGGCTGACCGCCCAGGGCCTGAACCTGATCGCGGTGAAGGACATCCAGCGGCCCCTGCGGGTAAAGGCAAAAGTGCGGTACCGGCACCAGGAGCAGGACGCCACCGCAGTGCAGACCGGGGAGGACCAGCTGGAGGTGCGTTTTGACCAGCCCCAGCGGGCCATCACCAAGGGCCAGGCCGTGGTACTGTACGATGGAGACACGGTGGTGGGCGGCGGCACCATTACCGCCGCCCAGCCAGCTAAAAAGATTCTATGACGTCCCTACAACAGCAGGAACAGCAGGGCAAACATCAGCTCATTATTGCCGCTCTCGCCGCCCAATAACAATAGCAGGGCCAGCAGCACGGTCCGCTCCCTGTCTTTAAACAACTCATCCAGCAGGCTGGGCGGTACTTCTCCGCTGTCCATATCCGGTGCCGACGCGCTGGGGTTAGGCGGCGGGGGGACTGGTGGGACGTGCTGCTGGCCTCCCTGGCCCGCCGGGTTTGTACCCTGGCTGGAGGAGTGGCTGGGCGGACCAGGACGGTGGGAAGAGGAGGCCGCCTGGCCCTGGCCGAAGTGGTTCGGCGGGCTGGCCTGCCCGGTCTGGCCATTGTGGGCAGGGGCACTAGGCTGACTCCCTTGACCCGAATGATTGGCTTGGCTGGCGGAATGGGCCTGGTTCGCCGGGGCCCCGCTGGGCGGGCTGGATGGGCCTGCCTGGTTTGATGGGTTTGGCTGGGTCCTTCCCCTGCCCTGCTGCCTGGCCCTGGACTGCATCTCCCTGGCCCGCCGGGCAGCTTCTTCCTGCATTCTGCGCATATCCCGGTCCATCTCCGGCATATTGGCCCCTCCCTCCGTCTGCTGTACTGGTCCCTTTGCGGCTGCCTCTGCTTACAGCCTTTGTTCCGCTGCAGCTCTTGCAATCTTACATTTATCCTTCTATTCCTTCCATTTTTACAGATTCACGCGGGTTTTCATAACAGTCCCGGAAGACCCACGCCCAGGTCCTTCAGCATGGGCAGCAGGCGCATAAGCTGCAGGATCTTCACCGCCTCGTCGATCTTCTGCCTTCTGGCCTCGCTCAGCAAGGGACGCAGAGCCCTAAGCAGCCGGGTGGAGTCATCCTCCCGGTTCAGCTGGCCCAGCAAAGGCGCCAATCTTGTAACCATGGCCAGGGTGTCCGGCCCAGCTGCGGCAGGCAGAGCCGCCGGAAGCGAGGGAGCCGGGTGGGCAGCGGGAGCCGCGTTTGTCTGGCCCAGTGCGCCCAGCATCCCTGCCAAGGCCGAGAGATCCGGCATGGCGGAGGAGGACTGGGCTGGAGGCGAAGGATTTCCCGCGCTTTGCCCCTGGCCGCTTTGCCCGTTCTCCGTGCCCTGGCTGTTTATCCCCAGGGACTGCATCACGCTTTGCAGCTGGCGCATACTGTCCGGGTCAGAGAGAAATTGGTTGATCTGCTGGCTTATATCGTCCATTGGGATTCACCTGCCTTTCCCCCATAGTGGGGATATGCCCTCCCTGCACATGCCTGTGCCGCGGGTATTCTTCTCAGCCCTTGCCCCCCTGCAAAAGCTTCATCAGCGCCTGGGCCTGGGGGGTGGACAGCAGCTTCTGGGCAGCCTGGGGGTCGGAGAGCACCTTCTGCATGGCCTCTCCTTCCGGGCTGGCTCCTCCCAGCATTTGGCTCAGGCTTCCGTTTTGGGCTGCCTCCTTTAAGGCCTGGGGCGTGGTGCCCAGCCGCTGAGCCGTTACCTTCAGCATGGCCTCCAGACGGCTGTTGTCCATTGCGTTTGTGGAATTATTGTGTGGTTCACTCATAATATAACCCTCCCTGATAGTCCGCTCTATTGCGGACAGGCAGCGTTTTGCCGCGCCTGTGCCCATCTGCTGCACATGATCCGCGGATACGGGCGCTCTCTTTGCACCGCTGCTCCTTTCCATACTATGCGGCGCAGTGCCAATCGATTCCAGTTTTGCACCGTTCTTTCCGGATTCCATTTTTAAAAACGGAGGAATTTCTTCTATGCGCATTTTAGTAGCGTCCGACACCCACGGAGATTCCAGCAGCCTGCAGCGGGCCATTCTCGCCCAGCCCCATGCCCAAACCATCATCCACCTGGGCGATGGCGAGGAGGATGTGGAGCGGCTGAAGGGCGCTTTTCCGGACAGGGCCTTTCTGCAGGTACGGGGTAACTGCGACTGGTGCTCTTCTCTGCCAGTCACAAGAGAGTTTGAAGCCGAGGGCGCAAAGCTTTTCTTTACCCACGGCCACCTATACGGGGTGAAGTCCGGGGACTCCTCATTGCTCTCCGCTGCCCGGGAACACAAGGCCCAGGTGGTGCTGTTCGGCCACACCCACCAGCCCCGGGAGGACTACCAGGACGGCCTGTATATTATGAACCCCGGCCGCCTCAGCGGTTGGGAGCCCACCTATGGCACTCTGGACATTACGCCCCAGGGAATTGTGCTGAATATCCTAAAGCTGCCCAGCTGACCCGGCCTGGCTGAGCGGCCCTATAGCCCCCTGTGCCGGCAAAAAGCGGTCTTACGCGCCTTTCCCCGTTGGGACCCTGCCGCCTGCCTGCTTTTCTGTCAAGAATCCGTGTACTTCACCTGTGCAAACACACCCCGTAGACAAGCCCCGCAAGCAACAACTCGTTTGAAAGAGAAGGGATAGCATGAACTTATTGAATCTGTTTAAGAAGAAGACGCCAGAGACGCCCCAGGAGAAGGAAGGGGCCAGCAGAACCAGCGAGGTCTACTCTGGTATGCGGGTGGAGGTGACCACCGATGAAGGGTACCTGCTTTTTGTGGCAAAGCTGCAGGCACTGCAGGGGGACAAAGCAGAGCTGTACCAATATTCTGAGATAGAAATTCCCCAGGAGGGGGAAGAGCCCCTCCACGTTCAGATTCGCGGGTACAATGACCACGACCGGAAAGCCGTCTATATGGAGGGGGTTATCACTCCCCTGCCCCAGCACACGTGGAAGGTGGAAGGGCTGACTGTATCCCGGATTGCAAACGACCGGGCGTTTTTCCGGTTAAACACGAATCTTGACGCCACCACCACCATGTTCAGCGGCCTGACCCTGGGAGAAACTCCCTGTAAGATGCTGAATATCAGCGTGGGTGGGGCCTGTATCAGCTCTCAATACAAATATCATGAGGGGGATAAATTTCTGCTGAAAGTCCGGCTGCTGGAGGACCGGCCCGAATCCGCTATGTTCAGCCAAATCATGCGCGTCACAGAGCGGGAGAACTCTGTCTTTGAATATGGCTGCCGGTTTTTAGGGCTCACCGAGGAGGACCAGGAGAAGATTACACAGAACATTTTTGCGGCCCAGCGCCAAAAACGAGGCCGTTCCTAATTGTACCGCCAGGGCATGTTCCCAGCCTGCCATTTTCCCCTGGAACCATATGTATAGTAAACGCACTTAAAAATCGGTCCATACCGATTTTTAAGCTGGGCAGTAAAGCTGCCTGGTTCAAAAGAGATACATGCCTCTTTTGAACTGCGTTAACTATGATCAAAAAGGAGAAGATTCTATGAAAAACGATAACCGCCTTATGGCAGGATATGCCGCCTACCGTCCCCGGCTGGCTGCCGACGCGCTTTTCCTCCCAGGGCCTGGTATGGGTAACTATACCGGGCCTTTTGACCAGGCCGTCCGCTTTATCCAGCAGCACCAGCTGCTGGACGCCTCCCTCTGGGTCCGGTTCGCGGAGCAGTTCACCCGCCCCTCTGACGACCAGGACCTGGGCTGGCGCTGCGAGTATTGGGGCAAGCTGATGCGGGGCGGAAGCATGGTCTGGTCCTACACCCAGGACCCGGACCTGTACCGCCAGCTGGAGGCCGCCGCCCGTGCGATGCTGGCAAATGCCGGGCCAGACGGAAGGATCTCCACCTACAGCCGGGAGGCCCAGTTCCAGGGCTGGGACATCTGGGGCAGAAAGTATGTGCTGCTGGGCATGGAATATTTTTATGATATCTGCGGGGACAGTTCCCTGAAAGAGGAGCTGCTGGCCTCTCTCAGGGCGCAGACAGACTGCCTCATCCATCATTTTGGCCCTGGCAAGGCAGACCTGCGTGACGCCAGCTGCCACTGGGAGGGGCTGAACTCCTCCTCCCTGCTGGAGCCTGTGGTCAGGCTGTACAATATGACCGGAGAGAAGAAATATCTGGACTTCGCGGGCTACATTGTAAGCCTGGGAGGCATCCAGTCCGCCGATATTTTTCAGCTGGCTTTGGAGGACAGGCTGGACCCCTGGCAGTACCCGGTTACAAAGGCCTATGAGATGATGTCCTGCTTTGAGGGCCTCTTAGAATATGCCCGGACCACAGGGGAGGAGAAATGGAGCCGGGCCGTGGTAAACTTTGCCCGGCGGGTGCTGAACTCGGACATCACCATAATCGGCAGCGCCGGCTGCACCCACGAGCTTTTCGACCACTCCCGGCTGGGCCAGGCGGACCCCCTTTACACGGGCATTATGCAGGAGACCTGCGTCACAGTGACCTGGATGAAGCTCTGCGGACAGGTGCTCTGCTTTACCGGAGACCCCATTTGGGGGGACGCCATAGAGCGCTCTCTATATAATGCCCTTCTAGGCGCCATCAACACCCGCAAGGTGCCCCGGGACCCGCTCTCGCCCCACGGCTGGCTGCCCTTTGACAGCTACAGCCCCCTGCGGGCAGGCTGCCGGGGGCAGGCAGTGGGCGGGCGCATGGTTATGGCAGACAACACCATTTACGGCTGCTGCGCGGCCATCGGCGCGGCGGGACTGGGGGCAGCTGCCCAGCTCAGTGCCCTCCACAGCCAAAAGGGCGCGGCCGTGAACCTGTATTTCCCCGGAACCCTAAGCCTGTCCACACCGGAGGGCCTTCGGCTGGGTCTTCGGATTGATACGCAATATCCTGTGGGAGAGGACATAGCGCTGGAACTGTCCCTAGACAGACCGGAAACTTTCCTATTGGCTTTGCGCATCCCTGGCTGGTGCGCTGCCCCAGAGGCCCAGGTAAACGGAGAGGCTGTCCCTGCCCGGTCCGGCTGGCTGCAGCTGGAACGGCTTTGGCATAACGGCGACAAGATCCATCTGCGCTTCCCCATGGCAGTGGAGGCCCTAGGCTCTTGGCAGCTGGGCGAGGGCAGCGAGAAACTGCCGCCCCACCAGGCGCTCATCCGCGGGCCCATTGTGCTGGCAGCTTCAGAAGAGTTTTCCCAGGATGACCTCTCCGCTCCCTTAGAATTTAAACTGACCGAGAGCGGCGCCCTGGACGCCCGCTCCCTGCCCCTTGCCCATGTGCCCTTTGAGGCGCAGCAGGCCTTTGAAATCACGCTGCAAAACAACAGGCGGCTGCGCGTGGCGGATTATGCCTCTGTTGGCAAGGACTATGACAAGCAAATGGCGGCGTGGATGCCAGTCAGCAGGAGAGGGGAGTAAGGGGGGGCTGGCCTGCCTGCCGATTGGCAGAGACCGGACAAAATGGCACCAGGCCAGTCACATAGAAATTTTCCCAATGGTTTTAACGGCGCCGTCTGGCTTTCTGGCAGCCTGGGCAGCCCTGGCTGCAGTGCTTAGAGTCCTTGGTCTGCTGAATCATTTTTCTCCACGCTTTTTTCCCGCTGCGCAGATCCGATTTAGAAACCTGGGTTATTTCTTGACAAAGCCTTGCCCTGCCAGTATAATATATGGAAAACTCTGGGAGGCGCAGGCTATGAAGTACCAGTATTTGATTTTTGACGTGGATGGCACCTTGTTGAATTTCTATTCGGCTTACGCATGGGCGCAGCAGGCTGTGGCTAAGGCTCTTGGAATCGAGTTCACCCAAGAATTTGTCCAGACGGACGAGAAGCTCAGCTGGGAACTCTGGGATGAATTTGGATTAAGCCATGTGGAGGATGAAACCGTCCAGCAGAATTACCACCCGCTATATGAAGCTTATCTGCGAAAGCACTTCACTTGCATTGCGCAGGCCTTTGGAGTGGAGGCAGAGCCTGACCGGGCCCTGGAGGCCTACTACACCGCCCTTTCCTCCTCACGCGAGCCCATGGAACCAGATACGCTGGAGGTGTACCGGGCGCTTAGCAGGCAGCACACGATGATTATAGCCACCAATGGGATGGGCCAGGTGCAGAGAAGCCGGCTGCGCGATTTTTTGCCAATCACCGCCCGCCTCTATATCTCCGAGGAGGTGGGGCAGATCAAGCCCTCCCCTCTCTTTTTCAAACGGATTCTGGACCAGCTGCCATGTGCCCCTGATGCGTGCTTGATGATAGGCGACTCGCTTTCCAGCGATATGATGGGGGCCAAAAACGCTGGCATGGCTGCCTGCTGGTACGACCATACAGGACAGGGAGTCTCCAGGCAGAAAGCAGCGGATTATCGCATTTCTAACCTCCGTGAGCTGCTCTCCTTGGCCTGATTATCCAAGGCCTGCCCAACTATGCAGCTTGGTTGGAAGCTGGCGGCCCTCTGCTTACAAACCGTGCGGAAAGCACCCCAAGAATTCTTTTCAGTCCGAGTAGAACTTTTTGCGCATTTGTGGCTAGGCCTGTTTGAAAATAGAGAAAGTGCCGGATTTTTGAATCAGAGCAAGCGATTTCAAGGCGGCCCCCCGAGAAACACGTTGCACATTTGGGGGATTTCCAATACAGAAAGCCCTTGCTTATAGCAAAAGACGTGGACGGCGCGGACACGCCTGTGCCGCCAGGTTTAAAAGAGGCGATACCTCTTTTAAACTGCATTAACGATACAACATAGAGTAAGCAACAAATGGGCACAGGAAAAACCTGTGCCCATTTCATATAGCAAACGTGTTTAAAAAACCGATACCTAAAAATTGGAATAATCTTCGCTTTCTATTTTTATGCCGCTTAGCAAAGAAAAGTACGGCTCATTCCTCCAGGGAGTATCATCTGATTGTCCCCAGCCGGAAGAAGGTTACATCCCCGGACTTTCCGCTAAAACAATCCCTTCCTCGTCATAATACTTTGCCTGGGCATTCCAAAGCCGCTGGTAAGCGCCCGTTTCCGCAACAAGGCTGTCATGGCTGCCTAACTGCACCAAGCGACCCTTCTCAAATACGGCAATCCGGTCACAGAACCGGCAGGAGGAAAGCCGGTGGGAGATGCACACAGCGGTCTTTGCGCCAGCCACCTTGCCAAAATTCTGGTAGACCTCATACTCAGCCAGGGGGTCAAGAGCCGCGGTGGGTTCGTCCAGCACCAGGAAAGGCGCGTCCCTATATAGCGCCCGGGCAATCGCCGCTTTTTGGGCCTCGCCTCCTGAAAATTCCACGCCGCTTTCATCAAAATCTTTGTTCAGATAGGTTTCCAAGCGCTGGGGCATCCGCTTCAGCCGTTCCCCCAAGCCAGCCTGGTCCAGGGCCTTTTCCACAGCCGCCTGGTCATATTTTACACTGGCCGCCACCGCCTGGCCCAGAGGGAAGGAAAACAGGTGGAAATCCTGGAACACCACGGAGAACAGGGCCAAATACTCCTTATAATTGTACTTTTTAATGTCAATGCCGTTGAGGGTGATCACCCCCTCCGTGGGGTCGTACAGCCGGCAGAGAAGCTTGATCATGGTGGTTTTGCCACTGCCGTTGCGCCCTACCACAGCCAGCCGCTCTCCAATTTTCAGGGTCAGGTTCAGGTGGCGGATAGCCCAAGTATCCGAGCCAGGATACCGGAAAGACACATCATGGAACTCGATCAGGTATTCATTGTCCAGGCGCTTTTCCGTGGGCAGCGCTCCCTGGTATTTTTTGTTCTCTTGATCCAGAAAATCAAAGGTGATTTCCAGAAACTGATTATTGCTGACCAGCCGGGTGATTACATCAATAAGGGTCTGGAAGCTGGCGGCGAACAGGCTCACCGCCCCGGCATACTGCACCACGCCCCCCAGCCCGATGGCCCCGCACCAAGCTTTAGCCGCCACAACCAGGTACACCGCTCCGCTGATCAGGCAGGGAAACACACTGCGGATCCCCCACAGCCTGGCAAACTTACCGGCCCTCTGCTTCATGGAGGCCTCCCATGTCTGCACGTATTCATCAATGGCCCCTTTTACCAGCGGGGCCTCCCGGTAGAGGCGGATCTCCTTGCCCTGCTTGTGGTCATCCGGCAGGGTGAAGTGAAAGTATACAAACAGCCGGTTTATCAGGGTCATATAATCTGCCCCATCTATCCACAGCTTTGAATCTCTGGCCGCGCATCGCTGGGTCACCGCCACGGACAGGGCCAGCAACCCCAAAATCAGCACGGTCCCCCAGGGAGAGGCCAGCACTGCCGCCAAGCCCGAGCCACCCTTCGCTGGGGCCAGGAACAGCCCCAAGGTCAGCGCAAAGGAGGAGATTGTGCCCGCTATGCCTTCAGCCAGCTCGCCCGCCACCCAGTACAGGCGCATAAGGCCCTGGCCGTTCCAGTTTTGCAGCTGCTTCACCTTGTCCAGCTTGGCCTGCACCCGGGCGTCCTCTACGTCCTCATAGTCCATGTCCAGCAGCTTCCGGGAATAGAGCATGTACATATGGACGTAAAACAGACCGCCCCGGGCTTCCGCTCCCCGCCGGAGGAGATTTTTTGCGAGATGCATCGCCAGGCCGATCCCCACGGTCAGTGCTGCCAGCCACAGAAGCCGCTGGGGGCTTCGCGCCCCTGCCAGCTCGTTGATGATCTGCCCGGAAAAGTACAGCGTAACCAGTGGCGCAACCGCAGCCACCGCGGACGACAGCCCGGTCAGCAGCACGTCCCGGCCCATGCCCGCTTCCCACAGGGTGCGGTAGCCCCGCAGCGTCAGGGCGGCGCCTTTTTTCCATTCAGCCCATTTCTTCTTCATCTTCGCCCTCTCCTTTCTGCCAAGTGGGGTTCTTGCGGTAATAAGCGCTCTGGGTTTCATACAGCTCATAGTACTTCCCACGTTGGTCCAGCAGCTCCTGATGGGTCCCGGTTTCCATAACAGCCCCGTCCTCCAGCAGCAGGACCACATCGCAGAACCGGGTGCTTGCCAGCCTGTGGGAGATATACAGGGACGCTTTCCCCTGTGTCAGCCCGCTGTATTTCTCATAAATCTCCGCCTCGGCAATGGGGTCCAATGCGGCGGTGGGTTCATCCAGAATAATGACAGGCCCATCCTTATACAGCGCCCGGGCCAGCATCAGTTTCTGGCTCTCCCCGCCGGAGAAGTCCACGCCGTCATGCCAGATATACTTCATCATCCGGGTATCAAGGCCCTGGGGCAGTTCGGCCACTCTCTCCGTCAGGCCGGCCAGGTCCAGGCACTGCTTCACACGCTCTATGTCCGGATGATCCGAGAGGGCCACATTTTTTGCCAGGGTGTACGGCCGCACAGAGGAATCCTGAAACACTACGGAAAACAGGCTGTAGTATTCCTCCCGGTTAAACTGGGTGATGGGCACGCCGTTTAAAAGCACCTGGCCCTCTGTGGGGTCGTACAGCCCGCAGAGCAGCTTCACCAGCGTGGACTTGCCCGCCCCGTTCAGCCCCACCAGCGCCGCCCGCTGCCCAGAGCGCAGGGTCAGGCACATGTCATGGATGGTGTCCTTTTCCGCCTTGGGGTAGCGGTAGGAGACATGGTCCAGGGTCAGCTCCCAGCTATCGCTGTCCGGCAGGGGAAGCCCTCCCTCCCGGCGGAATTCTTCCGGCCAGTCCAGCAGTTCTCGAACATTGGCAATCTGCAGGTGGAACTTGTACAGCGTGGCAAACCGAGTGAAAAAGTCCATCAGGGATTGGGAGAAATTGCCCACTGCCCCAAAGTACAGCACAAAGGCAGCGGGGTCAATGGCCCCGGTAACCGCTCCATACAGCAGCCAGGCGTAAGCCCCGCCTTCCCGCAGGAGAGTGACCAGCCCATCCGCTACATCGGCGGCAAACTGCACCCGGCCCTCCCGGTTGGCCCAGTCAGTGCGCAGCCGGGTGCAGCTGGCATAGACATCCAGCAGCCATTGGGACATACCGAACAGCCGCACATCCTTGGCAAAGCGGTAGTCCCCAGCCTCGGTGTAGATGTAGTTCATTTTACGCTCCAGAGGGACCCAGTTGTCCTGGTTGCGGAAAACCCAGCGGTTGGCTGCCCGGCGGCCCAAAAAGCTGACCATGGTCAGTCCGGCAATAGCCAGCAGTATCCAAGGGCTCAGGCTCCACAGCACCGCGGCATACACAGCCAGCCCGGCGGAAGCGGTCACCAGTCCCCGCATCACCCGGTAGCTCTCCTCTCCGGCAGAGTTGTTGCTGTTTATGGCCGTATAACGCTTTCCGGCCAGGTTGAGAAAATCCTGGCGCTCGCCGTGCGGGTAGTCAGTGGTGACAAGCTTCAGGTCTGCTTTGGTTGACAGGGCTGTCCGGGGGATTACCAGGTATCTGCGCTCCCCATAGGTGTCCGCCATCTGGTCCGCGGCCCCGCACAGCAGAATGGCCATAGACAGCAGGAAAATTTCTGCGCACAGGCGCTCAAAGCTTGCCCCGGCCTGCAGCAGCCAGATGACCCGGCTGGGCAGGATCATGGCAATAAAGGGCCGGGCAACCTGGACGGCAATCACCAGCGCATACCAGGCATACAGGGGCCGTACCTCCTGCCATGCCAGCCGCAGCAGGAAAACAACGTCGCTCCCCATGGAGTAGTTCGGCTTTTGGGTTGGTTTCTTCATTGCGTTCGCTCCTTTCGCCTGGATCATACCATATTACCCGCTAAAAAAGTAAATTCGCGCACAAGTGGTATCCCCTCGTGCACGAATGGCGGGACGCCCCCGCTGGCCAGCCCCAGGTCCGCCAAAAGGGGACCCGGCTGGATGATGATAAACCATAGCGTTTTCGATTTTTCAAACAAGCCCTAATCCAATGGCAGCATAACCTCCGTGGCAAATACATTCTCCTCCTGCTGGCGGTTCACATAGCCGCCGCAGAGCTTGGCCGCCCGGTCTATTTGAGAAAGACCAAAGCCATGGCGGGCCAAAGCACCCCTGCCTGGTTTAGAGGAGACATACCGCCCATTCTCCCGCTTTGCCAAACCCGGAGCAGCGTTGGCCACATGGACGTAGAGCTGGCCCTTCATGGGGGCAATGTACACACGGATGAACCCCTCCCGGCTATCCGGTATCCGCAGGCAGGCTTCCATGGCATTGTCCAGCAGATTGCCCAGAATCGTACACAGGCTCACATCCGGGATAGCGGAGGCAGCGGGGACAATGGCCTTGGCACTGACCTTTATGCCCTTTGATTCTGCCAGGGACAGCTTGCTGTTCAATATCGCGTCGGCCATCACATTGCCTGTGCGCAGCACATCGTCCACCTGCTCAAAGCTGCGGCTCAGCTCCTGGAGGTATTTTCTCAATTCATCCAGCTGGTTCAGACCCAGATAGGCCAGCATGGTCTGGGCGTGGTTGCGCAGGTCATGGCGCATCCCGCGAATCTGGCTGTATAAGTTTTCCACTTCATGGACCTGCCTGGCCAGCAGGTCATTTTGAAAGGATTCCAGGCGCTTGGCAGTAAAACGCAGGGTGAACCGCCGTGTTGCGAAAACCGTGCCCGCCAGCGCCAGAAGGGCCAGGACGACAAGCAGGGCGCAGAGCATCCAAGGTTTCACTGACCTGCCTCCTCTCTGGCATCCTGCCGGTAAAAGGCCACAAAGGCGGCGTTGGTCTGCCCAAAAAGGCGGCGGCTCACAGGTATGGAAGCCCCGCTGTCCAGCACAATCTGCTCTTTTCCCAGCCGCCGGATATGCCGCAGGCCCACCATGTAAGAGCGGTGGCACTGGACAAAATCCTGGGGCGGAAGCTGCCCGGCAAGCTCCCGGAAACTGATTTTTGTCTCAACCAAGCTGCCGTCTGCCAAGGTCAGGCACGCACGGTGGCCTGCCGCTTCCACTGCGGCCAGGTCTTTGGGGGCCAGGCGCAGGGCCTCTCCATCCACAGTATCTAAAAGCAGCTCCTGGCCACGCCCCGCCCGCTGCAAAGCCCTGTCCAGGCAGGCAAAGAGCTTTTCCCGGTCCACGGGTTTCAGCAGATAGTGCAGGGCCTCCACCTCGAACCCCTCGCCCATGTAGTCCGCAAATCCGGTAATAAATACAATGGACAGGGCCGATCCTTCGTTCCGCAGTTTCCGGGCCAGCGCCATGCCGTCTATTCCATCCATTTGGATATCCAGCAGCAGGGTATCCCAGGCCTTATCCTCCTCCCAAGCAAAAAGAAAGGCCTCCCCGCTGGGAAAAGCAGAGACTTCCACTGGTTCATGACGTGCGCGGCTCCACTCGTCCACATAGCCGCGCAGTAAATCCGCCTGCGAATACGCGTCATCGCAAATGGCAATCCGCATTTCGGCCGCCTCCTTCCATTCCTTCATAATAACACGGAAGGGGAGAGGGTGTCAATGCTGCAGATTCTGCGCATTTTGCGGCACAGAGTTTACCTGCCCTTTTCCCCGCCGGTCTCCCAGCAAGTGCGTCCCTGCGGTCAAGAGTATGCAAAACGCAAATAGTTCCTCCGCAATGGGATCTCCTAAATCCGGCCACTGTAATCCCAGAAATCCATGATAGGGCTTTGACCGCCGGCCCGTTCTGCGGGGCTTTATAAAAAAACCAGCCCCCTGGAAGGGAAGCTGGTTTTTGCCTAAAAGCTTTTTCAATAAAGCGTCTTTTTAAGCAGCAAATGCCGCTCCTGCTTAAAAGCGGAAATAGATAAAGGGATTATAGGTGGCGCTGAGGACATAGACCACACACAGCACCGCCAGGCCCAAATAGGCGGCGTTTTCCACTGCCAGGGCGGCTGCTCCCTGAGGCCGTGTGCCGTTTTTGGTCAGCAGGCCGCGCAGCTTGGGCAAAACCGGGAAGGAAAACAGCAGCCCCACCGGAATGTACAAAAGTCCCTTGATAACCGCCGTGTCCGCTGCCAGCATGTCCGTAAAGCGGGTGGGCGTAAAGCTGAACAGCGTCTGTAAGGCCACGGCCATCTGTGAAAAGTCCGTCAGGTCAAAGATCACCCAGCCAATAAGGACAAAGAACATGGCATACAGCCACTGCAGGGCTTTGGGGCAGCGGGCCAGGTACTTCCCCAAAAACAGCTTTTCTAATAGCAGTATCACCCCATAGTACAGGCCCCACAGCACAAAGTTCCACTGGGCGCCATGCCAAAAGCCCGTCAGGGCCCAAACAGCCAGCAGGTTGCAGGCCCATCGGCTCTTCTTCACCCGGTTTCCCCCCAGGGGAATGTAGATGTAGTCCCGGAACCAGGTGGACAGAGAAATGTGCCAGCGACGCCAAAAGTCCGTGATGGACAGGGCCATGTACGGGTAATGGAAATTTTCTAAAAAATGGAAGCCGAACATCCGCCCCATGCCAATGGCCATGTCGCTGTATCCAGAAAAATCATAGTAGATTTGCAGGGCATAGGCCAGGGCAGCCACCCAGTACAAGGCCGAGCCATAAACCTGGGGGTCCCCCTGGAAAATGATGGTGGCAATGGCCCCCACATTGTTGGCCAAAATGACCTTTTTCCCCAGTCCAATCAGGAAGCGCTTTGTGCCCTCCACCAGGCCGTCCAGGGACTCTTCCCGGTGGAGAATCTCGTCTTCAATGGTCTGGTAACGCACAATGGGCCCAGCAATCAGCTGGGGGAAAAAGCTGACGTACAGGGTCAGGTAAAAATAGTTGCGCTGCAGGCGAATCTCTCCCCGGTACAGGTCGATCAGGTAGGAAAGAATCTGGAACGTGTAAAAGCTGATGCCGATGGGCAGCGCAATCGAGGGCAGGCTTAAAGGCAGGGGCAGCACTGCCCGCAGGTTGCCGCAAAAGAAGTTCAGATATTTAAACACAAACAGGTTTCCGGTAAGCAGCACCACTCCTGTGAGAAAGGCTGCCTTGCGCCCAACAGGGCGGCCCTTTTGGCCCAGGTACTCCATCAGCAGGCCACTGGCATAGGCCACAAAAGAGGCCAGCAGCAGCAAAACCAGGTTTTTGGGCTCCCCCCAGGAGTAGAACACCAAAGAGGCCGCCAGCAGCACCACATTGCGGTAGACCCGGTTCCGGCACAGGTAATAGGCCAAAATGCACAGAGGAAAAAAGGCGTAAAGGAAACTAAGGCTGCTGAATACCATAAGCTAGTCCTCCGGCAGAAACTCTGCCACGGTAAAGTAGTCGATGTTGCCAATCAAAAGCACCGTATCCACCTGGTTCTCCCGGCAATAGTCGGAGAAGGAGAAAGGCTCCTCACCCTTTTGGTAGTAGCGCAGATCGATGGAGAAGGTCTTGTCAAAATGGGCTGCCAGCAGCTTTAAAATGGCGTTGTCGTAAGATTCCCCCAAAACCAGCAGGTTCCCCTGTTCCTGGGCCCCCATGTCAAAAACAATTTCCCCGAAATCCCCGCCATAAAAATCCCCGTAGGAGATGGAGGCAGGCCCTCCGGTCCAATAGGCTTCCTGGCTGCCGTAGTCCCTGGCAGGCTCCCCGTTAATAGAGATTTCCATGGCTGGGTACGCAAACCGATAGGCTGTAAACCCCTCCTGGAACACGTCCTTGGCTCCCGTGGTACTGGCCTTAGAACCGCTGAAGGCATAGGGAAGGGTCCGTTCCTCCACTGGCTCCAGCAGGGGGTCCTCCACGCCCAGCAGGCCAGCGGTCTGGGTATATCCTCGGTAAGAGCCCACCCCGTTCCAGTGATGGTCGGTGCGGTAAAACCAGCGGCTGAAATCCTCAAAGCTGTCCACCTGGAACCGGGCCATGCGGTCCTGGGGCAGCTTCAGGTGTTCCTGCAGGTACTCATAGGCGCCTACCTTCTCCCCGGTTTCAAAATGGATATCCGTATCTTTTTCAATATAATAAACATAGAATTCCAGCTCCGGATGAGCGCTGACCAGCGCGTTCAGCCCCCACAGCTTTTCATCAAGGGCTGGAACCATGGCCTCCAGATTCCGGGTCTCATAGACCAAGGTGCCGCCAAAGGTTTCCATGCCCAGCAACTTGATATAGCGGTCCGGATGGGTCTGCAAAAAGCCAGAGAGGGATTCCAGCAGCAGGCCTGTACTGTTCCGGTTGTAGAGCTGCTTCATGGTCTGGGAGAAGAGCACCTGGTCAGACAGGGCCTTCTCCACAGAATCTTGAAAAGAGGCGTCCAGATAGGCGGCCACGGTGGGCCGCTGCCACTGGTACGCCTTCCTGTTTTCGTAAAGATTTATGGCCTTAGGCGCAAACAGCGCCTTGCCCAGCCCGGCCAGCAGGAAGGCGGCCAAGCTCAGCAGAAAGACAATATTAAGCGCGTTTTGTTTGCTTTTCATCGGGTGTTCGACCTCCTAACCGGCGGGATTGGCTTATAAGGCCCCTGCCGCCAAGAATTCCCTCATCTCCTGAAATTTCCTATTCATTATACACGGCGCAGACAGGTGTGTCAATGGGCCTTCCTGTTACCGGAATACCCACAGGTACATGGGCAGGTCCGCAAACCGGGCCGACCCAGTTGATAAAGCCTGTCGCCCCGTCCAGGGTCAGCCGGACAACTTCAATATTTTTATGCATGAAGCTATATTTGTTTTTCCACTTAGCTGCCCCCTTCTCATAGCTCAATTCGTTCCACTTATTATATCAGACCCCAGAGGGTTTATCAAGGGGCTGACTGTCACCAGGAGTGTCCAAACGCAGAGTTAAAAGAAGTCAAAGAGCGAAAAAGGGAGAGCA
>CAJUPK010000015.1 GCA_910588415.1 uncultured Oscillospiraceae bacterium | reverse complement strand
CTCCAGAGTAACGGTCATGGGCTTTTCCAATAGGACATGACAGCCAGCCTTTAAGGCGGCAATGGCGCACTCGGCATGGGTAGAGTTATAGGTGCATACACTGACGGCATCTAAGGACTCGCTTTCTAACAGTTCCTGCGCGCTCTCATAAGCCCGGGCCTGGGGAAGCTCCCAGCGGTCTAGGGCCGCCCGGGCCTTGCCAGGGATGATATCCGCGGCAGCTACAATCTCCACGTCTTCCATCTGCTGGTAAGCCCGCACATGAGAGTTGGAAATGCCTCCCGTACCAATTATGCCGATTTTGACTTTTTCCATAGGGCGATACTCCTTTATGTACAGTTGCTTTTTTGAAAGGATACTCCTTTCGCACCTATTATAGCAGAGGGGATTGCCGCCGTCTAGATAATTCCATACAAAAAATATATTTTGCAGCTGGAGACAGGACTTTATGGGATAGAATCTATATCGTCTTTTTCTGCATAGCAGTTGAATGGAGAAGCTCACTTAGCAAAGAGTTTGCCTCCAAGGACATACAAATAAGTAAAGCATATTCTGCGGGAATGGTGGGTGTCTGCAAGAGGACGGGAGGCAAATCCCTAGCAGTTGTCTATGTGTCTTGGCTGTGTTGGATACTTCCTGAAGCTGGGGAGTGTCTAAAACGAAGAGTGAATAAAAAGAAATTCATCCATTCCAGAAATTTAGTTTTAGGATCAACCCCTTTTTCAAAAGGGGTTGCAGGGTGTGGGACGGAGTCCCACGGTTTTGCACGGTAGATATAGACTGCCTGTTTGGACACTCCTGAAGCTGGAAATGCCTTGACAGGAAAGGCTGTAATGATGTAAAATAACAGAGTATGGGCAAAATGTAATTTTTGGAAGGAGTGACCTGCCAATGAGCCATAAGGACGTATACGAGTCTCCCTTGAGCGCCCGCTATGCGGGTACGGAGATGAAATACCTTTTTTCGCCTGATATGAAATTCCGCACTTGGCGGCGGTTATGGATTGCCCTGGCGGAAGCGGAACACGAGCTGGGGCTGCCTGTGACAGCTGAACAGGTGGAGGAGCTGAAGGCTCATGCTGAGGATATCAACTACGAGGAGGCCCAGGCACGGGAAAAGATTGTCCGCCACGATGTGATGAGCCATGTGTACGCCTATGGGCTGCAGTGTCCAAAAGCCGCGGGCATCATTCATTTGGGGGCCACTTCCTGTTATGTGGGAGATAATACAGATATCATCATCATGACAGAAGCTCTGCGTCTGATTCGGGACAAGCTGGTGGCTGTGCTGCGGGTGCTGGCGGACTTTGCGGAGGAATACGCGGAGCTGCCCACATTGGCGTTCACACATTTTCAGCCAGCCCAGCCCACCACGGTGGGTAAACGGGCGGCTTTGTGGATGCAGGAACTGCTGATGGACCTGGAGGATGTGGAATATCAGCTGTCTAAAGCCAAACTGCTGGGAAGCAAGGGAACCACAGGCACTCAGGCCAGCTTTTTAGAGCTGTTTGAAGGGAACCATGAAAAGGTGAAGGAACTGGACCGCAAGATTGCGGAGAAGCTAGGCTATCGGGACAGCTTCCCAGTGTCTGGGCAGACCTACTCCCGGAAGCTGGACAGCCAGATGCTGAGTATCCTCTCTGGCATCGCCCAAAGCGCGGCAAAGTTCTCCAATGACATCCGACTATTGCAGCATTTGAAAGAGGTGGAGGAGCCCTTTGAGAAGGGACAGATTGGGTCCAGCGCCATGGCCTATAAGCGCAACCCCATGCGCACAGAGCGCATCGCCTCTCTGGCCCGGTATGTGATGGCTGACGCGCTGAACCCGGCTTTGACGGCAGCCACCCAGTGGTTCGAGCGCACGCTGGACGATTCCGCCAACAAGCGGATCAGCGTGCCAGAGGCATTTCTGGCAGTGGACGGTATTTTAAACCTCTATGCCAATGTAGCGGACGGCCTGGTGGTATATCCCAAGGTGATTGAGCAGCATCTGCTGCGGGAGCTGCCTTTTATGGCCACAGAGAACATCATGATGGACGCGGTAAAGCGGGGCGGCAACCGGCAGCAGCTCCACGAGGAGATCCGGGTCCACTCTATGGCCGCGGCCCGAGTTGTAAAGGAGCAGGGTGGCGAGAACGACTTGCTAGAGCGCATTGCCAGCGATCCGTTGTTTGGCGTGACCATCGAAGAGCTGCGGGAGCTGCTGAGACCGGAGAAGTATGTGGGCCGGGCTCCCGAGCAGACCCGGGAATTTCTGCAGGAGACGGTTGGCCCGGTGCTGGAAAGATATAAGGATGTCCAGACGGAGCAGGCGGAGGTCACGGTATGAGCCGGCTGGAAATGCATGTCCCGAAGCTAGAGGAGCTGTGGTTCCGGCAAAAACTTTTGGCTGACCCGGCCAGCATGAGCTATAACAAGGGCTATGAGCTGGGCTTTGCAGGGTATCATAATGACACGGGCTGCATAGACTTTCCGGAGGAGGATTGGCCCGGCTGGTATGCCCGGTGGATAGGGACAGAGCCCCAGCGGTTCTATGCCTATCTGCGGGAGAAAGAGACCGGGACATTTTTGGGTGAAGTAAACCTCTTTCAGCTGGAGCTGCCTGGTGTGTATGAGATGGGTATTGTAGTATACAGCGCCTATCGGGGAAAGGGATATTCCCAAGAGGGCATCCGGCTGCTGCTGGAATATGCTTTTGAAGAGATGGGGGCGAAGGAGGTCACTAACTGCTTTGAGGCCTCCCGGAAGGCCGCGCTAAAGATACACCAGGAAGCGGGCTTTCAAATTGTGAAGGAAGCAGAGGGCTTTCTGCACCTCTCTGCAAAGAGGTTGGAGGACTGACAGAAATATATTTTTAGAAAGGCTAGGAGAAAAATGGTTAAAGCAATTGTGGGCGCCTGCTGGGGCGACGAGGGTAAGGGGAAAATTACCGACACCATGGCGGAGGATTCCGACATCGTCATCCGCTTTCAGGGAGGATGCAATGCCGGCCACACCATCATCAACGAGTACGGCCGCTTTGTGCTGCACCAGTTGCCTTCCGGCGTCTTCCGGCAGAATATCACCAACATCATTGGAAACGGTGTGGCTCTGTCCCCAGAGAATTTTGTCGCGGAGATGCAGTACATCAAAGACGGCGGTGTGCCAGAGCCGAAAATTTTGATCTCTGACCGCTGCCAGGTGCTTATGCCCTATCATAAGGAGCTGGATGGCCTGGAGGAGGCCAGACTGGCGGATAAGGCTTTTGGCTCAACAAAGTCTGGCATTGCGCCCTTCTACTCAGATAAATTTGCCAAGATCGGCTTTCAGATCAGCGATCTATTTGACGATAAGGACAGCCTGATGGAGCGCATTGACCATGTGCTGGGCTTGAAGAATGTGCTCTATACAGAGCTGTATCACCGCCCGCCCCTGGACCGGGAGGAGGTATACAACCAGCTTATGGAGTACAAGGAGATTGTGGCTCCGTATGTGGCGGACACCACCACTCTGCTGTATAATGCCGCGAAAGAGGGAAAGACCATTCTTTTGGAGGGCCAGCTGGGCTCTCTGCGGGACCCGGATATGGGCATTTATCCCATGACCACTTCCTCGTCGCCTCTGGCTGGCTATGGCGCTGTAGGCGCGGGGGGTATTCCTCCCTACGCGATCCAGAAGATTGTGGCGGTTGTGAAGGCCTACTCCAGCGCTGTAGGAGCGGGAGAGTTTGTCTCTGAAATTTTTGGCGACGAGGCGGAGGAGCTGCGTAGGCGCGGCGGGGATGAAGGCGAATATGGCGCTACCACGGGACGTCCCCGGCAGGTGGGCTGGCTGGATCTGGTGGCCGCCAAATATGGCTGCATGGTCCAGGGAGCCACGGACGTGGCCTTTACCGTACTGGACGCTTTGGGCTATCTGGACGAGATTCCCGTATGCGTGGCCTATGAGATGGACGGCAAGCGCATAGAGGCCTTCCCGGCCACGGCTCAGCTGAAAAAGTGCAAGCCCGTGCTGGAGGTTCTGCCTGGATGGAAGTGCGATATCCGGGGAATCCGGAACTATGAGAAGCTGCCGGAAAATGCCCGGCGCTATGTGGAGTTTGCGGAGAAGTATATAGGAGTGCCTGTAACTATGGTGTCCAACGGGCCAGCCCGAGAGGATATTATGTACCGGTAAACTTTTTAGTAACGGAGGCGAAGGGCAATGTGTGGAATTGTAGGCTATATTGGCAGGGAGCAGGCGGCGCCTGTGCTGTTGAACGGCTTGAAGCGCCTGGAATACCGGGGCTATGACTCGTCGGGCGTAGCGGTACACAGTGACGGCAGCCTGCGGGTAGTGAAGGCAAAGGGCAGGCTGGATGTGCTGGACGGCCTGCTGGAGCAGGGAACAAAGCTGCCTGGAACGGTGGGCATTGGCCATACCCGGTGGGCCACACATGGCGCGCCCTCGGACATCAATTCGCATCCGCAGACCAGTGACGGCGGCTTATTTGCGGTAGTCCATAACGGAATTATTGAAAACTATCTGCATCTAAAAAACCACTTGACTCGCCGGGGAGTGGACTTTGTATCCGACACAGACACGGAAGTGGTGGCCCAGATGCTGGAATACTACTACAAAGGGGATGTGCTGGAAGCCATTCGCCAGGTGACGGAACGGGTGCAGGGCAGCTATGCCTTGGGCATCATCTGCGCGGACTGCCCGGAGAAGGTCTTTGCCGTGCGGAAGGACAGCCCGCTGATTGTGGGGCTGGGAGAGGGCGAAAGCTTTATCGCCTCGGATGTGACGGCTATTTTAAGCTATACCCGGCGTATCTGCCGCCTGCAGGACCGGGAGATCGCTGTGCTGGAACAGGACCGGGTAAGTTTTTATGACCCGGAGCTGTATCCCATTGAAAAGCCTGCCGAGCAGGTGGAATGGGATGTGGCCTCCGCCGAAAAGGGCGGCTATGAGCACTTCATGATGAAGGAGATCTGTGAACAGCCAGAAGCGCTGCGAAAGACGATTTCTCCCCGGCTGCAAGACGGCAAAGTGGTGCTGGACGACGTATGCCTGAGCCGGGAGCAGATCACCCGCTTGAGCCGGGTATACATTGTGGCCTGCGGTACCTCGTACCATGTGGGGGCTGTGGCGAAGTATGCCTTTGAGAAGCTGCTGCGCCTGCCCATAGAAGTGGATGTGGCCTCGGAATTCCGGTACCGCGATCCGGTTCTGGATGAAAGAACGCTAGTCATTATAATCAGCCAGTCGGGAGAGACCGCGGATACCCTGGCTGCCCTGCGGGAGGCAAAGCGGCAGGGGGCCCGTACGCTGGCAATCGTCAACGTGGTGGGCAGCACCATCGCCAACGAGGCGAATGACGTGCTCTACACCTGGGCTGGCCCGGAGATTGCGGTGGCCTCCACCAAAGCTTACAGCACGCAGCTGGCAGTGGTGTATTTGATCGCCCTCTACATGGCACAGGAACTGCAGGCTCTGCCCCCAGAAGAGCTGGACGGCTATTTACAGGAGCTGCAGAGACTGCCTGAGCTGGCTGAAAAATGCCTGGAGGATAAAGAGACCATCCAGTATTTTGCCTCCCAGTATTTCAATGCCAAGGATATGTATTTTATTGGGCGGAATGTGGACTACGCCGCCTCCTTAGAGGCCTCGTTAAAGCTGAAGGAGATCTCCTATATCCACTCGGAGGCCTATACGGCTGGGGAGCTGAAGCATGGCCCGATTTCTCTCATGGAAGAGGGAACATTGGTAATCGCCATTTGTACCTGCCGTCGACTGTTTGAGAAAATGATGGCCAATATCAAAGAGGTGAAGGCCCGGGGGGCAGTGGTGCTGGGCATTACTACCCAGGAGCTGGCGGATACGCTGGCTCAGGAGGCAGACTGGCAGTTCTGTGTACCGCGGACAGCGGATTTTATGCTGCCCTCCATGAGTATTCTGCCCCTGCAGCTATTTGCCTACTATGCGGCCAGCATGAAGGGCTGCGACATTGATAAGCCCAGAAATTTAGCCAAATCGGTGACAGTAGAATAGAACCAGCCAGGACAATAGCGGAGAAAAAGCTTCGGACAGATGCCGGAGCTTTTTCTCCGTGGTCTGACAGGAGAGGGGAACCAGTATGCAGGGAAATGTGGAAAAGCTTAGACGTGTCAAAAAGTTTGTGCTGGACATGGACGGTACCATTTACTTAGGGGATAGACTGTTTGAATGGACCCAGCCTTTTTTGCGGACTGTGCAGGAGACAGGGCGGGATTTCTGCTTTTTTACCAACAACAGCTCTAAAAACCAGGAGGCATATCTGGACAAGCTAAGCCGGATGGGAATTCAGGTGCCGCCAGAGAAAATGCTGGTGGCCAATGGGGTCATTATAGAATGGCTGAGAGAGAACCGGCCGGAGAAATCCGCCTATGTGGTGGGTACACCGGCTCTGCTGGAGGATTTCCGCCAGGCAGGTATTCCGATGAACAGCCAGGATCCGGACTGCGTGGTCCTGGGCTTTGACACAAGCCTGACCTATGAAAAGCTGCGGCTGGCCTGTGACTTTGTCCGGGGAGGCGCGGAGCTCTTTGGCGTCAACCCAGACTGGAACTGTCCGGTAGAAGGGGGATTTATTCCGGACTGCGGCTCTATAGCGGCGCTGGTAGAAGCCTCTACTGGAGTAAAGGCAGAGTTTTTTGGCAAGCCGTCCCGGCACACTCGGGACTATATACAGAACCAAACCAGCTGCCGGCCGGAAGAATTGGCGGTAGTGGGGGACAGGCTGTATACAGACATTGCGGTGGCGGCAGGCAGCGGAATCCTTTCCATACTGGTGCTGAGCGGAGAAACCACCCGGGAACAAGCGGCTGCAAGTCTGGTTCAGCCAGATTTGATCGTGCGGGACCTGGGGGAGCTGGGCCAATGGCTGGCAGAAAGCTGACCGGAGAGATTTGCCAAATTCTGGTTGCTTTTTCCCTATGAGAGGAGTATAATCAATACGTAAGCTGGCAGCTAGAGTCTGTTTGGAAACTAGAGAAATGCTGGATTTTTGACCAGAAATAAGGGATTTCAAGGAAAGAAACCGGGATCACCGAAAGCTCCATTTCTGGCCAAAACAGACCGTATTTCGGAGTTTTTAAACAGACTCTAGGTAAGGCTGAGATTTTAAAGAGATTTCAGCTGCTGGCTGTCTACTGAAAGCGTGTGCTGGCCGAAGGGCCAGAATGTTTGCAAAACGCTTTGGCTTTCTATGGGGACGACCCCAGTTCTCCGCACTATGGGAGAAGGTTTTGCGAATTTAAATTTACAGGAGGATATTGTCATGAAAGTTATGGTTGAAACATCCGCACATCATGTTCATGTTTCTCAGCAGGATTTGGCCGTGCTCTTTGGGCCGGATGCCAGTCTGACCAACAAAAAGGATCTGTCCCAGCCCGGGCAGTTTGCCTGTGCTGAGAAGGTAGAGGTCATTGGGCCAAAGGGTTCCATGTCCATGTCCATTCTGGGGCCCTGCCGCCCAGAGACGCAGGTGGAAATCTCCCTGACCGATGCCCGCAAGCTGGGTGTTACCGCGCCCATCCGGGAGTCTGGCGATTTGGAGGGCACGCCTGGCTGCACCCTGAAGGGGCCTGCCGGTGAAGTGGTCATTGAGAAGGGTGTAATTGCCGCTAAGCGCCACATTCACTTTAATCCAGAGGAGGCCAAGGAAGCTGGCGTGGAGGACAAGCAGATTGTCTCTGTAAAGGTGGACTATAATGGCCGTGCCCTGATTTTTGGGGATGTGGTATGCCGGGTCAGCCCCAAATATGCGCTGGCTATGCATGTGGATACAGATGAGTCCAATGCGGCCGCACTGCCGGGCACAGTAGACGGCGAAATTGTTCTGTAAACTATGGCGGCAATACAGGTATTTACCTATAATCTGCGGATTGACGTGCCTACAGACGGCGTGAATTCTTTTACAAACCGCAGGGGTTTGATTCAAAAGAAGCTTCCGGGACTGCAGGCGGATATCATTGGCTTTCAAGAGACATCCCCGCCGATGAGCCAATGGATTCGGGAGAGTTTTTTGGAGTATCAGGTATGTGGAGTAGGCAGAGAGGCGGATCTGCAAGGAGAAAGCAATCCTGTCGCTTTCCGTAAAACCAGCTTTGACTTGGTGGACCTGCATCAGTTCTGGCTTTCCGATACGCCTCATGTACCAGGAAGTCGTTTTTCCACAGATCAGAGCAGCTGCCCCCGGATATGCACAGCTGTTACGTTGCTGCACAGAGCTTCAGGAAAGCTGCTCCGGTGCTATAATACGCATCTGGACCATGAAGGTCCCGTGGCCCAATCTCAAGGCCTCTCTTTGGTGCTGGCGCGTATGGGAGAGGATTATGCCCGTTGGCCCATGCCAGTGGTTCTTATGGGAGATTTCAACGCAATGCCAGACAGCTTAGTGTGGAAAAGCGCTCAAGGATTTGCGGGATGCGGCGAACCTTTGAAGGATATTACATGGGGGGTTGGGGGAACATTCCATGATTTTGGGCGGCTGGAGCCTCCAACAAAGATTGACTACATTTTTACCAATCTGCCTTGCACCGCTGAGGCGCGTCCTGTAGAGGACCAGGAAGAGGGAGTATATCTTTCAGACCATTTCCCTGTGGGCGCGTGCCTGGAACTTTCGTAAAATGGAAATAAAAAGCCGGGGCGGCAATGTTCCCCGACTTTTTATACCTATTTGAAAATTAAGAGAAGGCGCTGGATTATTGGATAACAGGGAAGCGGTTTAAAAGCCACAGCCTGAACGCATATGTATGCGTTCAGGCTGTCCGTTTTTCGGGGGTTCTCAACATAGAAAACGCCCATTGGGGGTTTGGGGATGTGGATACGAGCGGGGGAACGGTCGAACGGGTTAGGTTTGGAGTTGAGCTTGTGGAACCTTCCAAGAAGCATGGCGGGGCTTTCTCCGTCCCCAGAGTTCAGCTCTAAAGAGGATTTGCTTCTTAATACCATGTTGACAAAACCAGCTTGGTGTGAAAGCTTTCCAGCGGGCGCTTATAGGATTTTGTGATTTTCCATCAACCGGGTATCCACGGAATCTGTGAAACGGGGCTGGACATAAGTTCAGTTTTCGCTGAACTCAGACAGCAATAGTCCCTCGTTGCGTTCCAGGGCCCAGTTGATGCTCCACTGGTTGCTGAACAGCAGCAGATAGCGTCCCTTTAGGTCCTGAACCTTTTTGGTGTCTGATGTGAGATTTAGTTTCTTTAGTGCTGATTCATCCATGTCCCCGTTGTCTATCCAGCGGATAAAGGAGTAGGGCAGGGTCTGCATGTAGACTTCCACATTGTACTCGTTCTCCATGCGGTACTGGAATACATCAAACTGCAGACTGCCTACCACGCCCACAATGACCTCCTCCATGCCAGAGTGGATCTCCTGGAAGATCTGGATGGCTCCTTCCTGGGCGATCTGGTTGGCACCTTTGACAAACTGCTTGCGCTTCATAGTATCCTTTTGGCGCACCAGGCTGAAGAGCTCTGGGGCAAAGGTGGGGATACCCTCGAACCGCACCTTTTTGCCTGGGGCGCAGAGGGTATCTCCAATGGAGAACAGGCCTGGGTCAAATACCCCGATAATATCTCCGGCATAGGCTTCGTCAATTATTTCCCGGCTCTGGGCCATGAGCTGCTGCGGCTGGCTGAGCTTCATGCGCCGCCCGCCTTGGATGTGCTCCACCTCCATGCCTTTCTCAAACCTGCCGCTGCAAATGCGGATGAAAGCAATGCGGTCCCGATGGGCCTTGTTCATATTGGCCTGAATCTTGAACACAAAGGCAGAAAAACTGTCCTCAAAGGGATCAATAGGAGTGCCCAAAGCGGTTCTGGGCAGGGGAGGCGGGGTCAGCCGGAGAAAGTTTTCCAGGAAAGGCTCTACGCCGAAATTGGTCAGAGCTGAGCCAAAAAAAACTGGCGAGAGCTTGCCGTGTCGCACCTTGTCCAAGTCGAACTCATAGCCAGCGCCGTCCAGCAGTTCCACATCGTCTTTCAAAGTGCCATACAGATACTCCCCAATAGCAGGAGCCAGGGCAGGGTCATCCAAGGTATAGTCTTGCTCCTCCACCTCCCGGCGGCCCGCGCCGCTCTCCTCGGGCACAAAGCGCAGCACCCGGTCTTTTTCCCGGTCATACACGCCCTTAAAGTCTACACCAGAGCCAATAGGCCAGTTCATAGGATAGGTGCCAATGCCCAGCTCTTTCTCAATTTCATCCAGCAAATCATAAGGACTGCGGGAATCCCGGTCCATTTTGTTGATAAAAGTAAAAATAGGGATATCCCGCATGACGCATACCTTGAACAGCTTGCGGGTTTGGGCCTCCACGCCCTTTGAAGCGTCAATAACCATCACAGCGGAATCCGCCGCCATCAGCGTGCGGTAGGTGTCCTCTGAAAAGTCCTGGTGTCCAGGGGTGTCCAAAATATTGATGCAGTATCCATCGTATTGAAACTGCATCACAGAGGAGGTGACAGAGATACCGCGCTGCTTTTCAATCTCCATCCAGTCTGAGACAGCATGGCGGGAGTTGCGCTTGCCTTTCACCATGCCAGCCAGGGTGATGGCTCCGCCGTAGAGCAGAAATTTTTCTGTAAGAGTAGTTTTGCCGGCGTCTGGGTGAGAAATAATGGCAAAAGTCCTGCGCCGGGCGATTTCAGATTTATAATCAGGCAAAATAGAGCCCTCCTTTTTCCTTTATGATGAACGATTCGTGTTAGCGTATACAGGTTACATGGGCGACGTCCTCTCTACAATACATCCTTTTAGAATATGCAGTTGCTACATTTGAAAAATGGGTATCTATATCTGCTGGCCCTATGCTTTGTATAGGATGATTTCTAAAAACTCGAAAAAGATTTCCTAAATTTTTACAAAGCAGAAGCGGGTATCTCATGCAAAGAAGATATGAATGTATGGCCCTACAGGCTGACGAACTCTCTTGGCTTGTGCCCTTGCGATGTGTCGTAAAGAATAGTGAAGTTTTCTTTGTACTTTTGCGAAGCAAAAGCGAGCGCCTAGCGCGAAGAAAGAAAACGTAAGTACACGGCCTTATAGGCTTTTGAACTCTCTTGGCTTGTGTCGTGTTACATTATACCCTGTTTTCCAGAAGTTTTCAAGGGAAAACCAGGTAAAGGTGAATTGGTAAGATGCAAGTAAGGGGGGAAGGGATCCCCAGAGTCCGAAAACTTTATAGAAAATGCCCTATGGGATACGCAGACTTTGACAAAATTTATGTGTCCGTTATGCTATCTTGTACAATAATCAAAGAATTTTTATTAGGAAGCTCAAAAGCCTTCCATTCTTTGACGATACAAGCCCCTGTTCGGGGAAAGGAGTAGAACATATGAAAACAAAGCTGTACAAGCTGATTTTTAGTGTGGCGGCTTTAGCTGTGCTGCTGTGGCCGGCGCCTAGAAGTCTGGCGGCAAGTCCATCGGTTTCAGAGCCTGTGCGCGTGGAGGATACTCTGTTTTTAGGGGAGGCTGTCACTTTGCGCCCTGGAGGTATGGAACTAACCAGCCTTTTGCGCCGGGAATTTGGAGAAGAGGAGGGAGAACTGGAAGCCTGGTGGGTCAGTCCAGAGGGACCGCAGCCCCTAGAACAGTTGGGCAAAGAGCGGCCCAAGGTTCAGACAGATTACCAGATTTCCGTGGTGCTGCACGGGCCGGAGGGCAAGGACAGCTGGTCCAATATCCTCTACCGGGTAAAGGTGGTAAGCGGTACAGTACGCGTGGTGGCAGAGGGCCAGGGGATATCCGTGGGGGATGCAGCGGTGTTCCGGCTGGAGGGCCAAGGGCTGACCCTTTACCGCCAGGCAGCTGCTGAAGCAGATCCCCAGGGCGGGCCGCTGGTGCTGGAGGCCCAATTTGTGGGGCTGCCCTACGGCGTATATCAAGTAACAGCTGTGGACGGAGCCCTTGAACCATCTCAAACAGTCTGCCGGGTGGGAGTGTGGACGACAGATGATACGGTGGATATTGCCCGACGCAGAGCGGTGGCCAGATTTTTCCTGGCACAAACCAAAAGCGAAGCTATTAAGAGCAGCTTCTTGCTGAAGGTGCAGCCATGAGTGAGGGAAAAGTATGGACCGCTGTGGTTTTAGCGGTGCTAACAGCCCTGTGGGGGCTTAGCTGGCAGTTGGAGCCACAGCAGGAGGAGCTGTTGATAAAGGCAGTGGACCTGGGCAGCGCGGATATAGAATCTTTGGACAGCTTAGTGCCGGGAGAGACAGTGGCGGGGGGCGTGGCATTTCACAATCAAGGCCGGGCAGGCTGTCGGCTGCGGGCACGCATCTACTCCCCTCAACTGGAGGACAAGCAGGTACTGCTGGCCGGAGAGCTAACTCAGGAGAGCTTTCTGGAGGCTGGACAGGGAGAGCCAGCGGGAGAAGAATATTGGACAGCCCGGGGAGAATATCTATATTATGTCAATATGAAGACGGGCAACCTTCTGCTGCCGGGAAAGAAAAGCCCGCCTCTCTATACAGAGGTATGCCTGAACCAGCAGTTAAGCCAAGAGGATTTAAAGACGCTGGAATTGCTGGGGCAAGAGCAGCAGCTGTTTGTGGTGGCTGAAGCCCGGCAGGAAGAAGGGGGCCAGTGGCAAAGGGTGGGTACTTTGCCTTCCAGATAGAAGGTTTTTTACCCGCAAATGGGGGAATGGGCATGGGATGGACCTATTTGACCGGGATATGCCTGTATGTGGCAGCAGCTGTTGGTATCTCCTGGATACTGGCGGTCATTCAGAAGAGAAGGAGGAGAAAGGAGAGAAGGGAGAGAAGGGATAAAGAACAGGAACATAGGGAGACATAAAGCAAGGCAGGGACTAAAGCAGTCTCTGCCTTGCTTTATGCTTTCAGAATTGCATCACAATGGATTTTTGACAGCTGGCCAGCAGAGCGGCAGGCTACTGCGGGGTTAGGGCCGCTAAAAAATGCTGAACCTGCCCTGACGGATCATGTGTCCCAGAATGGCTATAAGAAACCCTAGCCCAGCTCCGCAGATGGCCTCCCGAACCCGGTGGCCCAAGGACTCGTTGAGTTTAGGGATCAGCTCCCGCAGGGCGCGCTGTCCTTCGGGACTTCCCTCACTTTCTAGAAACTCCACAATATGATTGATAGCCCGGGCATGCAGGCCGGCTGCCCACCGTACCCCTGTAGCGTCGTACATGACAATAAGCGCCATTACAAAGGCGAGGGCAAAGCTGGGAGAATTGAACCCATAGAGGTAATAGGATGTAAGCAGTACAGAGCAGGTGACTGCGGAATGAGAGCTGGGCATACCGCCAGCCCCGGCCAGCCGGTGGCGGTCGAATTGCTTGTGCTTCACAGAATCGATAAGCGTTTTGATACCCTGAGCGGCAGCCCAGGAGATCACGCTGACATTGATAAGGGGATTGGAGATAAGAAAACTCAGGTCCATGGGGCCCAGTCCTTTCCAGCGAGTTTAAATGAAATAAAGTCCATATGTATATCATACCTGTTTGCGGGTGCTATGTCAACTGGAAAGGGGAATGGCGGAGGACTTTTTGCAGTTGCATTTGCGGCAGGGGTGTGGTAGAATTTGATAGTTACAAACCTTCTAAGACAACATTTTGAGAAGGTTCCGCTTCTGAGAGCTGTCAAACTTTTGTATATGCACTATTATGCAGAAAAGTTTTTTCAAACCAGCAAAAACAACGTGTAAGTTATAGTATGGAGCAGAAGGCTTCATATATGGGGGAGGCCGTTTATGTTCTGCCAAAATCCAAAACGCAATTATGCCAAAGAACTGGAGAGCTTGCTTGCCGGGCTGCAGGGCAGGATACCGACACTGCTGCTTCATGTGTGCTGCGCGCCCTGCTCCAGCGCTGTTCTGGAATATCTCACCCAGTATTTTGATATTTCGCTGCTCTACTATAATCCTAATATTTCGCCGGAGGGTGAGTACACTAAGCGGCTGGATGAGCTGCAAAGGCTGATTTCTCAAATGCCTTTGTCCAGGCCCGTAACGCTTCTCCCCTGTGAGTACGATGCCACAGCATTTGACCACATAGCCCAAGGCATGGAGGAAGAGCCGGAGGGTGGGGCCAGATGCTTTGCCTGTTACCGCCTGCGGCTGCAAGCGGCGGCTAAGGCGGCCAAGGCCCATGGGTTGGAGTATTTTACCACGACTTTGAGCATTAGTCCCCTTAAAAATGCCCAGGTATTGAACCAGCTGGGCGAGGAAGTGGGGGAACAATGGGGGGTAAAACATCTGCCCGCTGACTTTAAAAAACGGGAGGGCTATAAGCGCTCCATAGAGCTTTCAAGAGAATACAATCTGTACCGCCAAGACTACTGCGGCTGTATATACTCCAAAGCTCAAAGGGACAGGCAGAAGAAAACAACAGGCTGAATACTTTGTGGAAGGAGAGGATTCAAGGTGTCTGTAACATATAGGGGAGTCCGGTATTTTGCGGCGGACGCCCATACCCATATATATCCGGAGAAAATCGCGGAAAAGGCCACAGCTTCTGTAGGCAGTTTTTACGGACTGCGAATGCATCATGTGGGCCTTCCCTCTGTGCTGGCCGAAACAGGAGGCAGGGCTGGGATCGACCGCTTTTTGGTGTGTTCAGTGGCAACAAAGGTAGAACAGGTACCGGCGATCAACCGCTTTATTGAGAGTACCTGCCAAGAGTATCCCGCGTTTGTGGGCTTAGCGGCTTGGCACCAGGATGTGAAGGATGTGGCAGGTGAAGTGGAGGATATCCAGCGCCGGGGACTGCGCGGTATTAAGCTGCACCCAGACTTTCAGGAGATTCCCATTGACGCTCCTTCATTATTTCCTCTGTACCGGGAGGCAGTGAAGCGGCAGCTGCCAATTCTTTTGCACACCGGAGATAAAAGAAAGGATTTTTCCTCTCCCTGCCGATTGGCCAGAGTGCTGGACAAGCTGCCGGAGATGGTCTGTATAGCGGCCCATCTGGGGGGATATACCCAATGGCAGGAGGCCCGGAATTGTTTACAGGGCGCGAAGCTATATACGGACGTGTCCAGCTCCCTGCCCTTCTTGAGCCAGGACGAGGCCCGGGCCAGCATAGAGCATTTTGGCATAGGCAGGGTTATGTTCGGCACGGATTTTCCTATGTGGCCAGTAGAGCAGGAACTGAAGGCTTTCTTCTCGCTGGAACTGGGAGAAACGGCGAACCGGAAGATCCTGTTTAGTAACTTTGCGGAATTGTTTGGCCTTGCGGCCCCTGATGCCTGTGAATGAGAGCGCCTTTCTGCAGGCCTGCCAGCAGGTTATGGAGGAGGCGAGAGGAACAGGCGGGATCGGCACACTGGGGGAAAAGTCCCTGCATGCGGCGCTGAAACTGTATTTTGAACCGGACCCTAGCTTCAGGGAAGTGACGGTAGGCCGGTATGTGGCGGATATTGTCCACAATGGGGAGATCATGGAGATCCAGACCGCGGGCCTTGGCCGCTTGCGGAAAAAACTGGATTTTTTCTTGGAGCACTTCCCTGTAACCGTGGTCTATCCGGTGGCAGCGGTGAAATGGCTGATCAGCGTGGGGGAGGATGGAAGCATCTCCCGCCGAAGGCGCAGCCCAAAGCCAGGCGGGCCCTGGGAACTGCTGACAGAACTGTATAGCCTTCGGGAGCAGCTGGGGAAAGCGGGGCTGAGCTTTTGTGTGCCCTTGCTGGAGGTGGAGGAATACCGGCTGAAAGATGGACGGGGCAGGCGGGGATATACCCGTTGGGAGCGGATGCCCGTGCGCCTGTTGGAAGAGGTATGGGTACAGGGCCCAGAGGACTACAGGAAGCTGCTGCCCCCAGGACTGAAGGAGGAGTTTACCGCCAAGGAGTTCTGTGCGGAAGGTAAGTTTTCCCCTATGAACGGCTCTTTGGCGTTAAGCACTGCCAGGGAGATGGGCGCAGTGGAACGGATTGGCAGCCGGGGCCGTGCGTATCTATACAGGAAGGCCTGAATGACGGTAGATAGGAATTTCACAGCTTTTGAAGATTGTAACGGGCGGCCGCAAAGGACCAGTTTTGCTGGAAGGGACGGACCAGATTCCAATAGCCGCCGCCTAGCAGGGACAGCTCATCCATCAGATCGTACTTTTTTTCTATGCTGCGTACATCCTCAAACCACACCACATGCTCCAATCCCTCCCGCGTATAGTCGAACCAAGGGGCCTGGGCTGTCTCGTTGAACAGAATAGCCGCACCCTGGCGGCGGGCAATCTCCACAGCATACTCATTGCCAATAGCTGTGGCCCGGGTGATGCCCCGCTCAAAGGGGAGAATCCAGTCGTATCCGTAGTTGGGTAGGCCTAGCAGGATTTTTTCTGGAGAGATTTGGGAGACAGCGTATTCAGCCACCTGGCGTACTTGGTCCAGGGGCGCCACAGCCATAGGCGGCCCATAGGTATAGCCCCATTCATAGGTCATCAGCAGCACACGGTCTGCTACAGCGCCGATGGCAGCGTAATCATGGGCATCATACAGAAGGCCTTTTTGGCTGCTGGAGGTCTTGGGAGCAAGGTCCACATGGAGAAAATACCCTTTGGCATGAAGCTGTTCGGCAGCGGTCTCAATCAGCTGCAGATATGCTTGGAAGTTTCCCTGGGGAATAAATTCAAAATCTAAGTCCAGGCCTGCATACCCCTTTTGGTCCATCACAGCCAGTACGTTGGCCAGGACCCGGCGCTGTAGGTCTGGATTCTGCAAAAGCTGTTCCGTGCGGTAGCTATTGAAGCCGCCATCCTCTGTGACCGAAGAGAGAAGCATGACAGGCAGTGTCTGGTGCTGACGGGCCAGCTCTAAAAGCGGCAGGTCGTCGGGAGGAATCAGCCGTCCTTCCAGAGTAAAGCCATAGCCGAACACAGTGAGATAGGTGAGATAGGGCAAGGTCCGGCCCAAAAGATTTCTGTCAACCGAGCTGGAGGCATAGCCGTTCAGGGCAATCCGGCGGCGCTTGGCAGCGGTAAAGTGAATGACAATATCCTGCCCCACGCGCAGTGGTGCGGATAGGGAGAGCCTGGGATTGTTTTGCAGCAGAATCTCCGGGGTGACGCCAAAGTGATCCGCAATGGCGGGAAGAGTATCTCCCTGTCGGGCAGTATAGGTTAGAGCGGGGGAAAGCAGAAGCAAGCTTTGGCCGACAGCGAGACTTTGCGGTTCGGACAGACCATTGTCCAAAATGACGCGCTGGGGAGAGACCCGGAAACGCTGGGCAATGGAATAAAGGCTATCGCCTGGCTGCACGGTGTAGATGACCATAAAGACCGCCTCTTTTCAGATAAAATGCAAATTCTGTGGAAAGAAAAGGCCATTCGGCCCATATATCAAACATATGCAAAAAGGGGCGGGGAACATGACCTTATACGGGTAGGAGGCCAAACAGGAAACTATCTGCATATAAATTGTTGTTGGCACCCAGTTTGCACAGACGGCTGGCGGCTGCCATCTATGTGGACGAGGTGGAACCGCATAGTTTGTCCTGGCCCGGGCAGAATATCGAAAAAGGAAATTTGCTTTGGAAAGGCGGCGGAATTATGTGCAGTAACAAGCGGAAGATTGTGTTGGTGGGTACAGGCATGGTGGGCATGAGTTTTGCCTATTCAGCCTTAAACCGGGCGCTTTGCGATGAGCTGGTGCTGGTGGACATTGACAAAAAGCGCGCCCAGGGAGAGGCGATGGACTTGAACCACGGTGTGGCCTTTGCCAGCGCCAGTATGAAAATTTACGCAGGGGAGTATGGCGACTGCGCGGACGCGGACATTGTGGTCATCTGTGCCGGAGTAAATCAGAAGCCAGGGGAATCGCGGCTGGACCTGCTTAAACGCAACCGGCAGGTTTTCCAATCCATTATTGAGCCGATTGTACGCTCGGGCTTTGGAGGCATTTTTTTGGTGGCAACCAACCCGGTGGATATCATGACCCGGGTGACATATGAACTCTCCGGATTTAATCCCAACCGGGTGTTTGGTAGCGGAACCACTTTGGATACAGCCAGACTGCGCTATTTGCTGGGAGAGTATTTTTCTGTGGATCCCCGGAACATGCATGCGTATGTGATTGGGGAGCATGGGGACAGCGAGTTTGTCCCCTGGAGCCAGGCCATGATTGCAACAAAGTCTGTGATTGATGTGTGTGAGCAGTCGGAAGGCCGTTACCGGTTGGAGGATGTGCAAAGGCTGAGCGTTGAGGTGCGGGACGCGGCCCAACGGATCATTGAAGCGAAACACGCCACCTACTATGGCATTGGCATGGCGCTGGTACGCATCGCAAAGGCAGTGCTCTCTAATGAGAACAGTGTATTAACGGTTTCCGCCAGGCTGCGGGGAGAGTATGGCCAGCAGGGGATATATGCGGGAGTACCGTGTATTGTCAATGGTAACGGAGTGGACAGAGTGCTGGAGTTGCGGTTGGAAGAAGATGAAAGAAAGCAGTTTGACGCTTCCTGCCAGATTCTGTCCGAGAGCTACCAGGGCTTGTAAGAGCGGGTGATAAAAGGAAAAAGCGCTTGTTGTTCAGGCAGTTCTCCTGCTTCCCACAGGCCAAGCATCTCTTTCGCGGGCAGTGGGCTGGCAAGAGGCCGGATCTCCTTCAGCAGCCAGGCATAGCGACCTATGCTGTATTTGCCGCACAGCTGTTCTTGCGGATTCATTGGTCGGGACAGGAAGGTCTTGTCCATTGACAGGCGGCCTGCAAGTGTGCAGCGGCATAAAATCATTCCATAGGCAGGCTTGCGTCCAGGAATCAGCTGCAGAAGCTCCTGGAAACGCGGGTCTGCCTTTGGCATTTTGCCGCGCTGGCATGAATGTACAGCGGCCCTCTATAGCGGGTAAACCAGCTGCAGGTCTCTATCGTTTGGGGCCAAGGGCAATCAGGCTGGCCCAGGGTTCACGGATGGCGATAGCTTTCATGCTAGGGCTTCTTTCAAAAGGATTTTCCCCTTAAATTGCACACGGAGCTGGCAGGAAGCACAACAAAGGTAAACGGCTTTACGGTCGGTGAACGGCCCAGGGCTTCTTTTTGAAATTCTTTGGCGATAGGAGTTGACAAAGAAAGGGAGATAGTGTATAATCAGAAAAGTGTAAAGATGGTGACTTTACAGAATTTCAGAAGGGCGGGCTGGGTATGGCAAAAGACCTGAAGATTTCGTATTTACTGGACTTTTACGGGGAGATGCTTACAGAGACCCAGCGGGAGGCTGTAGACGCCTATTATAATCAAGATTTATCCTTGTCAGAGATTGCCCAAGACCGGGAGATCAGCCGACAGGGGGCAAGAGATTCCATCAAGAGGGCAGAACAGCTGCTGATTGAGATGGAGGGAAAGCTGGGATTGGCCCGGCGTTTTCAAGACATGCACAGGGCTTTGGCGCTGATCTGTGACTGCGCGCTGAATATCCAGGACTTAAACGCGGAACATGGAGCGGTGCCGGAGATCGATGAAAATGTGGGAAGCATTTTATCCTATGCGGAGGAGATCGTAGAAAAGGACTGATTTTGCTGGGGCGGTCCAGTGAAAGATGTGCTGGCAGAGCTATCTTTTTTTAGCTTAAAATATCAAATTGTAGAAATTCCAGAGGGGTGAGCCGCATGGCATTTGAAGGGTTAGCTGAAAAACTGAGCAATTCTTTTAAAAAGCTTCGCAGCAAGGGGAAGCTCAGCGAAGGCGATGTTAAAGAGGCTATGCGCGAGGTTCGGCTGTCCCTTTTGGAAGCCGATGTGAATTATAAGGTTGCCAAGGAACTGACAGGGAAGATCACAGAGAGAGCTATAGGGGCCGAGGTGATGGAGAGCCTGACTCCCGCCCAGATGGTGATTAAAATTGTCAACGAAGAGCTGACGGAGCTTATGGGCGGCAGCCAGGAACGGCTGAAAAGTCCTGCTCATCCACCAGCGGTGGTTATGCTTTGCGGGCTGCAGGGAGCGGGCAAGACCACCCATGCAGCCAAATTGGCCTATATGCTGAAAAGCCAGGGGCATAGACCTCTCCTTGCAGCCTGTGATATATATCGTCCGGCTGCTATTAAGCAGCTGCAAGTGATGGCGGAGAAAGCCGGAGCTCCCGTGTTTGAACGGGGAACGCAGGATCCTGTTCAAACTGCGCAGGAGGCTGTGCGCCACGCCAAGGACTATGGCCACGACTACCTGCTGATTGACACTGCCGGCCGTTTGCAGATTGATGAACAGCTGATGGACGAACTGCGCCGCATGAAAGCGGCTGTGCAGCCTACAGATGTGCTGCTTGTGGTAGACGCGATGATCGGCCAGGAATCCGTTAATGTGGCGAAAACCTTTGACGAGCTGCTGGACATTACCGGGGTGATTCTTACCAAGCTGGACGGCGATACCCGGGGCGGTGCGGCGCTTTCCATTAAAGCGGTGACTGGCAAGCCCATCAAATTTGCCGGTACCGGTGAAAAGTTGGATGGACTGGAGGCGTTCCACCCGGACCGCATGGCCGGACGCATTTTGGGCATGGGCGATGTACTCAGCCTGATCGAGGACGCTCAGCTGCGTATGGACGAGAAGGCTGCGGCAAAAACAGCCCAGAGGATGCTTACCAATAAACTGGATTTGAATGATATGCTGGACCAGTTTCAGCAGGTTAAAAAGATGGGTCCCATCAAGGGAATCCTCTCTAAACTGCCTGGAATTGGCGGAAAAGTGGATGATTTGGATATTGATGAGCGGGTTATGGACCGAACAGCGGCCATTATCCTCTCGATGACTCCTTATGAACGCAGCCATCCCGATGCGTTGGATGCCTCCCGGAAAAAGCGGATTGCCGCGGGATGCGGCCAAAAGGTAGAGGATGTAAACCGCCTTTTGAATCAGTTCAAGCAGACGCAGAAGCTGATGAAACAGTTGGGAGGAAAAAAGGGCAAGAAGTTTATGCGGGGTATGGGAGGCATGGGGAACCTGCCGTTTTAATTCGCATTATGAATGTTGCGAATGTGGGAAGGAAAATAGGAGGCTTATAGGTTCATGACGAAAGCGGAGATCTCCAGATATATTGACCGCGGGGCGGACTTCTATATAGACCTTTTTGGTCGCGCGGAACATATGGAACGGGTGAAACGGCGGTATTATTCGTTTGTTCGTCCCAAAGGAGATGTGTTCGGCATCACCTTCATATATGATGTAAACCTGAATGGCCTGCCCCGGGAAAAGATACAGGAGCAGGTTGCTGAGATAAGGGCCCTGAACATGCCGGTATGGCTGGCCCTAAACACCTCGGAGGAAGTGCTGCTGGCCTATAGCGGCAAGGAGAAGCTGGACCCACCCAGAGAACCCACTATGGACGATGAGGCCTATATGTTCATGTTGCCAGAGGGAAAGCCGGAGTACCCAGGGGAGACACAGGTGATGGAAGTCCACACCCAGGAGGAATTTGCCCAATGGGCGGGGCTGGTAAACCGGGTACTCTCCCAGGGGAGAGAGGATATTCACCCCCAATACCACTATCCCCTGTGCCAGGACGGCCTGCTGCGCTGCTATATGGTGTTGGACGAAGACGGGAAGGCTGTTTCTGCAGCTTCTGCTGCGGTAGACCGGGAATCGGTTACCCTTGAGTTTGTGGCGACCCTGCCGGAGTACCGGAGACAGGGCTTGGCGCAGAGGGTATGCCGCAGGGTTGTGGACGATGTTTTCGACAGCGGAGCGGCAATCGTCACGGTCCGGGCCATAGATGGTATAGCGGCGGCGCTGTATGAATCCATAGGATTTAGAAGATATGGATTAACTGCCCAGGAGGTTATGTATGAAGATCAGGCGTATTGGCGAGGTTTGCCTTTTGACCGGTGATGTGGTCAGGTTGGCAAGTTTTTACCGGAAACTGCTGGGCGTTCTGCCTGGTGAGGATGTGGCGGATGAGATGCATCAGTTCGTTCTTGCGGAGGAAACAGCCCTGACGGTTATGCGGGATGACCACCCTCGGGAAGGCCAGAGCGCTGTGCTGGCTTTTACAGTGGAGGACATCCAAGAGGCGCATCAACGAGTGCAGGAGATGGGCGCGGAAATTGTGGAGCCGCCCACTGTCCGGCCTTGGGGTGCGGTCAGCATGAGCTTCTGTGACCCAGATGGAAATATGGTATTTTTCAGGAGTTTCAAGAAAGAAGAAACATGAAAAAGCATGTTTATGGAGTAACGTAAAATAGTTGAGCAGGGCGGCACTTTGTGCATATTCCCTTATCATAGATTAAAAAAAACAATTTTGGAGGAAAGTATCATGGCAGTGAAAATCAGACTGCGCCGCATGGGCGCGAAGAAAAACCCCTTTTACCGGATCGTAGTGGCAGATTCCCGTTTCCCCAGGGATGGCCGGTTTATTGAGGAAATTGGGTATTATAACCCAATGGAGGAGCCCAGTGTAGTGAAGGTAGACCCGGAGAAGGCCAAGAAGTGGATTGCCAATGGCGCCCAGCCTACCGACACAGTGCGGGAGCTGTTTAAAAAGCATGGAGTGATCTGAAATACCAACATGAAAGGAGGACGAGAGCCATGCAGGAGCTGTTAAAAGCCATTGCCTCTGGACTGGTTGAAAAGCCGGAAGAGGTTTCTGTAACCAGTGAGGAAGGTGAAAACGGGACAACTGTTTTTCATCTGCATGTGGCCGAGGAAGATATGGGCCGCGTGATCGGCAAGCAGGGCCGCATAGCCAAGGCCATCCGTGTAGTGATGCGCGCTGCGGCCACCCGCAACGAGATGAAGATCATGGTAGAGATTGATTAGAAAGCCTGTGCGGTGCAAACAGGCGGATGAATACAGATGGAAGGGAGAGCGGTATGCTCTCCCTTTTTATACTGCCTGTGGATGTTGGACCTTCTGCAAAGTATAGTTAGCGCGCCTTAAAGGCGACATTCCTCTTTTGAACCGGGCGGCAAAACCGCCTAGCTGTAAAAGCGGTATTTCCAATTTTACAGTGCGTTTACTCTATAGAAGTCTTGAGCCGGGAATAAAACTGACAGCAGCCGGGAAGACTTTTCTATAGAAATTACAAGGAGGTCATGCATATGAACTGCCAGATTATGGGGTTGCGGGTAGACCACAGAAGAGCGAACGCACCAAGGCTGCAAGAGGCACTGACGGAATATGGGTGCAATATCAAAATGCGGGTAGGCCTGCATGAAGCAGGGGAACGGAACTGCTCGGATGACGGGCTGATTTTGCTGCAAGTATGTGGAGAGCCTGGTGAAGCAGGAAAAATGTTGGACGATTTGAATGGGATAAATGGTGTAAAGGCACAACTAATGGAGCTATAGTAAAGAAATTTGCCAATTTAAGCGGGGTTTGATGCGTCATTTCTTACGAAAAGTATAAGTTCCGGTCTTAGACTTGCCGAAACCGAAAGTGCGTGCTATAATATATAAGCTGTACCTTGTGCCGCTGCGGCTGAACCAAGGCATCATGGACTGCGGAAGATTCCTCTATGAATTTAGCTCCTGGCAGTATCTTTTCTTCGGAAATGGACACACTTTCTCTATAAAGGAGAGTGCTGCGCAATGAAGAAAACAGTGACAAAGAAGAACCAGATCAGGGCTGTAAAAAATTCTGAAGAGGAACCGGATACTTCCGTGCAGGAGGGTTTTTCCGAGCAGCAGAAGCAGATCAACGAGAGCGGCTCGGTGATAACCCACAGCCATGGGAATACAATACACTGCCTGACCATTATAGGGCAGATTGAGGGACACTATATCCTTCCCTCTCAGAATAAAACCACCAAGTATGAACATGTGATCCCCCAGATTGTAGCCGTGGAGGAGGATCCGGAAGTGGATGGCCTCCTTATGCTGCTGAATACAGTAGGGGGAGATGTAGAAGCCGGGCTGGCGCTGGCAGAACTGGTGGCGGGCATGAAGAAGCCCACCGTTTCTCTGGTGCTGGGGGGAGGACACTCTATTGGCGTACCTTTAGCAGTAGCGGCAAAACGCTCTTTTATTGCGGAGTCAGCGTCCATGACCATTCATCCAGTGCGTATGAATGGTCTGGTGTTGGGAATCCCACAGACATTGGAATATTTTCAGCGGATGCAGGACCGGATCACCAATTTTGTCACCCAGAATTCCGGCATCAGTAAGGAGCGCTTTACCACACTGGCCATGAATACCCAAGAACTGGTGATGGATGTGGGCAGTGTTCTGGACGGTCCGGACGCCGTGGAGGAGGGACTGATCGATTCCCTTGGCTCTCTGTCCGACGCAATGGACTGCTTAAATCACATGATTGATAAAGAGAAGAAAAAGAAAAATAGGGCCGGGCACTCCAAGAAGAAGGGGGCCTGACAACAAGTAATCCCCTTAAACTGGGGGAAACTCTACAGGCAGGGGAAGTTCCGCAAGAGCTTGCCCTGTACATACATTTCTGACCAGTGAATTTCATAAAATAATAGAAATATTATTTTGACAGATAATTTACATAAAGGAGAAGGCCATGACCATCGTAGAAGCAATTGTTCAGGGTGTGATACAGGGGGCGACAGAATTTTTACCAGTGTCCAGTTCCGGGCATCTTTCCATTTCCCAGCATATATTTGGTATTGAGCTGCCCGGGATCCTGTTTGACGTGATGCTGCACTTGGGCACTCTCATTGCAGTGGTTTTTGTATATCGGCAGCTGATTTGGAGACTGATCAAAGAGTTTTTTTCCCTGTGTACCGATTTGTTTCGGGGGCGCTTTCAATGGGACAGGATGAACGCAGACCGCCGGCTTATCTTTATGCTGGTTATTGGCCTGTTGCCGCTGTTTATCCTATTCCTGCCCATCCCTGGCACAGACTTAAAGGTAAAGGACCTGTCGGAACAGTTGGCTTCTGACTCTGGCATCATTGTAGAGGGCCTGGCGCTGCTGGCGACCAGTCTGCTGCTGTTCTTAGGAATACGTGCCAACCGGGTCAACTGCTCTACCCGCCACGCAACGGATAATCGGGGCCAACGAATCCCCAAGGATGGCCGCAGGGAGTATACGGTGGGGGATGCGGTGATTATTGGTTTTACCCAGTGTCTGGCAGCTGTGTTTCCGGGGCTGTCCCGCTCGGGTTCTACCATGTCGGTGGGTCTGCTGCGAGGAATCAATCAGCAGACCGCTCTGGACTATTCTTTTGTGCTGGGAATTCCATCCATTGCGGCGGCGGCATTGGTCTCGCTGAAGGATGTGGGTTCGGCAGGAGAAGCTATTGGCGCGGTGCCGCTGATTGCAGGCGTTATTACAGCCGCTGTTGTAGGATTTTTGGCCATCAAACTATTGAAGTGGATAGTGACCACCAACAAACTGAGCATTTTTGCCATTTACACCTTACTGGCTGGGCTGGCAGTGACGGTGATTGGTATTATAGAGCAGGTGCAGGGCGTCAATCTGTTTACAGGCAAGCCTTTATAAGGGTAACGGCAGGATGCTTTTGCCAGTGATGGAAGCTGGCGCGTGAGGAGCTTGAGAAAGGGCTGCACAGGGCAGAGGATAGGGGAGGAATGATACGACGTGGCAGAACAGAAGAAGGCCGCAGTAAAAAAACCAGCTGCGGCCAAAGGGAATACAGGAGGCAGGACACGGGCCGGAACGGGTCGCCACAGTGCCGGGAACCGAGGAAAAACGGTAAAGCCTACAGCGGAGGAGATCCGGCAAAAAAATCAGGTGAGAGCTGTACTGCTTTTTGCCTGCGCAATTTTTCTAGGCTGCTTGGCGATTTTTGAAGGAGACAGCTTGTGGAAATGGGCGCATAACGCTGTCTTAGGTATCTTTGGCGGCTGGGTGGTGCTTTGGCCCGTATTGATGATTTATGTGGCTGTGATCACAACTCTGGACAGGCCTACTGGCTCTTTAAGCGGAAAGATTTGGCTGACGGCATTGGTGATTGTGCTGTTCTGCGCCACAGGCTTTGTTTTTGGCGGAGCGAAGATTTCTTCGGGATTATCCTTCTTTGATTACATAACAGCACTATATAGGACCAACGCCGGCGTGGGCGGGGGAGTAATCGGAGGCCTGCTGGGCCAGCTGCTATTGGGAGCGGCTGGCAAAACGGGCGCTAGAATCATTATTCTGTTGCTCCTGTTTGTCAGTGTAATGGTGCTTACGGGGACTACA
>CAJUPK010000014.1 GCA_910588415.1 uncultured Oscillospiraceae bacterium | reverse complement strand
GGAGGACGCCCAGGAGCTGCGCCGGGTAGAAAAAGCTACTGGCAAAATCCTTACGATTGGGTTCCAGCCCCGGTACGATGGGCGCATGAAAAAGCTCAAAGAGATTGTGCAAAGCGGCAAGCTGGGCAAAGTCTACTATGTACAGACTGGCGGCGGCCGGCGCAGGGGTATTCCCGGCAGTACATTTATTGAAAAGCAATATGCCGGCGTGGGCGCTTTGGCAGACATTGGCTGTTACTCTCTGGATATGGTCCTGAACGCCCTGGGCTATCCCAAGCCTTTGACGGTCTCTGCCGTCAGCTACGATTTCTTTGGCAAAAACCCCAAGTATACTCCCCCGGAGGATGCCGCCCGTTTTTCTGTCGATGATTTCTGCGGGGCTTTCATCCGGCTGGAGGGTGGCATTACCCTAGATTTCCGCATGTCCTGGGCCATGCACATGGACACTACGGGCAACACCATCTTCTTAGGCACAGACGCTGGCCTGAAGGTGGAACCCGCCAATCCCGAGTCCCTGTGGGGCGGCGCCTGGGACGGCAGCTGCGGCAACGTCACTCTGTTCCACGATGAGTTTGGCGAGCCCACCCACACGCCTGTGCCCCTGCTGAACGCCCGAGAGACCAAGTCAGACTGTTTCTATCTCAAGTGCCGCTCGTTCATCGACGCTGTACAGCAGGGTCTGCCCGCTCCCATTCCCACCAGCCAGATTATTTATAACCAGGCCATTATTGACGGCATCATCCGCTCTTGCCAGTGCGGCCATGAAGTGGAAATCCACATAGAAGAGATCTAATCCGCCAGCGGCAAAGCGCAAAGAACAGCAGCCTTGCGCTTTGCCGCAAATTATTATTCTTTGCGGAATAAATGTTAACTTTTGCAATAAAAAGCTTGACATTTTCTTTTAAAATGCTTATAATATCATTAGCATATCAGTCTGCCAGAGACTAACGCTCATCCTAGAAAAAACAGGCTGTGTGCAGGCTGCTTGCGTCTGTCAGGCGGGTCCTCCCCGTTAAAGCTGGCAGGTGCTGGTATCCAATTTTATCCTAAATAAAGTTATAGAAAAGAGGTGAAACGATTGGCCTTTTCGCTATCAAAAAGCGAGGAAAAACTGATGGCTTTTCTCTGGGATCAAAACACTCCTCTCAGTGTGCCTGAGATGGAAGAGCTTTGCGAGAAGCAGACCTGGGGTGAACATTACCTGCGCGTCATGCTGAAGTCGCTGGAAAACAAGGGTGCAGTGGAGTGTTGCAGCTTTGAGCAGCGCGGCAAGCAGTATGCCCGGCGGTTCCGCTGTACAGTTACCAAAGAGGAATACTATGTACAGCTGGCTGAAAAGGGCGGCGCAAACTTGAATGGCGTTTTCCGGGCCACTGCCGTGGCAATGACCAAGAAGGCGGACAAGGAAAGCCAGGAAGAGCTGCTTAAAAAGCTGGAAGAGATCATGGAGGAATACAGAACAAGGGATGACGGCGAAGAATGAACGTGACCGTGTTTTCGCTTTTCATGTCCGTTCTTTTCAGCACGATATTTATCCTTATCATTCATGTGTTCCGCAATAAGGAGTTTTTTCTCAGAAGTTTCGGTATTCATACCGTTTTGCTTTTGTACGGGATCTGCACCTTTCGGTTGTGCTTTTCCATTGAAACACCCATGACAGTGCCGGTAAATCTCAACGAGTTCAGCCGTGTATTCGAGGTGGTCAAATCAGAGAAGGCAGCCATTGGCGGCGTTTCCTTCAGTATTCTGGAGCTGTTGGGATGGGTCTGGTTCATTGGCGTTATCATAACGCTGGTGGTATTTTTAGGCAAATACTTTTTCGGTCTGTATTTGTTGAGCCGCTATACCGAGAACCGCGATCCTTTGGCCGACCAGATGCTGCAAGCCATACAGGAAGAGAATCCCGGCGGCCCTGTTGTTTCCGTATGTATTTGTCCCAAGGTGGACATACCCATGGGCGTGGGTCTTTGGCACAAGCATATTGCTCTGCCTGCAGAAAAGTTTACTGAGGAAGAACTCTACTACATACTTAAACATGAATACACGCACATTTACAATCGCGATTTGCTGGTTAAAATGCTGAGTTGCTTGTTTTGCTGTGTATTCTGGTGGAACCCTGTGGTGTATCTGCTGAGAAAGGACATTAGCCAGATTCTGGAAATTCAGTGTGACATGGCGGCCACACGAGGCTTTTCCAAAAAGGACATCTTGGGTTATCTGGGCATTATCTTTCATCTGTTAAGCAAGAAGGAAAAAGCGTCCAAAAAGTCATCCGCTTCTCCTAAAGCTGCTGCACAGCTGTTCAGCTTTAACCGGAAAGCGAACGAACGTGACATTTTAACGCGTTTCACAATGCTGACCAAACCTGTCCAGAAAACAGCCAAGGTGTACCAAAGCTTATTACTTGCACTAACGCTTTTAATTCTGGTTGCATCTTACTCTTTTGTTTTGCAGCCGTATTATGAGCCGCCTAAAGAAGAAATATGTACAGACACTTCTGTACGCCAGTTTGATCTTTCAGAAGCTTACGTTCTGAAACAAAAAGATGGAAGTTTTATTCTGGTTCTGGAAAACGGAGAAGAATACCCGATTAGTACAGATTCTGTCGAAGCTTTCATTATAGAAGGTTTCCAGCTAAAAGAGGAGTAATCAATATGAACGGTATTATGCCTTTAGCAGATGAAATTAAACTGATAACTAGAATTTACCAAGGTCGAGTTCAATACCGTCGTTGGAATGCAACCTGGGGGTATTGGGTTGATCCCGAATGGATAGACGCTTGATTTATGAACACTTTAAAAAGAAAATAATCGGTCTATTTGGACTCGTTAAAAATTCAGTGATGTACTGGGTCCTCACTGGTCCGACAAGCTGCAAGAAGTTCTGCATGACATACCGTACAACCAACTTCAAAGCTCTGCCAGTTCTTCCGGACGCAGGCACGGCTGTCGGAGAATATATTAGAGAGTTTGCTTTTTCTCTCAGCCAATAATTCAATCGTGCTTTCCTAAAAGAGCAGGCTCAGACAGGGGTTTGCTCTTTTTTCTTAGATATTTCAGCTTTCAACACAAATATGCACTATAGTTCCTTCACATTTCCCCTCCAATGATTTATTCTTAATATTGTAGAGATGAGTACAGGTCCTTTTACTTACAAAAAGCGTATAGTATTAAATATGCATTGTCAATATAATATCAATACTGTTATGTGCTTTTGGGAGTACTCCCTTGCTCATCCTCTCAATATTTAAGAAAAGGGGGTGAGAACTTTGGCTACTTTTAATGGTGCTGCTCTGCGGAAATTCCGAAAGAAAAAGAACTATTCGCAAGAGTTTTTAGCTGAAAAATCCGACTGTTCTCCGCGCTACATAAGTGCCCTGGAAAATGGCGAAAAAGATAATCCTTCCACGACTTTTCTCGCTCGTTGCAGTGCAGCGCTGGATGTTCCGGTAGAAGCTTTGATGGTCTTAGACAACATAAATGAGTAAACAGATTTTTGAAAGGAGGGACGTTCCTTGACGCAGCAGCAGATCTATCAAAGTTATCTGCAAGCGGTAAGCTCCTCTTCTCCTCTTCCGCCGGAAAAGCTACTGGCTTTTCCCTCCGTCAATATAGATATTTTTGAAGATGATTCCCGGGTTGTGAACCGTCTCTACTATGTACTTCCCAACTCCTACAACGCCACTTCCGATCTTTTCATCTTTTTTGAGGAAAATTCCTTTCTTAAGGATGCCTCTGGCGATCTCTCACTATCTAGCTCTACCTTCCACCTCTTACACCCATGACCTATTTTTCTAAAAAATAGAAAAGCCCTGGCCCATGGTTTCATGGGGAAGGGGCTTTTTGTCGTAATAATCTTATTTGCAGAAGATACCATCGGTCAAAAGCCAATAAACAAAGAGCGAAAGACGCAGATTTCTCCGCGCCTTTCGCTCTTTTGGCTTAAGCTTGAGTATCACATATGATCTCTTTAATCCTTTTTACTGTTCAAGGGGTGGTAGCAAAGCACCATGCGCTCATCGCCCATTTTAGTGGGCTTTGGACGCTCTTTGCGGCACTCATCCGTGGCATACGGGCACCGGGGGGCAAACTTGCAGTAGGAAATGGAATACTCCTTGCCCTCCATGTCTGGCATGGCCAGCTCTTTGTCCCACTTGTCGCCTATCCGCGGCACAGAGCTCATCAGCAGCTCTGTATAGGGGTGCGCAGGCTCATCCATAATAGCCTTTGCCGGGCCATACTCTATCAGGCAACCGCGATACAAGGTCGCGATATAGTCTGATACATAATAAGCCGTAGACAGGTCGTGAGTAATGTAGATGAAAGAGATTTTATATTTATCTCGCAGTTCCTTAAACAGGTTGACGATGTTCATTTTCATGGAAGCATCGATAGCAGCCACCGGCTCATCGGCAATAATCAGCTTTGGCCGCGTGATAAGGGCACGGGCAATGGAGACGCGCTGCAGCTCGCCGCCAGAGAACTGGGTGGGATACTTGCCTTTCACCACTTCCAGCGACATGCCTACACTCTTCAGAGCCTCATCCACCAGTTTGTCCGCCTCTCCCTTATTCTTGGCGATTCCCAAACGCAAAGCCGTGTTATACAGATAGGTGTCCACCGTCTTGCGGGCAGAGAAAGACTCATAGGGATTCTGGAAGATGGGCTGCACGTCCAGCTTAAACTGGTGCGGATCATAGCTCTTTCTGTCCGCATAATTCTTGCCGTCCAGAATGATTTCCCCTATGTCCGGATTGTGCAGCCGCAGCACCATCTTACACAGTGTTGACTTGCCGCAGCCGGACTCGCCCACCACAGACAAAATAACGGGCTTGTCGCTGTCTATTGACAGGGTAACATCATCCACTGCTACCAGTTTCTTTCCCCTAAGCATACCGCCCACACGAAAGATCTTACTTACTCCGTTTATTTCAAGCAATTTCTTAGCCATTCGCCTTCGCCTCCTCGTTGAGCAGATGACAGGCGGCAAACCGCCCGGGTCTTACCTCGCGGAACTCCGGCACTTCCTTCCGGCACCGGTCAGTGGCATGAGGGCAGCGGGGTGCAAACCGGCAGCCTGGAGGCGGATTTTTCAGCGCTGGGGGACGTCCCGGGATACCCACGCGCTGGATATCCTCACCCACACGCGGCAAAGCGCCTACCAGCATGGTGGTATAGGGGTGGATCGGGTCTTCAAAGATATCCTCTGTCTTGCCCAGCTCAATCACACTGCCAGAGTACATGATGGCCATGCGGTCTGTGATCTGATAGTGTACGCCCATGTCATGGCTAACAACAACCAGTGTATTTTTCAGCTGCTTCTGCAGACGCATCAGCATCATCAAAATACCCTTTTGCACTACCACGTCCAGAGCGGTGGTAGGCTCGTCTGCCAGCACCACGCTGGGAGACATGAAAGTCGCCAAGGCGATAATCGCCCGCTGACGCATACCGCCGGAAAGCTGGAAAGGATAGGACTCCAGCACATCGGGAGAAAGACTGAGTTCTTTCAAATACTCGGCCACTCTCTCCAAAGTCTGTGTCTCGGTTTCGTTCTTCCGGTCTTCCTTTGGAATGGAATCCACAAACTGCTTTTTCAAGCGCACAATAGGATTCAAAACGCTCTGCGCCGCCTGGGGAACATAGGAAATATTATTCCACCAAGTGTCACGAATTTTGCCGGACTCAAAGGAGAACTTATTGCCGTTCTTCTCACCCTCCAGCACCACCCGGCCCTTGTCAATCACCAGGGGAAACTCTACAATATCATAGAGCGTATTCAGCAAAGTGGTTTTGCCGCAGCCGGATTCACCTGCGATACCAAAAATCTCATTATCATTGATGGTAAAATTCAGGTCGTTGATGACGTGTACATCACCATCAATAGTCTTATAAGAAGTGGACAGATTTTCAATTTTCAGCATTCTCGTTACCTGCCTCTCTTCATGGATTGATAGTCGTTATACCCCGTAATCAACATAAACAGGCCGACAAACAAAATCACGGTAGCAACGATGGGTGAGCCTATCCACAGCCAGCGCTGGGCCAAAACAGCGTTGTAGTTTCTAGCCCACTGGATCATATTGCCCAAAGAGACCAGGTTGCCGGGAGACAAGCCCAACACTGCCAAGCTGGATTCAGAACCAATTGCGGACAATGTGGCGTTCATGAAGTTGGACAGGGACCAACTAAGCGCAAAGGGCAAAATTTCCGTAACAACGATCTGCATGGTACTCTCGCCTGAGAAGCGGGCTGTATGGATAAAGTCCCGTTCCTTAATGGTCAATGCCATGGAACGAATCTGGCGGCTGGGCCAGGCCCAAGCAAACATGGCCAGCACCAGGGCCATCACGACCACAGTAGAATCGCCCTTCATCAAAGAGGTCATCATGATCAAGATGGGCAGAGAAGGAATTACCACGAAAGTATCTGTAACAATCATCAAGACTCTGTCCAAAGCGCCGCCAGCAAAACCTGCCAGCAGGCCCACCAGCACACCCACTACCGTGCCGATGGTAGCAACAATCAGGCCGATCAGCAGGGAATTATGAATGGCCTCAATCAGTAGCCAAGCTATATCCTGGCCCAAGCTGGTTGTACCCAGCCAATGCTCAGCAGAAGCGCCCAAATTGTTGGGGTAGGAGTTACTGATAAAGGGATCTTTATGGGGAATGAAATAAACCACAAACCCAATAAGCACAAAAATGGATGTTACAATCAATCCCGCCTTTAAGCGGAAGTTAGCAGCTTTCCAAAACCGTTTCATATTGCGCTCCCCCTCCTATCAGCTGTAACGGATCCGCGGATCGATAAACGGGTAAACCAAGTCAACGATCAGCGTGGCAGTGGAGATGGCGACTATAGAGATTGTAATCAGGCCCAAGATCATATTGTAGTCAGACTGCAATATGGCCTTCTGAATCAGCGTGCCCACACCTGGATATCCAAAAATGATCTCGGTCATGATGGAGCCGCCAAACACACCGCCCAAGCTCATGGCCAGCGCGGTAATCTGCGTAAGAATGGAGTTGCGCAGCACATAGCTGGCGCCAATGGTGCGCTCGGACAGGCCGCGGTAGCGGGCAAAGCGCACATAGTCCTCCTCTGCCGTGGTAGAAGCCAGAGATTTCATGGAGATAATCCACCAGCCTGTTCCCAGCAGCAAGAGAGACAGCGCCGGCAATACCGAGGCATTTAAGATAGAACCCAGCCAGGATCCAAATCCTGCATTGGCCTTAATGGTCGCCTGCAAGGGGAACCACCCCAGAATAAAGGCGAAAATAATTTGCAAAACCAGCGCCACCAAGAAGTACGGGATAGGATAGATACAGATGGCAATGCCCTCCAGAATCTTTGAGGAGCGCTTATTTTTGCGGAAGCCTGCCAGCAGGCCAATAAAATTGCCAATGAACCACGCAAGCAAGGTAGAAGTCAAGGACAGAATCAGCGTATAGGGCAAATTGCGGCCAATAATGTCCCCCACCTTCTCTGGATAGCTCATCAAAGAGGGGCCAAAGTCAAAGCGCAGCAAGCCATGGCTCAAATAGTAGCCATACTGCTCCAGCAGGTTGCCGTCCAGGCCGAACTGGATGCGCAGGGACTGGCGCAGAGCGTCCTTTTCCTCGGGCGCCATATTACCCGAACGAGTCTCCATTTGAGATATCATGTTCTCAACCGGATCGGAAGGGAACATGCGGGGAATGAAGAAGATGAAAGTCACGCCGATCAAAATGGTCAGCGCCCAGGCCAGTACGCGCTGCAAAAAGAATGTTTTGAATTTCATGCTATTCGCCATGCAACACGGGACTTACACAAGGGGACTTCCCCCTGTGCGCATGGTACTGCTCCTTTCTTCATATTTGTTTCGCATTACTTCCTATCTGTAAAATATTAGACGGGCATGCAGGCCGTGGCCCGCACACCCGTCCTCCGTTCAAACTACGCTATTGCGTTCGATAGGGACTTGCTTAGCCCTGCTGCACGGTCTCGATATGGGGCAGCATGTACTTAAAGCAGCTCCACCACCACCAGGGACCGTCATAGGGATTCTCCGCATTGGGATAACCATCCCAGTAAGTGCTGTTGGTAGGTACAAACTTGGTACCAGACAGGAAGTTGATGTCAGGCATCTCCTGAACAGCAATCTGCAGGAACTCTGTATGCAGCTCATAGCTCTTCTCGCTGGTGGGGTCCACATTGGCCAGCTCATGGAGTATCTCCGTGACGCGGTCATTGCTCCAGCGGGCACCCTGGCCAGAACCGGTCTCGCCCAGAGGCTTAATGAGCTCCTGATCCCAGCCGCTGATGTTGCTGTAGAAGTCTCTCAGTATACCAGCAGAGGGCCAATAGCCAGCAATCTCAAAGTTGCCCTGGCCACCGTCCACATCCCAGGTAGCGGAAGACTTGCTCACGATAGTGCAGTTAAGACCAAACTCTAACAGCTGGTTATAAACCGCGGTAACGCTACGCATCTCCTGGAACTCGTTATCCGCCAGATAGCTCAGCTCAATGGTAAAGGGCTTGCCGTCAAAGTACCAGCCGTCGTCCTTTTTCTCCAGGCCAGCCTTCTTCAGCAGCTTCTCAGCAGCTTCCTTATCCTGCTTCCACCAGCCTGCACCAAACATGGTGATGAGCTCTTCATCGGTGCCACTGATGCCCAGGGAGTCAGCCATACGCTTGGCATAGCCAGTGTCATAAGGCTTAATGGTGGTGCCATCGCCCAGATCCAGCTCAAAGTTCTCCAGCCACTCCTGCATGGGGATAGTATAGGTCTCCTGCAGGTACTGAGTGTTGTTCAGCAGCGGGATGGGGGCTGCACGGCCAGCGCCAGAGAAGGTGTTCATGGAGATCTGATCGATGTTCAGAGCCAGGCAGATGCCCCAGCGGAAGTCGGGGTTATCATAGGGAGCGCCCTTGCCCTGGGAGAACACGATGCCCTTTGCGCCCGGATCATCGGGGTTAGCATAGGGGAAGTCTTCGTACCAGCACTTGATCTTATCGTTCGCGCTGTTCATGGTCTCGAACTCTTCCAAAGTCACTTCGCAGAGCACGTCGATCTCGTTGTTGATCATAGCCATCTGCTTGGTAGTGGAGTCGCTGAAAGAACGGAACCATACATACTTGGGAGGATTCTCGCTGCCGGTGAAGCCATGCTCCGCCTGGCCAACTACGCCCAGGGTGCTGTCTTTCCAGTCCTCGCGCAGCTCGTAGAGGATCCACATGCCCAGCGGGTCATATTCCTTTACCGTGTAGGGGCCAGCCACCACAGGCTGCTCATCCTTAAAGGTGGTCACGTCCGCCTGCTGGGAATAAATGTGCTCGGGAACGATCCGGTAGTCAGTGCCCCAAACGGTGATGCCATAGCGCTGGGTAAAGCGGGGGAAGGACTCAGTCATGGTAAATTTGACGGTGTAGTCGTCAACCTTCTCCACAGACTTTATGTACAGCTTGGTAGCAGCGGAGCAGCCGATGGTGTCGTTGTCCATAATCATGTTGAAGGTAAACACCACGTCATCCGCGTTTACATCCTCGCCGTCGGACCACTTGATGCCCTGACGGAGCTTAACCGTCCACTCAGTGAAGTCCTCGTTGCTCTCGGGCATGCCCTCGGCGATCTCGCCGTACTGCTCGCCCTTGGCAGTGTTCATCTCCCACAGATGGCTGCTCATAAGCTGATGGATGCCAGAGCCCATCTGGGTACCAGACATATAGGAGTTGAACTGGCCGGGAACGTCTGTCTTGGTCGCGCACTCTACAATCAGAGTTTCGCCGCGGTCTGTGTTGACCTCGGTCATGATACCAGTCTTGGTATCAACCGGTGTCTCCTCACCTTCGCTGCTCTCCTCGCTGGAAGAATCTTCAGCGGGAGTGCTCTCCGTGCCGGAACTCTCAGTACTCTGAGAGCTGGCACTGGACGTGCTGCTTGCTTCTCCGCCGCCGCAGGCCCCGAGAACGGTGACCAGCATAGCCAGCGCCAGAACAAGCGCAATGATCTTCTTACTCATGCTTGAATAGCCTCCTCATAGAAAATATGGTGCAAAATGCACAGGTGTTTTCGGGCATACACAAACGCGTCCTGTAAAGCGCTCTGCTCAACAATCACTGTGAGATCGTGTATATCTATTATAGATATACACGGCGGAAGGGGTACCCCTTCCGGATGTTCAGTAACTATGGTTCCTGACTGGAAACCCGTTGGCACAACGCTTTACCCCTAGCAAAAATGGGACCTGCTCACCTCCTTGGCAAACACAGATGGTTATTGTACACTCAGCTCTTACTTTTCGATAAATGCGCCCACATATCACTGTATGGGTGGTTTTCGTCCGAACTAATAAGAGCTGGGGCACCGGGACTGGTAACACAAGCAGAACCATGTAACCAAAAAGTCCCTTCCTTATCGCCCCATTGCTTTGTGTCGCAGTCATTATATCACAAAAAATGGAGGCTGTCAATCGGTGTTATGTGTTTTTTATACACAAAATTACTTGTAGAGAAATTTAGCTCATGAATCTGCACAAAAAGTGAATATATATACAATCTTTAAAAATGCAGAATACAGAAAAGACCTTTCTCTTTACCCAAATCCCGCACAGAATATTGGGCAAACGAAAGAGCCGGAGCGAAATAGTGTAAAGCTCCAGCCCTTTAGTACCCTATATCCATATCCGTGCTAAAAAATTACCCCAGCGCGTTTCCGCTGTGCTATTAACCCAACTCAACAGGGCAAGGCGATATGCAGAACTTAAGCGCAGCAGCACTCTTTGCCCAGGACAATCTCCCCCTTAGAGGCCGGGTCATCCCGAATGATCTCTCCTGCAGCCGGAACACAGATGCGGCCGGACAGAGGATTTTTGATGCTTGCAATCGGCGCGGTGAGGCTGGCCTCTACCTCCGACTTTTCAAAGCTCAAATCAGTATCAATCATTTCACAGTGGATCAGCTTTAAGCCCTTGCAATAACAGAGAGGCTGGGTACCAATAATCTTGCAGTTTTCAAAGGTGACATTTTCACAATACCAGGCCAGGTATTCCCCCTTGATGGTACTGTTCCGCACTATTACATTCTTAGCGTGCCAGAAAGCGTCTTTTGTGTCAAAATTGCAGTTTTCAAAGGTGGCATTTTCAATGTACTGGAAAGAATATTTGCCATTAAGACGCACATTGTCAAAATGCAGCCCCTCTGAACGCATCATGAAATATTCTCCCTCTACAGATACATCTTCCATGGTGATGCCTTTGGTAAACCAGCCAAACTCTGGTGAAATAACGTCGCAGTGCCGCATGGTTATGTCCCCGCACTCCCGCAGCGCCTTGATGCCGTGCAGTTTGCTTTCCGTGATCTCCACCTGATGCGTGTACCAAAGAGCGGCCCGGCAAAGGCTGGTCATCTCACTGTCGTGAATATGCACCTTCTCATCATGCCAGAAAGGATAGCGCAGGTTAAAAAAGCAGTGGTCCACGCAAATCTCCCGGGCTTCTTTAAAGGCGCTCTCGCCGTCAGCTGGGCCGTCAAAGGAACAATTTTTTACGGTCAGCTCTGAGCTACCATACAGAGCACGCTCTTCATCAAATGTTTTGTTTTCTATAATTGTCATTCCAAATTACTTCCTTTCCGCAAAGCATTAAGCTTCATTCAGCCGCAAGTCATCGGCATTTCTCTGAATGTCTACTATTATACTCCACTTTCTTCCAAAAAGCAAATGCTTATAACGTATAGGAAGCTATGTCTGCAGGGTATAGCAAATTTCTTTTTACTCCTTCTGATCCTCCTGCTTCTTAGAAGACTCTGATCGCATCGCCTGCAGCAGCTCCTTCTGATGCCTGCGCTGTTCCCGGATCTCCCGGCGGCGCTTGCGGGTACAGAACAGCACGATCAGGGCAACCGCTGCCAGCAGTCCAATCACCGGCAGATGGACCAAAATGAACAGCGCCAGGTCCATAAAGAACTGGCCTATCGCCTTGGCGTTGTCCCGCATTCCAGAGGCCGCACGGCTGCCAAAGCTCTCCGGCTCCGGTTCTGTCAGCTCCTTCACCTCCCGCAAGCTCAAAACCAAGGTGCTGTAATTGATTTTGCTGTCCAAAGTCCGCAGAACGGTCTCATAATTCTGCAGCTGATAGCGCACATTGGTAAGCCTGTCCTCCAGCTTCAGGATTTCCTCCAAAGTCTCCGCTTTTTCCAAAAGCTCCAGCAGCCGTTCCTGCTCTACCTCCAAGGCGTCCCGATGGCTTTTCGTGTCCACATAGTCCAGGGTCACGTCCTCTTCTGCCTCGGACCGCCACAGTATATTACAGTTCTCCTCCAATCCACTTAGAAAACCGTCCAGCTTTTCCGCAGGGATACGTAAACGCAGCTCACAGCTCCGGTTGTCACCGCTGTATGCGTATACGTCCGAATGTTCTGTGTAGCCACCCACCTCGGCAAGCTTCCTCTCCAGCCAGGATATAGCCTGGTCGTACTCCTCGCTTTCCGCCTCCACATTTACTGTGGTAATCAGCTTGCGGTTTTCCTGGCGGATCGTTTCTGCGCTTATCCCCTCTGCGTCTGGCGCCTCCCCTTCGGCTTCCTGGGCAGCGCCGCTTTCCATTTCACCATAAGGGCTGATATCCCCGGCGCTGGCGGTGGCGGACATCCGCTCTGCAGAATTTTCGCCTGAATAGGAGGCAGCACTGCTGGAGGCACTGTCTCCCGACTTACCTCCACAGGCCGCTAAGGGCAGCAGCAGCAAAACCATAAAGGCCAGCGCAAACCATGTATGTACGCCGTGTATAAAACGCTTCATCGCACTCTCTCCCTCTCCGGCTCCCGCCGTTATTTTCTATATTATACAAAACAAAAGGAGAAATTGCAAGAAAAGTTGCACGATTGTAACCGGGATTCCCCTAAAACTTCACCTTTCTCTTCCGATTGGCCCCCAGAATCCCGCCAATTCCGCCGCTGAGAAGCACAGCTGCAGCCTTGCCTATGCTGGCCGGGCCCGGCTGGATTTGGAACAAAAGCACCGTGACCAAGCCTGCGCAGGCCAAAAGAACCGCGCCCGTCCCCAGGCCCAGCAGCAGTCCCTTTTCCCGCAGGGACAGCGAAGAGAGAAATCCCCCTAAGAATACAGCGGCACAGGCAATCAGCGTGGTAATAAGCGCCAAGGACCCCCGCGGCAAAGCCCCCATACGGGCAATGACAAAGGCGGCGGCACTCAGCAGCAGGGCAGCGGCCACGGCGGCCACTACAGTGGAAAGCAGCATCGCTTTAAACCATTTCATAGTAAAAAGACCTCACAGCTCATAGATTTCACAGGATATGTGACATTCATATGAGCCGCGAGGGCCTTTTATTCTTAAATTAATGTTAGGGCATATTTGAAAAATTGCAATGCTGTCTTTTTGTTCAAAGCAAAAGCTTTCTGTGTTGGAAATCTCTCGTTTTGATTCAAAAATCCGGTACTTTCCCTATTTTCAAACAAGCCCTAGTTCGATGGAAACACGAAGAAATAGAGACCGGAAAGCCTGTCCTTAGGCATCGTCCTCATGGACTGTATCCACGCTGCCAATCGACCAGCGCTTTACCCGCAGCTTAGACTTGTCGCTGCCAGTCTCAATAATTACAGAGTCCGATTCATCCTTCACCGCCACAATACGCCCGCAAATACCCCCGATGGTTGTGATCTCATCGCCCACCTGGGCATTTTTACGCATCTCCGCTTCTTTCTTCTTTTTCTTGTTTTGGGGACGGAAGAAAATGAAATACAGCGCCAGGAAAAACAGTCCATAGACCAGAATCATGACGATGAGGCTCATCCCGCCGCCTGCCCCGGCAGCAGCCGAAGCATCCAATAGCTTTAGGTTGTACATCTTGTGCGAACACATCCCTTCCAGTAATTCTTACTGATTATATCAGGAATCCCGGCAACTTGCAAGCGCTTTATGGAACAATCTTTCAATTTCTCCGCTTTTCCTGCGCAGCCTGTTACAGCCTGCGTCCCAGCACAGGCAGCTTTTCCTGATAAAACCCTTCAAAGCAACCCTGGTCCAGGGCGTCCCGGACCTGCGCAAACAGGTGGTTATAAAAGTGCAGATTGTGCATCACCATCAGCCGCATGGCCAGCATCTCCCCTGCCTTAAACAGATGATGGATATAGGCCCTGGTGAACTTTTGGCAGACCGGACAGCCGCAGGCCTCGTCCAAAGGCGCCTGGTCCAGCGTGTACTTGGCGTTGAACAGGTTTCGCACCCCCTCGCTGGTAAAGGCGTGCCCATGCCGGGCATTACGGGTGGGCATTACGCAGTCGAACAGGTCCACCCCCCGGTACACGGCCTCCAAAATATTGACCGGCGTACCTACGCCCATAAGGTAGCGAATCTTATCCTCCGGCATATATGGCTCAATCGCCTCAATGACAGCGTACATCTCTTCCGCCGTCTCCCCTACCGCCAGGCCGCCAATGCCATAGCCGTCCAGGTCCATGTCCGCAATGCGCTTCATATGTTCGGTCCGCAGGTCGGTAAAGGTGCAGCCCTGGTTGATGCCAAACAGCATCTGGCGGGGGTTCAGGGTATCCTCCAGGCTGTTGAGCCTTTCCATCTCCTTTTTGCAGCGTTCCAGCCACCGGGCCGTGCGGGCACAGGAGCTTTTCGCGTACTCATAGGGAGCCGGATTCTCCACACACTCGTCAAAGGCCATGGCAATGGTGGACCCCAGATTGGACTGGATGCGCATACTCTCCTCGGGGCCCATAAAAATTTTATGCCCATCGATATGGGAGGCAAAGGTAACCCCCTCCTCCTGGATATTGCGGAGCTTTGCCAGGGAAAACACCTGAAAGCCCCCGCTGTCCGTAAGCACAGGACCCTCCCAGCCCGTAAAAGCCCGAATCCCCCCCAAAGCTTTCACCGTCTCATCGCCGGGACGAAGATGCAGATGATAGGTATTGCACAGCTGCACTTGACAGCCCAGCTCCTTCAAGTCATAGGCGGATACAGCGCCCTTAATGGCCCCGGCTGTGGCTACATTCATAAAGCCGGGGGTCTGCACTGTCCCATGGGGGGTTACAAACTCTCCCCGCCGGGCAGTGCCCTCTCTCTTCAGCAATCGATACATGGCTTCCTCCTGTTTCTCTAAATTCCCTTGGGCAGGTCCGCCTCTCAAGGACCAACCGTGCCATTATACACGTTTTTGCCCTGGAATTCAAGGGGGGAAAGGCAGGGTGTGTGCGCTTGCATGGGCCATATCTTAGTCTCCGGCAGGAGCTGTCCCAGGCAGGACCCACGGAAAATCATAGGCAAAACTTTGGCTGTTTGCCCATCAAAGCTTTATTTGTTATACTCCCCGTTTTCTCCAGCCCCAAAAAGGTTGTATTCCACTGGAATATCTGCTACAATACATTCGTTTATTTAGGATTTGTTTAAAAAATCGCCAATACCGTCTTTTCGTTTCAAGCAAGATCTGGGGGTGGACCGGGTAATCCAAGGGCTTTCTATGAAAAGGCGCTTTAAATAAGACCAGAAAAACCTGGTCCACATGGGGAAATTACTCACTTTGCTTCATAAATCCGGCATTTTCTCTATTTTTTCTCTCTCGGCTGAGACCCCCTATTCTGCACACATCATTCAGTAAGTTATAAAGGAGGCGGCGCCATGAAACTCTTATACGCAGAGGACGAGCCTGCTATGTCCGAGGCCGTGGTGGACATTCTGGCCTACCACAAATATATGGTAGACGCTGTCTATACTGGCAGCGATGCCCTGGATTACGCGCTGGCAGACCAGTATGATGGAATTATTTTAGACATCATGCTGCCTGGGATCAGCGGGTTGGAGGTACTGCAGAGGCTCCGCAGCGCCGGGCTCCGCACCCCGGTGCTGCTGCTGACCGCTAAAGGCGAGGTGGAGGACCAGGTACTGGGCCTGGACCTGGGAGCGGATGACTATTTGCCCAAGCCTTTTTCCATGGAGCTGCTGCTGGCAAGGCTGCGGGCCATGCTGCGCCGCAGGGAGGACTATACCCCCAACCTGCTGCGCTGCGGGAATATCAGCCTGGACCAGAAAAGCTGCCGGCTGTCCGGCCAGGGACAGAGCCTTCTGCTGCCCCGCCTGGAATACCGCCTGATGGAACTGCTGATGCTGAACCAGGGCGTCTGCCTGTCTACAGAAGAGATTCTCCGCCGGGTGTGGGGCTACGACACCGAGGCTGGCCCTGGTACGGTCTGGGTCTATATCTCTTACCTGCGCAAACGGCTGCTGACCCTACAGGCCAATGTGAGCATCCACGTCCGGCGGGGCGTGGGCTATACCCTACAGGCAGAGGAGGACTTGCCATGACCCGGGCCCTGCAGCGGAAATTTGTATTCACTGCCATGGCCGCTATCACCGGCCTGCTGCTCCTGCTGCTGGGGGCTATCAACGGGGCCAATCTGTGGGCCACCAACAGCCGGCTGGAGCATACGCTGGCGTTGCTCAGCGTTTCCGGCGGCGAGGCAGACAGGCTTCCTCCCCAGCCCCCCCATCCAGAGCCGCCAGATTTCGGCCTCCCCCGGCCACAGCGGAATAACTATGACATTTTCATGGGGTCAAACTTCTTTGTGGTAGGTCTCAGCCATACAGGAGACCCCGTATACGTGGACGTAAGCCGTACCTCCCGGGTTGACCAGGAAACTGCCGCAGCCCTGGCGGCCGCTGTCTATGAAACCAGCCAAGCCTCTGGTAAAATCAGTGGTTTTCTCTACCAGGCCTCCCCTTCTCCCGTCTGGGGCGTCACAGTTGTGTTCCTAGACACTTCTCAAGAGGCCGCCGCCTTTCTCCAGGTGCTGGCCCTGTCCGCTGGGGCCAGCCTGGCCTGCTGGACCATCATGCTGGCAGTTGTGGTCCTCCTCTCTAAGCGGGCTATCCGGCCCTTCGCGGAGAATGTGCAGCGGCAGAAAGAATTCGTCACAGGTGCTGGCCATGAGCTGAAGACTCCTCTGGCGATCATCCAGTCCAACACGGAAGCCATGGAGCTCTATAACGGGGCCACCAAATGGAGCAAAAACATCCGGGAGCAGACTGCCCGGCTGAACCGCCTAGTCCAGTCCCTGCTGTTCCTGGCCCGGATGGACGAGGGAGCTCTCCACAGTCAGCCCGTGGAGCTGCCGCTGGACCAGCTGGTCTCGCAGGCTTTAGACACATTTGCCCAGCCCATGGAAGACTGCGGGCTGCAGCTTCACAAGGAGGTCACAGCTGGGCTTTCCGTCCGGGGAGACAGGGAGCAGGTAAGACAGCTGCTGTCCATCCTGCTGGACAACGCCGTAAAATACACCAATCCCGGAGGGCTGGTCACTGTTGCCTTGCGTCCAGCTAAAGGGCAGGTCCAGCTCTCTGTGCAAAATACCTGCTCTCCTCTGCCAGAAGCGCCGCCTCAGCAGCTGTTCCAGCGCTTTTACCGGGCCGATGCGGCCCGCAGTCAAAAAAACGGCGGCTGCGGCGTTGGGTTGTCCATGGCCCAGGCCATTGCGCAGGCCAATGGCGCAGATATCAGCGCCCGGTATATCCAGCCCGACCAGGTAGTCTTCACGGTCGTCTTTCATGGGGTATGAAAAACTGCACAAATCCCCCCAAAAAAGTTATCGGTATTTTTTTATCGATAGCGCAATTTTTTGCTTCCCTTTTCGCAAAGAATGTGTTATATTATTAGCAGTAAGAGGAACCGTCCAGAAAAAGAAGAAAAGAGGTGATTATGAAAATGCCGGACCGATGTGTCTCTAAGCAGACCCTGCAAAGACTGCCCGCCTATTTAAACTTTCTGCGTACCCCTCCCAGCGAGCCAGGCAAGTACGTTTCCGCCACCGCCATTGCCGAAGCCCTGCGGCTCAACGACGTGGTGGTGCGCAAGGACCTGGCCGCGGTCAGCAGTCTGGGCAGGCCCAAGGTGGGTTATGTGCGCCTGGAGCTGATGAAAGAGCTGGAAAAATTTTTAGGCTATGACAACAGCCAGGACGCCGTGCTGGTAGGGGCCGGTAAGCTGGGCCAGGCCCTTTTGTCTTACAGCGGCTTTCCTCAGTATGGGCTAAACATTTTGGCTGGTTTCGACGCAGACCCCCGCCTGGCGGAAACCCAGGTAGCCGGAAAAAAGATTCTTTCTATGGAAAAGCTGCCGGACCTGTGCCGCAGGGTGGGCGTACACATCGGGATCATTACGGTACCGGGGGCGTATGCCCAAGAGGTATGCGACCAGCTGATCGACAGCGGCATTTTGGCGGTTTGGAATTTTGCCAACGTACACCTTAGAGTGCCGGAAGGTATTCTGGTGCAAAACGAAAACATGGCGGTTTCGCTGGCACTGCTTTCCAACCACCTAAAAGAAGTTTTCAGTACGAAGGGAAACGCAGACTAGCCTTTGGCCCTGGCCGGGCTTGCAGGCGTTTCTCCAAATAAACAGCAAAGGATGGGCAATTTCATGGAGACAAATTACGAGATCGTGGAAAACGTGGAAACCTTCGAAAAAATGCTGGCCCGGGTGCGCGAAGCACAGAAGAAGTACGCCACCTTCACCCAGCAGCAGGTGGACGAGATTTTCCGCGCCGCGGCTATGGCCGCCAACCTTCAGCGTATCCCGCTGGCCAGAATGGCCGTTGAGGAGACCGGCATGGGCATTGTGGAGGACAAGGTTATTAAAAACCACTATGCCGCCGAGTATATCTACAATACCTATAAAGACACCAAGACCTGCGGTGTAATCGACGAGGACAAGGCATACGGCATCCGCAAGGTGGCCGAGCCTATCGGCGTTATTGCCGCCGTTATCCCCACCACCAACCCCACCTCTACCGCCATCTTCAAGACCCTGTTGGCCCTGAAGACCCGCAACGGCATCATCATCAGCCCCCATCCCCGGGCAAAGAAATGCACCATTGCCGCTGCTAAAGTGGTACTGGACGCCGCTGTTAAAGCTGGCGCACCCGAAGGGCTCTTCGGCTGGATCGACGCTCCCTCTCTGGAACTGACCAACCTGGTTATGGCAGAGGCTGACATCATTCTGGCCACGGGTGGTCCCGGCATGGTCAAATCCGCCTACTCCTCCGGCACCCCCGCTCTGGGCGTAGGCGCCGGCAACGTGCCCGCCATCATTGATGACACCGCCGACCCGATTCTGGCTGTCAACTCCATCATCCACTCCAAGACCTTTGATAACGGCATGATCTGCGCCTCCGAGCAGTCTGTTATCACCCTGGAGCCCCTGTATGACGCGGTCAAGGCTGAGTTTGTCAAGCGCGGCTGCCACATCCTCTCCAAATCCGAGCTGAACAAGGTCCGCAAGACCATCATCATCAACGGCGCTTTGAACGCCAAGATCGTGGGCCAGTCCGCTTTCAAGATTGCCCAGCTGGCTGGCGTTACTGTGCCTGAGACCACCAAGATCCTTATCGGTGAAGTGGAGAGCGTGGACATCTCTGAAGAGTTTGCCCATGAGAAGCTCTCCCCCGTGCTGGCTATGTACAAGGCCGTCAGCTTTGAGGACGCCATCCAGAAGGCCGAGCGTCTCATTGAGGACGGCGGCTACGGCCACACCGCCTCTCTCTATATCCATCCCGCCCAGCAGGAGAAGCTCCAGGCCCATCAGGCAGCCATGAAGACCTGCCGTATTGTGGTCAACACTCCCTCCTCTTTCGGCGGCATCGGCGACATCTACAACTTCAAACTGGCCCCGTCCCTGACCCTGGGCTGCGGCTCCTGGGGCGGCAACTCTGTCTCAGAAAACGTGGGCGTTAAGCATCTTATCAATATCAAGACCGTGGCCGAGAGGAGAGAGAATATGCTGTGGTTCCGCACGCCTGAGAAGGTGTTCTTCAAGAAGGGCTGCATGCCCGTGGCTTTGGAGGAGCTGAAGACCGAGTATAACAGGAAGAAGGCCTTTATTGTTACCGACAGCTTCCTGTATCAGAACGGTTACACCAAGCCCCTTACCGACCGCCTGGACGAGCTGGGCATCCAGTACGCTGTGTTTGCCGATGTAGCTCCCGACCCGACTCTGGCCTGCGCCATGGAGGGCGTCAAGCAGATCCGCTCCTTCCAGCCCGACGCGATCATTGCCCTGGGCGGCGGTTCTCCCATGGACGCCGCGAAGATTATGTGGGTCTTGTACGAGCATCCAGACGCTGACTTCCAGTCCATGTCCATGGACTTTATGGACATCCGCAAGCGCATCTACCGCTTCCCCAAGATGGGCCAGAAGGCTATGATGGTTGCCATCCCCACCTCCTCCGGTACTGGCTCCGAGGTGACCCCCTTCGCCATCATCACCGATGAGAAGACCGGCACCAAGTGGCCTCTTGCCGACTATGAGCTGCTGCCCACCATGGCCATTGTGGATGTGGACAACATGATGAACCAGCCCAAGGGCCTGACCAGTGCCTCCGGCATTGACGCCATGACCCATGCCATTGAGGCTTATGTATCCATCATGGCGTCTCCCTTTACAGACGGCCTGGCTCTGGAAGCCATCAAGCTGGTGTTCCAGTATCTGCCCTCCGCCTATGAGAACGGCGCCAACGACCCCTATGCCCGCGAGAAGATGGCCGAGGCCAGCTGCATTGCCGGTATGGCTTTCGCCAACGCCTTCCTGGGCCTGAACCACTCCATGGCCCACAAGCTGGGCGCCTACCACCATCTGCCCCACGGCGTAGCCAACGCGGTCATCCTTACGGACGTAATCCGCTACAACTCCGCCGAGGTTCCCACCAAAATGGGCACCTTCTCCCAGTATCAGCATCCCCATGCCAAGGCCCGTTATGCTGAGATTGCCCGTGCCTGCGGCTTCTCCGGCAATAACGATGACGAGCTGCTGGAGAGCCTGATCCAGAAGCTGGAGGAACTCAAGGGGATCATTGGCATCAAGAAGACCATCAAGGACTATGGCATTACGGAAGACGCTTTCAAAGCCACTCTGGACGAGATGGTGGAGAACGCCTTTAACGACCAGTGTACAGGAGCTAACCCCCGCTATCCGCTGATGAGCGAGATCAAGGATATCTATATTAAGTGCTACTACGGCAAATAAGAAGGAGGAGTTAAGTTATGAATCTGGAAAATGCAAGAGTAATCGCTGCGCGCACCTCCAAGACCATCTATCGGGAAGAGGGCAAGGTCATTAAGGTTTTTGACGAGGACTACTCCAAAGCCGACATTCTCAACGAGGCGTTGAACATCGCCCGCGTAGAGGAAACCGGCGTACCCATGCCCCGGGTGCAGGGGGTAGAGATGGTAGACGGCAAGTGGGCCATTGTCACCGACTTTATCGAGGGCAAGACCATGGACCGGATGATGGCCGAGAACCCTGAGAAGAAGGAAGAGTATCTGGAGCGGCTGGTGGACATCCAGCTGGAGATTCACAAGCATACCGCCCCCATGCTCACCTTGCTGCAGGATAAAATGCGCCGGAAGATCTCTCAGACTGGCCTGGACGCCACCACCCGCTATGAGCTGGACGCCCGTCTGGACAGCCTGCCCAAACACCGCAAGCTCTGCCACGGGGACTTCAACCCCTCCAACGTAATCATCAAGCCGGACGGCGGTTATGCCGTGCTGGACTGGGCTCACGCCACCCAGGGCAACGCCAGTGCTGACGCGGCCCGGACATACCTGCTGTTCTGGCTGAACGGCGATATGGACGGCGCGGAGAAGTATCTGGATATCTTCTGCAAGAAGTCCGATACCGCCAAGCAGTATGTGCAGAAGTGGCTGCCCATTGTGGCTGCCAGCCAGTCCGTCAAGGGCAAGCCCGAGGAGAAAGAGTTCCTTATGGGCTGGGTGAACGTGGTCGAGTACGAATAAGCGGGATACCCACGCGGGCAGTTCGCAGGACCACACAAAGCCACACGCTCCCGGCTGCGTAAAGAAAGCTGGGTAATCGCACGGCTGGGCTTGCGGGCAATCACAAAATAGAATTTTTAGAGGAGGGGGCGGCTTCTGTATAAGCTGCCCCTGTTCTCATTTTACAAATAGGAGCGATCATATCATGAAAGCAAATTTCTTTATTGGCAGCGGCGCCTTTGAGCTCCGGGAGGTTGAACAGCCTACCCCCGGCCCCGGCGAGGTTGTCATCAAAAATATGGCCTGCGGCGTGTGCGGCACAGACGTACATATCAAAAACGGAGAGCCCGGCTCTGCAGACGTAACCCCTCCCGTGGTGCTGGGCCATGAGTATGCCGGCGAGGTGGTGGCCGTGGGAAGCGATGTTTCCTCTCTGGCTGTGGGGGACCATGTAACCGTTGACCCCAATATTTATTGCGGCCAGTGTGAATACTGCCAGAATGGCAAGAAGCAGCTCTGTGAGACCATGCAGGCTGTGGGCGTCACCCAGGACGGCGGCTTTGCCCAATACAGCCTGGTGCCAGCCTCCCAGGCCTTCTTGCTGAACAAGGACGTCTCTTCTGAGTCGGGAGCCATGGCCGAACCCCTGGCCTGCTGCCTCCACGGACTGGACCTGGCTGCCATCAAGCCGGGACAGACCGTCTGTGTGGTCGGCGGCGGGGCTATTGGACTGATTATGCTGCAGCTGGCAAAACTCTCCGGCGCGGCCCGGCTTCTGCTCAGCGAGCCCAACGAGAAACGCCGCCAGGCCGCTCTCCGGCTGGGCGCGGATCTGGTTATAGACCCCACGAACCCAGCCAGCCGTCAGCTTGCTGAAAATTCCGCCGATGTGGTCATTGAGTGCGTTGGCAACAATCCCGCTGTGCAAAGCGCCTTCGACTTTGCCAAAAAAGGCGCGGTTCTGGTGCTGTTCAGCGTGCCAAAGCCAGAGGCCAGTTTCCCTCTGCCCCTCTTCGATGTGTATAAGAAGGAGCTGACCATCAAGGGCTCCTTTGTGAATCCTGACACCCACGCCCGGGCTGTCGCGCTGATTAACGCTGGCCGGGTGGACTTTACCCCTATTATCACCCACCGTTTCCCCTTAAGCCAGCTGTCAGAGGCCGTCGAGGCCCAGCGGGGCAGCGAGTCCATCAAGGTGTTGGTACTGCCCCAGACCTAATCCACCTGGAGCAGCTCCTAGGAAACCGGAATCCAGAAAGAAAAGCTGCTCCTGGTCCTCTCTGGCGATAGCCTTCTTTGCCTATCCGTATCAGGCCGCTCTGTTGGCAGCGATCAGCCTGGCCTTACAGAGGGAACCTGCTGGCTGATTGGTCGCGAGTCCGTCACTTGCTTCCTGTGTGTTCTTTCATGCCTCCTCCGTCCGATTATGCCCTTGCTCAAGAGACAGTGCAGCCCTATTGATGGGCTGTACCGTCTCTTCTTTATGCCGCCCCGCTGACTTCAGAAATCCCTTTGGTTGCCTCTCGTTCCTTTCCTATTCCTTTCGCCGCCTTTGAAGTCCGTGGTCGTCCCCTATGGAATCCAGAAGAAAACCGCTTCCATTTTCACCCATATTGCCCCAAAAAGTGAGAAGAATTCGTTTTTTATCCACATCTTGATCCTTTTTGTCTAATTGCGTATTCCTCCTTTCTCCTTTATAATAATTGTAACAGAACAACCCAAGCCAATGTCCCATGTTCCTGGTGAAATTCACGAAGCTTGCCAGATACCTTCCTTCTTTACCCGCCATTTTGGACATTGCCCAGGTTAGATTACCAAAAGGAGATTGGTAGGATATGCAAAAAACTGCCGCACAAAAAGAGGCGTCGCGCAGAGAACGCCTCAGACTGATGAAAAAATACAAATGGCTCTATCTCTTTGCGCTTCCAGGCGTCATCGTGCTGATTCTATTCGCTTATATGCCCATGGTAGGCCTGGTCATGGCCTTTCAGCAGTACGACCCTGTCTCTGGATTTTTTGGCAGCAAGTTTGTGGGCCTCTACAATTTCCAGCGGCTCTTCAGCACCCCGACTTTTGGAAGGGCCTTCCGCAACACGCTGATTATCAGCTCTATGAAACTCATTGTCTGTTTTCCCATGCCCATCCTGTTTTCGCTGCTTATTAATGAGCTGCGCCGGGAACGCTTTAAAAAGACCATTCAAACCGTGGTGTACATCCCCAATTTTGTGTCCTGGGTCATCGCGGCGGGACTTTGGTACTCTCTGCTGGGCAGCACGGGTGTGGTCAACAATCTGCTGCAAAGCCTGGGTATTACTGCAGAGCCTGTGCTGTTTATGCAGAGTCTGGGCTGGTTTTATCCTGTTATCCTCTTCACCGATCTATGGAAGACCCTGGGGTATAACACTATCTTCTACATGTCCGCCATGTCCAGCATCTCCACCGAGCAGTACGAGGCAGCTATGATGGATGGGGCAGGAAGACTGAAACAGGCTCTCTACATCACCCTTCCATCCATCTCAAAAACCGTTGTACTCATGTTTATCCTGCAAGTGGGCAGCCTGATGAGCGCTGGATTCGACCAGCTTTGGACCATGTCCAACCTGGCCACCCGGGAACTCTCCGATATTCTGGACACCGCTGTGCTTCGCACCTTGACCAGCGGCACAGTCAACGATCTGTCTGTCGGCGCGGCTATGGGCCTGTTCAAATCGGTCATCTCCCTGGGCCTCTTCATGGTTACCAATTTTCTGGCCGATAAATTTGACCAGGGTTCCCTGGTGTAAGAAAGGAGGAGGCTGCTATGGAAAACTTAAAACGCTCTCCCGGAGAAAAGGCCTTCGACATTTTCAATGTAATCTTTCTCAGCCTGTTTGCGCTGGTCTGTCTCTATCCCTTTGTATACATACTGGCTCTCTCCTTTAACGATGGCACCGACGCCATGAAAGGCGGCATCTACTTCTTCCCCCGGGCCTTCACCCTGGATAACTACGAGACCATTTTTAAAGACAAGCGCCTGCTGCGCAGTCTGTGGGTCACTGTGTTCCGCACGGTCGTGGGCACTGTGCTGGGGGTCGCCTTCAACACCCTGTATGCCTACACCATCAGTAAGTCAGACCTGCCCTTCCGCAAAGTTCTCAACTGGCTTATTGTGGTCCCCATGTACTTTGGCAGCAGCCTGATCCCCTACTACATCATCTGCCAGCAGCTACACATGATCAACACCATCTGGGTTTATATCATCCCCTGGGCTGTCACGCCTTTCCACATCATGCTTCTGCGCATTGCCATCAAGGATCTTCCCCCCTCTTTGGAGGAAAGCGCCCAGCTGGACGGCGCCAGCTACCCCATGATCTTCTTCCGCATCATTTTGCCCCTGATTGTGCCAGCCATTGCCACTGTTGCCCTGTTGGGCGGGCTGTTCCACTGGAACGACTGGTTTGACGGCACAGTGATGACCAATAAATCCACCATGTGGCCCCTGCAGACCCTGCTGCTCAACATCATCCAGGGGGCGGACATGAGCAGCTTCATGAAAACAGGGCATACTATGCGCAAGGTGTCCATCACCACAGAGTCCGTCAAAATGGCCATGCTGGTATTCACCGTCCTGCCCATCTTCATGATCTACCCCTTTGCCCAAAAATACTTTATCCGCGGCATGATGGTCGGTTCTGTAAAGGAATAGGCCTTCCAATATGCAGGTTCGATTTGTAAGCGCAAGGCATACCGATGAATGAAAGGAAGCGAGAACATGAAAAAGCACTTTGCCCGTCTCACAGCTCTGCTCACAGCCCTGGCCCTGCTGGCCGTCGTATTTGCCGGCTGCTCCGGCGGCGAGGCCAGCAGCGCTCCCAGCTCCGCCTCCAGCGGCGCTGAAAGCTCTGGTACAGAAAATTCCGCTCCAGAAAATGAGCTGGCGGCCACCTATCCGGAATTTGCAAACCACGATGAGATCAGCATCACCTGGTTCGAGCAGGGTTGGACCGGACCGGAAGAGGACAAAGACATTATTGCCCCCAAGATCGAGGAGATCACCAACCTGAAGATGAACTATGAGCCCATGACAGTTCCCACGGATGACGATTACACCCAGCAGCTGAACCTGATGATTGCTGGCGGCGAAATCCCCCAGGCTTTCTTTGGCGGCATTACGGCCTACACCCGGGAGATTTACCAAAAACTGGGCGAGTCCGGCCAGATCTGGGATCTGACGGAGATGGTGGATGAAGAAAAGTACCCCCATCTATATGCCCTTATCCACCCAGAGATGGAACTGTACGCCACCAAAAACGGCCAGAGCTGGTTCTTGCCCACCCAAACCGGCCGCGGCTATGAGAACCTGAACGAGCCGCCCCATGGCATCTATGTATCCACCGACTACATGGAAGAGCTGGACGTGGACTTCCCCACCACTGCCGATAAGTTCTACACCTTTGTAGAGCGCAGTGTGAAAGAACTGGGGGCCAACGGCCTGCTGCTGGGCGAAAACCTGGGCGGCATTGCACAGCTGTACGAGATGTTCTTCCCCCGTCTGGGCTCTCACGACTCTCTTGGGCTGCCCTTTGACGTGGACAATGACTACAAGGTCTGTAACTATCAGTATTCCGATTCTGACGAGATGATGGCAGGCGCCAAGTATATCTGGAAGTTCGCCTCCAACGGCCTGCTGGACCCGGAAGTTTTGACCTTAAAGACCTCCCAGTTTAACGAAAAAGGTTCTAACGGCACTTACGCCGCCTTTACCGGCTCCTGGTGGGACCTGGATACCTTCAACGATGCCATTGGCCACT
>CAJUPK010000013.1 GCA_910588415.1 uncultured Oscillospiraceae bacterium | reverse complement strand
CACGGCTCACCTGCTGCGGGACTATCTGGGGGATTTTGGCGTGCGGGCTGTGATTATCTCCATGGACGAGTTCTATCTGGGCCGGGACAAAACCCCCCGCCTGCCAGACGGGTCCTATGACTATGAGACGGTAGAGGCCCTGGATATAGAGCGCCTCCGGCAGACCCTGCAGAGCGTGATTGACTGCCAGCCCTTCTCGGTTCCCCAATACAGCTTTACCCTGGGCCGTCCGGAGGGTCCGGAGCAGCCCTATTGCCTGGGCCCCGAGGACCTGGCCATTGTGGAGGGGATCCATGGGCTGAACCCTGTGTTTACCCGGGACCTGCCGGAGGAGAGCTGCATGAAGCTTTATGTCAGCGTAAAGCAGCAGATTAAGGACGCCAACGGCGAGGTGATCTCCCCCTGGGACCTGCGGCTGGTGCGGCGGATCGTGCGGGACATCCAGTTCCGGGGCTCAGACGCAGAGACCACCCTTTCCATGTGGCCCCAGGTGGTAGAGGGGGAAAACCGCTATATCCGCCCCTACCGGATTGGCGCGGACTACACGGTGAACTCCATCCACATCTACGAGCCCTGCGTGCTGCGCACAGTGGCCATTCCCCTGCTGCGGGCCATTGCCATGGACAGCCTGTACTACAAAAAGGCCCGGGATTTGGAGTCCCGGCTGATGCGCTTTGAGCCTGTGGACAGCGGGCTGGTCCCGCCAAACTCCATGCTGCGGGAGTTTTTGGGGCAATAGATTTCCCTCCCCTTTGCCGGGAAGCAGCGCGGTTTTCCCCCATTTTTTGGGTGTTTAGCCCCATTTTAAAGAATTCTTAATTATTTTGAAAGGGAAATTGGCTTTACTTTCCCCTTCAGGCTTGCTATAATAAGAGGCAAGAAAGGAGCTTTGGCCCCTTTTACCACTACAAAAGGAGGACGTTATTATGGGTATTTTCGACGACGTAGTTGTAAACGCCAAATCTGCCGCAGAGGCTGTGGGCCGCAAGGCCGGGCAGCTGGTGGATGTGTCCAAGCTGCGTATTGGCGCCGCCGAGGTCAACGCTGAGATCACCAAGCGGTATGAGACCCTGGGCCAGTATGTGTATGAGAATTGCCGGGAGCTTACGGCTGCCGACCCGGAGGCTGTGGGCAAAATGGCCGAGATAGATGAGCTGAAAGCCCAGGCTACCGCCATTGCCAAAGAGCTGAACGACAAGCAGAACAAGGTGGTCTGCCCCTCCTGCGGCGTGCAGTGCAGCAACACGGCTGCTTTCTGCAGCAGCTGCGGCGCAAAGCTGGCCGTGGAGGAGGAGCCTATTCCCCAGGAGGGCGGCCCCAACGACCAGGCCGAGGCCCAGGCTGCCCAAGGCCCTGAGCCCCAGGTTTCGGACATTCCCCCCAGACAGTTTCCCTAAGGGATAACCTGTAAACGCCAAAAGGACCGGAGAGTTTTTCTCCCGGTCCTTTTTATTGTCTGGTTTTTTCCCGGTTCCCTATGATAACCGTCACCCAGCGTGAATTGGCAAAATGTGGGGGCCATGCCCCCTGGTTTCAAAAAGGCAGGATACCGCTTTGAACCGCGCCTGCCTGGCCTTCCCCTTTTCCCTGGCCGCTGTGGGCCCTATCTGCTATTGGGGCTCATCCAGGAAAAAGCCGATGGCTTTCTGAATAAACAGGTCCCAGAAGGCCCACTCATGGGTGTAGCCCGGGGCCTCTTCAAACCGGGCGGGCAAGCCGATCTCTTTGGCATGGGCCTTGAAGGTCTGGTATTTCTCCCAGATCAGCTGGTCCTCCTGGCCGCAGCAGAAGTAGAGCCTGGGCAAAGTGCCCGCCGCCATCAGCTCTGGCAGGCGGTCCCACACATTGATGGGCGAGTGGATGTAGCCCTCCAGGCCCCCAAAGTTCTCCACCAGGTTTACCGCCCGCCTGTTGAACAGCGCCGTGCCCTCTGCCTGGGCGTTCCCGTCGTACGGGGGAGTTTTCATCTGCTTCAGGTCCGTGGGGGCGTTGGAGAGGCTGGCGGCTGCCGCAAATTTCTCCGGGTGCCCGGCCGCGTACTGCATGGCCCCATTGCCGCCCATAGAAAGTCCGGCAATAAAATTGTCCTTCCGCTGGTCCGAGGCCGGGAACCAGTTCTGTACGAGGGGCATCAGCTCCTCGGTGAGATAGTCCCAGGCATGATAGCCAGTGCCAAAGCCGTCCCAGTTCACGTAATTGGCGTTCATCCCGCTGGGCATCACCACCATCAGGTTTCTGCGGCAGGCGTAGCTCTCAATATTGGACTTGCGCAGCCAGTCCGTATAGTCCCCAAAGGTGCCGTGAAGCAGCCAGAGCACCGGAAACCTTTCTCCGGCGGAGTAGAACTGGGCGGGGGTCTTGTCCCAGGGCTTGTCGGGCAGAATCACATTTACATCTGTATTGTTGCCCAAATATTGGCTTTGAAAGTTTAGATGGACCAGAGCCATACCAATTCTCCCCCTTACACGGCCGCCAGCGCAGCGGCCAGGTCCTCCAGGATGTCGTCCACATTCTCCAGGCCCACAGAGAAGCGGATCATGCCGCCGTCAATGCCAGCCGCGGCCAGCTGCTCGTCTGTCAGCTGCCGGTGGGTCTCGCTGGCCGGGTGCAGCACGCAGGTGCGGATATCCGCCACATGCACCTCGTTGGAGGCCAGCTTCAGGCTGTCCATAAATTTGGCAGCCGCGGGCCTGCCCCCCTTGATGATAAAGGAGATGACCCCACTGCAGCCCTTCAGGTACTTCTGAGCCAGGGCATAGTCCGGGCTGGACTCCAGCCCTGGGTAAATCACGCTCTCCACCGCCGGGCTGCTCTCCAGGAACCTGGCCACAGCCAGGGCGTTCTCACAGTACCGCTGCATACGCACAGGCAGGGTCTCCAGGCCCAGGTTCAGCAGGAAGGCCGAGTGGGCCGCCGGATACACGCCAAAGTCCCGCATCAGCTGCATACGGGCCTTGATGATATAGGCCATGTTTCCATACTGCTGGGTGTAGGAGATGCCGTGGTAGGACTCGTCCGGCTCTGTCAGCTCTGGGAATTTCCCATTGGTCCAGTCAAACTTGCCGCTGTCCACAATCACGCCCCCCACCTGCACCGCGTGGCCGTCCATGTACTTGGTGGTGGAGTGAATAAGAATATCCGCCCCAAACTGGAAGGGCTTGCACAGCACCGGCGTGGCAAAGGTGTTGTCCACAATCAGGGGCACGCCCATGGCATGGGCAATATCCGCAAAGCGCTGGATGTCCAGCACCTTTAAAGCGGGATTGGCAATGGTCTCTCCAAAGACCAGCTTGGTGTTGGGCTTAAAGGCCGCCTTGATCTCCTCGTCCGAGCTGCTGCTGTCCACATAGATGCACTCAATGCCCAGCTTTTTCAGAGTAAAGCTGAACAGATTGATGGTGCCCCCATAGATGGTGGGCAGGCTGACAATGCTGTCCCCCGCGGAGCAGATGTTCAGGATGGACAGCAGGCTGGCCGCCTGGCCGGAGGTGGTACACATAGCGCCTACGCCGCCCTCCAGGTCCGCGATTTTTGCCTCCACGGCCATCACCGTGGGGTTGCCGAAGCGGGAGTAGCACAGGCCCCGGGTGGGGTCGTCAAAAATGGCGGCCACCTCCGCGGCGGAATCGTACACATAGGTGGTGCTTTGTACAATGGGCAGCACCCGGGGCTCTCCGTTGCCCGGGGTGTAGCCGGAGTGCAGGCATTTGGTCTCGTCTCTCATTTGGCTTTTCTCCTTATGCTCAGTCTTCGCTTACATGGCCGGAGCTTATGCCCTGGGTCACATCCCCCAGGGGTAGCCACTCCAGGGCCTTCAGGATATACTCGTCCCAGAACGTCCAGTCATGTCCGCCGGGGCCCTCCTGCCAGGTCACGTCATAGCCCAGCTCCATCAGTTTGTCCCGGAAGGTATGGTTGGGCTTTATAAGGTCATCCTCGGTGCCGCAGACCAGATAGAACCTGGGCTTGTCCTCCCGCCCGGCCTGCTTTTCCGCCAGGGCGGTGTAGTCGTTCTCTCCGCCCAGCACCTTTGTAAGGTCCCCGAACACCGACTCGTAATATCCCCGGTTGGTCATGAGGAAATCCGTGTACTCCGCGTTCAGGTTCTGCTCGTTGAGCACCAATGCCGCCGAGAGCCCCACTATATGCCCGAAGGTCTCCGGGTGCTGCAGGCCGTTCACAATGGCCCCGAAGCCGCCCATGGAGAGCCCGCCGATGAAGGTGTCCTCCCGCTTTCTTGAGAGGGGGAAGCTCCTGCGGGTGAACTCTATGAGGTCCTTGGAGATGAAGGAGCCGTACAGGGCGCTGGTCTTCCGGTTGTCCACATAGAAGCTGTTGTCCCCGCTGGGCATCACCACGCAGAGGTCCCGGTTCTGGGCCCAAGCTTGTATCCTAGTGCCGCTGACCCAGTCGGTGTAGTTGCCGAAGATGCCGTGAAGCAGGTAGAGGGTCTTAAGGGGCTTTTCCTCCGGCTGAGGCTCTCCGGGGAACATAATTTTATCCGTGGGCAGCACCACCTGGATGGGCACGGTGCGCATAAGGGATTTGGAATTGAAATTGCACTGTATTATCGCCATAATATATTCTCTCCTTTACGCCAGTGTGTTAAGGGACTCCTCTATCATGCGGACCTTCTCCTTAAGCTTCTCGCCGTTCTGGCGCACGCCCTCGATGACCTTCTCCGGCGCTTTGCTCATAAAGGTCTCGTTACTGAGCTTGCCCTCCACCGTGGCCAGCTGCTTCTGGGCAGAGGCCAGCTCCTTTTCCAGCCGCTGGCGCTCTGCCTCCTTGTCGATGAGATCATCCATAGGCAGGTAAGCCCGGCAGCCAGAGGTCACCAGGGTCACGGCCCCCGGCACGCTGAAGCTCTCCCCGGTCTCCACCGAGGTGCAGAAAGCCAGCCGCTGCAGGGCCTCCTTCTCCAGCTCAAAGGCCTGGGGAGAGGAGGTCTCAATATACAGGTGGGCCTTGCGGCTGGGGGGCACGTTCATCTCTCCTCGCCGGGTGCGGATGGCGGTGACCAGCTCCATCACCTTCTCCATCTCCGCCTCTTCTCCGGGGAAATTCAGGGCCTGGTCATACTCCGGCCAGCTTGCAACCATCAGGGCCTCCCCTTCGTGGGGCAGGCTCTGCCAAATCTCCTCGGTGATGAAGGGCATGAAGGGATGCAGCAGCTTCAAGGTATTGCCCAGCACCCACGCCAGCACCTGGCGGGCCCCCTGGGCCTGGTCCTCCCCGGCGCTCAGGCGCAGCTTGGCCAGCTCAATATACCAGTCGCAGAAATCGCCCCACAGAAAGTCATAGACCTTCTGCACAGCCACGCCCAGCTCAAACTTCTCCAAATTCTCTGTCATATCCCTGGCAACCCGGTTGAACTTGCTGATAATCCACTTGTCCTCCAGGCCCAGCCTGTCCGGCAGGCAGGGGGGCACGTCGTGCCCGTCGATGTGCATGTGGATAAACCGGGCGGCGTTCCAAATCTTATTGGCAAAGTTCCGGCTGGCGGCCACCTTCTCGTCCGAGTACCGGGTGTCGTTGCCAGGGCTGGTGCCCGTGATAATCGTCAGGCGCAGGGCGTCGGCCCCGTACTGGTCAATCACCACCACAGGGTCTATGCCGTTGCCCAGGGATTTGGACATCTTGCGGCCCTGGGCGTCCCGCACCAGGCCATGGAACAGCACCGTGTCAAAGGGCACCTCCCCCATCTGCTCAATGCCGGAGAAGATCATCCGGGCCACCCAGAAGAAGATGATGTCGTAGGCAGTTACCAGGGTGTTGGTGGGGTAGAAATATTGTAGGTCCTGGGTGTTCTCCGGCCAGCCCAGGGTGGAGAAGGGCCACAGGGCCGAGCTGAACCAGGTGTCCAGGGTGTCTTCATCCTGACGCAGGGGCTTGCCGCACCGGGGGCAGACCGTTAAGTCCTCCTCGCTGACAAATATCTCCCCGCAGCTGTCGCAGTACCAGGCGGGAATCCGGTGCCCCCACCAGATCTGCCGGGAGATGCACCAGTCCTTGATGTTCTCCATCCAGTTGTAATAGACCTTCTCCATGCGCTCGGGGATAATCTTGGTTTTCTTCTCCCGCACAGCCGCAATGGCGGGCTTGGCCATGCTGTCCATCTTCACAAACCACTGGGTGGATACCCGGGGCTCCACCGGGGTATGGCAGCGGTGGCAGGTGCCCACATTGTGGCGGATGGGCTCTGTTTTCAGCAGATAGCCGCCCTCCTCCAGGTCCCGGACAATCTGCCTGCGGGCCTCCATCATGGTGAGCCCCTGGTATTTCCCGCCGTTCTCGTTGATGCAGCCAGCCTCGTCCATCACGGTGATCACAGGCAGGTCATGCCGCTGGCCCACCATAAAGTCATTGGGGTCATGGGCCGGGGTAATCTTCACCACGCCGGTGCCAAAGTCCATCTCCACGTACTCGTCGGCAACCACGGGAATCTCCTTGTTCACCAGGGGCAGGATCACATGTTTGCCCACTATACCCTTGTAGCGTTCGTCCTCTGGGTGTACAGCAATGGCCGTATCCCCCAGCATGGTCTCCGGCCGGGTGGTGGCCAGCTCTACATGCCCAGAGCCGTCTGCCAGGGGGTAGCGCAGGTGCCAGAAGGAGCCCTCCTTCTCCTCAAACTCCACCTCCGCGTCCGACAGGGCTGTGCCGCAGTGGGTACACCAGTTGGTCATGCGCTCGCCCCGGTAGATGAGCCCCTTCTCATAGAGCTTGACAAACACATGCCGCACCGCCCGGCTGCAGCCCTCGTCCATGGTGAAGCGCTGGCGGTCCCAGTCCGCGGAGCTGCCCAGCAGCTTCAGCTGTTCAATGATGCGGTTGCCGTACTTGTCATTCCAGGCCCAGGCCCGCTCCATAAATTTCTCCCGGCCCAGGTCCTCTTTCTTGATGCCCTCCTGGGCCATGGCCTCCACAATCTTCACCTCGGTGGCCAGGGCGGCGTGGTCTGTGCCCGGCAGCCACAGGGCGCTGTAGCCCTGCATCCGCTTCCACCGGATGAGCACATCCTGGGTGGTCATGGTCATGGCGTGGCCCACATGCAGCTGGTCTGTGACGTTGGGCGGGGGCATCATAATGGTGTAGGGCTGTTTGCTCTCGTCCACCTGGGCGTGAAAGTACCCGCCCTTGAGCCAAAAATCATAGATGCGGCCCTCCACCTCTTTGGGCTCGTAGGCCTTTGCAAGTTCCGTATTCATGGTCTGGTTCCTCCCCAAAGGTTTATTTTCATCCACAGAACGCGGGCCCTGCCCGCGCCCCGGCTTATAGGCTTATAGACTGGCATACCGGGCAAATATGGTGGCAGCCTCGCTGCGCCGGGCATTCTTGCCGGGATTAAAGTTGCCCTGAGCGTCTCCCTTGATCAGGCCCGCCGCATAGCAGGCATACACCTGCCCGCTGGCCCAGCCCGCAATCGCTCCATCATCCGGGAAGCGAAAGCCCGTGTCCTGGGCATTCAGGCCCATGGCATTGTACAGCACCACGCAGATCTCCTGGCGGGTGATGGGATCATTGGGCCGGAGCCGCCCCCCATCGCCCTGCATCAGCCCGGACTCTTTGGCCCAGGCCGCCACCGGGCCATACCATGCTTCGGGCTGTACGTCCGAAAAGCTCTCCTTGTCCGCATAGCCGCCCAGCTCTATGCCCCAGATATTGGCCATCACCTGGGCAAACTCCGCCCGGGTGATATTCTTGTTGGGGTTGAACTTTCCATAGCTGTCCCCCTGGAAATAGCCCAGGTCCGACACAGTCTCCACATCGTCAAAGAACCAGTCGTCCCGGCCTACATCGGGATATTTGGGCGGGGCATAGTCCTGGCCCAGGTACACATAGGCGTTGGGGGATTTGGACGGGTAATGCTGGCCGCCTACCGAGAGGCCCGCCTCCAGGAAGGGGTCCAGCTCAATGTGGGAGGCCTGCTGGTTAAAGAGCTGCCCGGACACCGGGGTGGCATAGCCAATGAGAAAGTAGTCCCACTTCAGCCCGGAGTCATTGTCGTCCCAGGTCAGGTCCACATTGTACCAGCGGCCGTCGTCCATCTTCACATTGTTCCACATATGGGTCTCGCTGCTTACCAGCACACAGGGAATTCCCAGCTCGTCCAGCACCATCTTAAAGGCCTTGGAATAGCCGTCGCAGACAGGCTCGTACATATCCCCGGCAATCAGCGCGCTGTAGGCGCAGTGGCTGAGATTCTCAGACAGGGTGCAGGGGGGCACATGCAGATACCTGGCCTGATTGGCAATCAGGTCGTGGGCGGCTTTTACCTTTAAATAGGTGGTGGGCTCCTTGTCCGCCTGGCGGGCCAGCCGGTAGGCCGCATTGACCATATCCAGGCGTATGCTGGCCTCAGTCTCCTCGTAGATCAGGGAGAACCCATAGCTGACCTCCTTGATTACGCCCACTCCCCCCCACACCGAGAGGGACGTGTAGCAGCTGACCGTTCCGTCCAGCCAGGGCATGTCCGGGCGGTCATAGCGCAGGGCCACAATGGCGGCCTGCATATCATTCTGCACAGCCATGTAGGTGGCGCGGGCCGTCTCATTGGCAGGCACAAAGCTGCCGTTGTCCACCCAGCCCATCATCTGCACGCCGGTGATCCCCTCAATATCCAGGGTGATTCTGTGCTGCGGGTCATCCAGAATGGTGTATACCGACACAGCGGTCAAGGCGTCATAGCAGGCCCGCTGCCGGGTATTCAGCCGTCCATACATGGACCCGTCCACAGAAGGGGCCCCGGCGCTGAAGGCGGCCGCGTCTACATAGCCCAGGCCCTCGCCTACCACAGCCTCCTCTTCAATAAGCTGGGCCTGGTCCACAGCCTCTCCCTGGCTCTCTACATCCTCTATCAAGGGGGAGACAGCCTCCTGGCCTTCCGGCTGGCGGAAGGCTTCTCCTTCCCAGGCTGCGGCAGGCAGAGCCATGGTGCAGGCCACGGCCACTGCCAGAAGGCTGGCGGCCAGTTTTTTATACAGGGTGATTACATGTGACACAATGTTCCCTCCTAACAATATTTATACTTATCTATTATCTCGCAAAATCCGCCCTGTGTCAAGGGAGAGAAGGGAAAAGTTCCTTCTTCCCAGCCCCTCTTTCCCCCCGGCGCGCCCCCTGCATAATTGTAAATTTACCGTTAACAAACCGTGAATTTCCCCCAAAGGCTTGCAATATTCCTGAAACTGTGGTAAAATGTAACCGTTTTGTAACCAGTCTTTGCTTTTTGTCCTTTCTATCCGGCAAATACACGCAAACACACAAAACACCCCTGAAATCGAGATTGCGAGGTATCTTCATGTTTAAAAAACAGATACAAAGACCTGCCCACAAGCCCCTGATTCGCCGGTTTGCCCTGTTGCTGGCCGCGTTTGCCTGCTGCCTGGGCCTGCCTGGGTGGAATTACGGCGCGAAAGCCGCGGAAATTCCCACCAACCTGGGACTTGCCCAGCATGGCATAAAGGCCTATAACGAGGGCTGGCAATATTCTTACGGCGGCAAGGGCGAGACCGTTGGCGGCGTGCGGGTTTCTGACTGCGCGGGCCTGATCTACGCCTATTTCTCTGACCTGGGCGTGGGTGGCTGCATGGGCGGCGCCACCAGCCAGGCCACCCAGAACTGCATCTTTACCGGCGGCATGAGCGAGGGCCTCCCCCGCATCCACGGCCTGGCCCTCACCATTCTGGAGCCGGGCGCCACCGATGATTACAGCCACATCGGTATCTACATAGGCAACAACGAGTCCTGCGAAAACTCCGACTATGGCACCAACATGGTGCGGGGTTCTGTGTTCCGCCGGGGCTGGACTACCTGGCACCTGTTTGACAACGGCGTGCTGTACCCCCGCAGCGGCTGGTACGAGTTTGACGGCAAAATGGTCCATTATACGGACTATGAGTACGATGTGGACCTGGTGATTGACGGCTATACCATTGGATCGGACGGCTTTGCCCAGCTGGCGGATGGTACCCCTGCCCCTGTGGATCCCTCCATGCTCTCCAGCGAATTTGTGCCCGCGTCAGAGGTAAAGGAGTGGCTCTCCACCCATGGATGGAGCGGCACCTACAATCCCGAGGACCCCAGCCCGGATTTTGACCACAATGCCCGGGTCTCGGTCAGCTCTGCCCTGCTCCGCAGCCAGCCCAGCACAGACAGCTCCATTGTGCTCACCTTGAGCCAGGGCACTCCCCTGCGCCTGGGCGCCCCTGTTCAGGGTGCTTCTGTTACGGTGGGAGGGACAAGCTCTTCCCTGTGGTACCCGGCGGAGACGGCCCATGGCCAGACCGGCTATATCTCCAGCCTGCTGGTCAGCCTGACCTTGAGCGCGCCCAGCTTTTCCTGCGATGGCGAAAGCGTAACCATACAGGCTGTGGGGATGGAGGACAATATATACTACACCACAGACGGCAGCCAGCCGGACGAGAACAGCTATCCCTATGTGTCTCCTGTGTATGAGCTGAACTGCACCTACAAGGCTGTTGTGATCAAAGACGGCGTGGCCGGACCTGTAGCCACTGCCACGGTGATGGGAAATGGGGCCATTTTTACAGATTTTACCTACAGCGATTGGTTTGCCCAGAGTGTGGACAAGGCTGTGTGCCTGGGCATTTTCAGCGGCACCGGGCAGGGTTCTTTCAGCCCCAAGAATAAGCTGACCCGGGCGCAGTTTGTGAAGGTGCTGGCCAATCTCTCCGGCCAGGACGTAAGCGGCTATGAGTTTGGGGATGACATCCCCGCTTTTGAGGATGTCAGCAGCAGCGCCTATTATTATCACGAGCTGGCCTGGGCGGTCCGCGCTGGCATTGTCACTCCTGACAGCAAGTTCCGGCCCAATGACGAAATTCCCCGGGAGCAGATGTGTACGATGCTGGTGCGCTATGCCCGTTATGCTGACCTGAACACCAACGCGGCCCTGGGCGAACCCTTTGCAGACGACGAGGAGATTAGCAGCTGGGCAAAAGACGCGGTGTACCGGATGCGGAGCTTAGGCGTTGTCAATGGCGTGGGCGAAAACCGCTTTAACCCAAAGGGAAGCAGCGACCGGGCTGCCGCCTGCACCATGATGGTCAACTTCTATGAGAAGGTCATCTCCCTGACAGACACTTCCGGCGATAATCTGCCAGCCACCCCGGTAAAATAATAAGCCCAGACTTGGTATCATCCACTTAGAAATCGATATTGCGATTTTAACAGGCAAAACGCCTGACTGAAAGGCGCACTGGCCACTGGCGGTACTCCCCTTTCCGTTGCGTTTAGAATAAAGAAAGCCCCCTGCCCCGGATCTCTCCGGCAGGGGGTTCTTTTCTTTTGCTTTTTACTTTAAATCTCATAGCCCCACAGCGTCACGCGCAGGCTTTCATCTTTATGGGGGCCGCTTTGTGCTGGCGGCCTGCCGCCTCTTGGTCTCCTCTGAAGGAAGAGTATGGCTCTTTCGTGGGATTCTTTATCCCGCATATTTCTCCTGATAGGCCAGTTCCCCGCCCTGGTACAGCTCTAATGGCAGTCCCTTCTCTGTGTAGAGCACGGTCTGGCCCTCTACAGCCATCCCATGGATTTCCTTCGCCTTCAGGGCCTTCAGGGCGCTGGGGTCCAGCTGTCCTCCTATCAGGATGGCTCCGGCCTCTAAAGCCAGCTCCGCGCAAGAGGCGCTTTCGGAATAGACAGCCAGCGCGTTCACGGCTGCCCGGCACAGGCCGTCCTCCTGGTCAATAAACCAGTGCCGCAAACTGCCGTCCTCAAAGGAGTAGCCATGCTCCTGGTCAGAAGCATACAGCGGGAAGGTCCGCAGGCTGGCTGCGTTGGTAGGGCTGTGAAAGTAGGTCTGGGCGGCCATTGTGTTCCGGCCATTGGCCCAGTCATAGACCGTAAAGACCTGCTCCCCCAGCTGTCCGCCCAAGGTACGGGTATAGCCGTCCAAGCTGGTGATCATTCCATCCGCATAGCCCTGGAGCATCAGCTCCCCGGCCAGAAAGTCCGCTATAAAGGCATTGCGCTGCCAGCCAAAGTCCAGGTAGTATTCCCGCCCGTTTTCCTTGGCATAGGCCTGGTACTCTTCCGAGACCCGCAGCCGCAGGGTATTGTTTCCCAAAAGCTCCACCTGCACTTGGGCAGGGTCCCTGGCAAAATCCGCCAGCTCTTGGCAAAAGGCCTTCATCTCTGGATTTACAAAAGGGTCCCATGCCTGGGTCTCGCTGTCCTCCTGGCAAGAAAACAGGTCATAATACACAGAGTACACAGGCCCCAGGTATACCGCCCGGTCCCCATGCTCTTCTGCCAGGGCAAAGGCCTGGTAAAGCGTGTCGTCCACCACAATCTCTTCATTGGGATGGGCGTTTATATAGCACAGATTGTGTACATTCTCAAAGTTCTCATAGAGGGTGAACAGCTGATAGGCCTCTACGCAGGCCTGGTTATAGGCTCCCCGCAGCTGCCGCAGCCGGGCGTTGGCGTCCAGGCCGCCCTCCCGCAGCAGATAGAGAAAGGTGAACTCTCCGCCGCAGTGGGACTGGCCAATATCCGCCTCTATCTCCACCCAGCCCGGGTCTGCGCTGAGCCAGGAGTAAACCCCATAGCCCAGCCCGGCCAGGCCAATGGCCAGACAGACGGCAAAAGCCGCCAGCCTGCGGCCCAGGTGTTTTTCCGGCACCTCCACCCGCTCTACCGGCCTTAGGCCTGCCGGCCGCCTTTCCGTTGCCCTGCGCGCCATTACAGCAAAACGGCGATCAGCAGGAATATAAGGAACAGGAGAATCACGGCTCCTATAATGCTGAAGCTGATGAGAGCACCCTTCTTACAGGCCTTATAATTCCGGATATAGTTGTTCTTTTTAAACAGCAGGGCGCCGATGATGCCCAAAATTGGCAGCAGCAAGGACAGCACCAGATACCATATATTGCCCGTGTCATGCACCGGGGCGCTTAAAATACCGCTTGTGTCTATCTCGGGCTCCTTGCGCTGCTCCTCCGGCTCTGGGTCATGGGGGTCCCGGATGGTGATGGACTTCAGGGGTTCTCCCTTTTCGCGGATGGCCTTGTAGCCCTCCAGTTCCTTCTGGTTGCCAAACACAAAGTGGTTGTGGCCAATGTCCACCAGCTCTGGCTGGTCGGTGCTGTAGTCGTGAATAGAGGGGTCATAGGTATACAGCACCTTGTTTTTCTCCAGCAGCGGGTCTGGGATGGGGATGGCGGAAATCAAAGAGCGGGTGTAGGGGTGCAGAGGGAAGTTAAACAGCTCCTCCGCCTCGGCCACCTCCACAATCTTCCCCTTATAGATTACGCCGATCCGGTCAGAGATAAACCGCACAATGGACAGGTCGTGGGCGATAAACAGATAGGTCACGTCCCGCTCCTGCTGGAACTTTTTCAGCAGGTTCAGCACCTGGGCGCGGATGGACACGTCCAGGGCGGAGATAGGTTCGTCCGCCACCACCAGCTCTGGCTCCATGACCATGGCCCGGGCCAGGCCAATGCGCTGGCGCTGGCCGCCGGAAAACTCGTGGGGATAGCGGGTCAGATGCTCTGGCAGCAGGCCCACCTCGCTGATCATATTCTTAACTTTCTCCACCCGGTCTGCCTCGTTCTCAAACAGGTGGAAATTGTACAGGCCCTCAGACACAATATAGTCCACGGTAGCCCGTTCATTCAAAGAGGCGGCCGGGTCCTGGAACACCATCTGAATCTCCCGGATGACCTCCCGGTCCAAAGAGCGGGGAATTTTCCCGGAGATGGGCACGCCTTTGTACAAAATCTCTCCCGCGGCGCAGGGGTTTACCCGAATGACCGCCCGGCCAATGGTGGTCTTGCCAGAGCCGGACTCGCCCACCAGGGAGAAGGTCTCCCCCTTATAGATATCAAAAGACGCGTTCTGCACAGCCTTGACAGCGCTGTCGCCTCTGCCGAAGGTGATGTCCACATTGCGGATGGACAGCAGCACTTCCCGGCCGGTCTTGGGGTCAATGGGCCCATGTTCGGGCAAGTGGCGCAGCTTGGCGCCGTTTTCAACAGTAGTTGCAGTTGGCATACGCTTGCCCTCCTTATATATTGAACGCTCGCATGAGCTTCTCGTGGATATCCTGGATCATCTCTGGCTTCTCAATTTGCGGCGCACGGGGGTCCAGCAGCCAGGTCTTGGCAAAATGGGTATCCGTCACCGGGAACATGGGCGGCTCCATCAGGGTGTCAAGCTTCAGGCAGTAGGGGTTCCGGGGCGCAAAGGGGTCGCCGGTGATCTGGTTATACAAAGAGGGAGGCGTGCCCGTAATGGAGTAGAGCTTGGTGTTCCGCTGGGCAAGCTGGGGCAGACTGGACAGCAGGGCCCAGGTGTAGGGATGGCGGGGGTCATAGAAGACCTCCTCCACCTTGCCCAGTTCCACAATCTGGCCCGCGTAAAGCACAGCCACCCGGTCGGCCACATTGGCCACCACGCCCAGGTCATGGGTGATGAACACAATGGTATAGTTAAACTCTTTCTGCAGGTCCTTCAGCAGCCGGATGATCTGTGCCTGGATGGTCACGTCCAGGGCTGTGGTGGGCTCGTCGCAGATCAGAATTTTCGGCTGGCAGCTTAGGGCAATGGCAATGACAATGCGCTGCCGCATACCGCCGGAATACTGGAAGGGGTAGTCGTCAAACCGGGCCTCCGCGTTGGGGATGCCCACCTTGTGCATCAGCTCAATGGCACGGGCGCGGGCCTCTGTCTCCGAGCAGTTCTGGTGCTTCAGGATGATGGAGGTGATCTGCCTGCCAATGGTGATGATGGGGTTCAGGGAGGTCATGGGGTCCTGGAACACCGTGGCAATCCGGCGGCCGCGTATCTGGCCCCAGTCCCCCGCATACTTCACATTGGCCAGGTTCAGGGTGCAGGTGCCGTGCAGGGTGTCAGCGGTCTCGTCCAGATACCGCACCCGGAAGACCACCTTGTCAAACACCGCGTCACTCATGGGGTCCACACCCAGCTCCATGGCCTTCTTGATCTCCTTCAGCAGGCCGCGGATCAGCTGGACCCGCTTGTGGAAGGGATACCGGCCTACAGACAGGTAGATTTCCTTGGCCAAAATTTCATTGCGCTTTTTGGCGGCAGGGCTGGCCTCTGCGGCGGTCTCCTTGGCATACTGGGCCTTCAGGGCCTCCATGCGCTTGGTATAATCCGCCTGATAGGAGGCGTCGTTCTTCACCGCGGCCGCGCTGGCCTTTACCTTGCTGTCAAATGCGGCCTGTACCCGTTTGATCTCATTGTCCAGGCCCTTGATCTCCCGAGCCAGCTCCTGGACGCGGCTCTTTTCCGTCCGGGAATCCAGGGTCTGCTTCAGGTTAAAGCTCTCTGCCCGCTTAAACTGCAGGTCCTTCAGCTGTTTCTCATGGGCCTGCCGCTCCTCGTCGGTCAGGGACATTTTTCGCTTGCGCTCGCTCTCCAGCTCCTTCATCTTCCGGAAAGTCTCCGCGCCCGGCTCCAGCTTGGAGAGCTCGTCCAGCTTCTTCTGGGTATTGGCAATGGTATTGCGGGCCGTGCCAATCAGCTTTACATGGGTGTCCGCCAGCTCATCGTCATTGAAAAGGATGCTGCCCTTGTCAATGAAGCCATTGGAATCCAGCATACCGGCAAAGGTCTTGGTAAACACCGATTTGCCGGAGCCGGACTCACCCACAATGGCAATGGACTCGTTCTCGTAAATATCCAGGGAAATGCCCCGGATGGCCGTCAGAATCCTGCCGCGCACCCGGAACTTTACCTCCAGGTCCTTGACCGAGAGCAGGACTTTCTCTCTATTGTTTTCCATACCGCGCACCCCCTACATATGGGTCCGGGGGTCAGACGCGTCGCCCATATTCTGGCCGACCACGTACAACACCACGGTGATAATGGAAGCCACCACAACCGGGCTCCAGAACTCAAACTGCCAGCCATTGGTCACCATGGCGGACTCCGCCTCATAGATCAGCTTGCCCAAGGACATGTCGGACAGGCCAATGCCAATATAGCTTAAAAACACCTCGTAGGAGATATAGGAGGGAATCTCCGTGGCGGCCAGCGTCATGATGACAGAGGTCATGAAGGGAAGAATGTTCTTCAGAGCAATCCGGGTGATGGGCGTGCCCAAGCAGCGGGAGGCCAGGTTGTACTCCCGGTCCCGTATGATGATAACCTGGGTACGGATGTAGTAGGCAGTGCCCAGCCAGCCCGTCACCGTCAGGGCAAAAACCATGGTCCAGAAACTAGCGCTAAGCACCAGCACCAGCACCGAAATCAGAAGAACATAGGGAATATTGGCAATGATGTTGTACACCTGGGTCATGACCACGTCCATCTTCTTGGAAAAACCCCACAGGGCGCCCAGCAGAATACCAATGGTCATGTTGATCAGGGCGCAGACCAGAGCCAGGGAAATGGATATTTTGGCCCCCACCCAGATGGTATCAAAGGTGGGTTCGCCGGAAGCGCCCGCACCCAGAATCCAGTGCAGATTGTACCCGAACTTCTGCATGGCGGCCACAGGCATCAGGTGCTTGGCCGTGGCGTCTGTCAGATTTGCGTAGCGGTCGTAATGGATGAGGGACGGGTACACATAGGCAAACAGCAGCACCACGGCCAGCACGCCCAGCACCACCAGATTGATGCGCTTTTTGAAAAATACCCGGAATACCGAATGCCAGTAGGAATACCGGGGCGCGATGATTTTTTCAGACTCTGCGTCGCTGTGGGTCACAAAGGAAAACAGCTCCTTCTCTGAAACCCCCAGCGAGGAGAGATTGGCCAATTCTTGTTTCATCACTTAACCTCCCTTTAGCGGTTCTCAGACGTGAACGAGATGCGCGGATCTACCATGGACATCAGCACATCGCCCAGAATGGTGGATATCACCGTTAGCGCGGCATAGAACATGGTAACGCCCACAATAACGCCGTTATCATAGAAATTGATGGCCTGGGTCAGCAGATTGCCTGTGCCTGGCACCACGTACACGCGCTCTGTGATAATAGCGCCTGTCAGCGCGCCCAGCACGCTGCCGGGAATCCCGTGAATAATGGGGATTGCCGCGTTTTTAAAGATATGCTTGAAGAAAATCTCGTTTTCTGAGAGGCCCCCTGACCGGGCAAACTTCACATAGTCTGAATTCATCTGGTCGATCATATAGCGACGCAGCCATTTCATCAGGTTGGCTATAGAGGGCAGCGCCAAAGAGACAATGGGCAGCACATACATCAGCTTGTCGGCCGAGTTCATGTCAAAGGTGGTGGGCAAACCAATGGTACCGCCCACTGCTTTAAACAGGAAAATATAGGCCAGAGAGGGCACGGCGATAATAAACACAATATATATGGTGCCCAGCTTGTCCACCAGGCCATCCTTGTGCCGGGCCATGAAAATGCCCAGGGGGACGCCCAGCGCATAGGCCAGCAGAGTGGCCAAAATGCCAATGACAAAAGAATAGCCCATTTTAGACATGCCGCTTTTGCGGGTCACCACATTGGTATAATCATCCGTAAAGCGGTCCAGCAGCACCTGGGAGCTCTCCCGAGAGCCCTCCATATAGGTGGCGGTGTGCAGGTCGTCCGCGCTCTCCTCCCGTAGGTTTGTGGGGAACACGGTGGGCGAGTTTATATACGAGCCCTGGGAGACCGTCATGGTCTCCAGCACATCCCGTCCCATGTTGACAGAGTAGGACTTGCCCAGGGTGATGGTCACCAGGTTCTGGTGGATATAGGGGAACTGGTCATCAAAATACAGCAGGTACTTGTGGGTAGTGCCGTTGCCCATAATGGCCGGGGAGAACTTCTCTCCCCCATAGACCGGGTCATGGGTGGTAAAGGTCAGCCCACGCTTGCCAATGTCAATCTCTTCATTGACAGAGTGGATGGTGTCAATGGTTACAATGCTGGAGAAGTAGCCAAGCAGCCGCTGGATCAGAGGCCGGTCTTTGCTGGCAAACAGGGCGGGCCCGCCGCCGCTGGCCAGCTTTCTGCCGCTGACCACAGCGTTCAGCCGCTGCACCGTATAGCCCTGGCTCTCATAGTAGTCTGTAAACTGCTTCACATACTGGGCGGTGATTTCGCTGTCCTTCTCCGGCTTGCGGCCCAAGGTAACAGCCTCCTCCCGGGTCTCTGCGTCCATCTCCCCTGTCCGCACCAGGTGGGTCAGGTAGTCCGCGTAGGAGATGTAGTCCAGATAGCCGTACTCCTTCCACTTGCGGTAGGAGTAGGTGACCTTGGCATTGTTCTGCTGCTTCTGCCAGGTGGTGTCATTGGCAAAGATCAGCGAGCGGTTCAGCAGAGAGTAGATCAGCGTCATAACGATTGCCACCACGATAACAATAGAAACAAGGCTGTACACAAGACGCTTGATTATATATTTTGCCATAGTATCATCATCACTTCTTCATAGTATCGTCTTCGCTATCTTTCTAAAAGAGAATTACCAAAATATAGAGATGGGAGATGGGACACAACGGCCCCATCCCCATCTCCGCTGGCAGCTTTGGTGGAAAACCCCAGCCGCCGCTATGCTCGGCCAGGCAGACCTGGCTTCTTCAACAGTATAGTTTCAATGAAACAAGGTTTCATTGTTTGGCCCTGTTTATATAAACAGGCTTCCTTTTTGCCTACTAAGGATTAGTACAGACCGATGCACTTGGTCATGTAGCCGTTGTAGTTGGGCAGGAAGGTGTCGATATAGGAGCAGGAATCCATAAAGTCAGGAGACCAGCCGGAGAGGTCGTACATGTCATAGTTAGCCTCATAGCCCCGCTCGGTGTTATAGCCGGTATAGTACCACTCTTCTCTGGTGCAGGCAACCAGGTTGATGACAACCTTGTCGCCCAGCACTTTCTCAACACCCTGCTTGAAGGCGTTGCCAGCGTTGGTGTACACAGAGCTGCCGGAATCATAGGGCAGGTCAATCTGGATGGGATTGCTCTCGTCCACAGTGATGCCAGCGGCCTCCAGCTCGGCCAGAGCGATCTCCAGCTCTTCGTTGGCATTGGCCTCGTTAAACCAGCCGTCAAAGCCATCGCCTGTGCCCACGCCGTTTTCAGCGTTGGCGTCCTTCTTATAAACGGTGATCTTCACGCCGTCCGCGTCAATCTGGGCCTGCATGATCTCGCCGTAGTCGGTGCCAGCGGGGAAGGTCACTTCTTCGCCGTTGATCTCCACCGTGGTGTCCGCGGTCAGGGACACAAAGGTGGCGGGAGTGTAGCTGTTGCGCAGGCTCAGCATGGCCAGCTCATCGCCAACCTTCTGGGCGTTCCAGGTCTTGCGGTCCACAGACATGGTGAGAGCGCGGCGGAAATGTACGTTGTTCATGGCCGCATGGGTGCGGGCAGCGTCCTCCTCAGACTGGGGAGAGACAGCCTCCTGCTCGTTGCGGGCATTGCTCCAAAGAGCGCGGTTCACGTTCAGGAAGTTGAAGTAGGAAGTAGCGCCTGTGGCGGTTACATAGGCAAAGTCATCAAACACGGTCTTGTCGGCTGTGCCCTCCTCTACCTTGTCGGCGGCCTTGTCAGCCTTGGCCAGCTCCAAAGTGGAGGAGTTGATGCCAGTCTGGTCAATGGTGCCGGCCAGCAGGTCGTTATAGGACTTGGTCACATCGCTGCCATCGTTGTACAGGCGGCTCATGGACTTGATGGTTACATTGGCGGCGTCCCAGTAAGTGGGGTTGGCCTTGTAGGTGATGGAGTTGTTCTCCACCGCGCTGGTGATCAGGAAGGGACCGCAGTAAGCAATGTGGTCCGGGTCAGAGCCATACAGATAGGTTTCAGCCTCGGTGTCATAGTCCTCGCCGAACTTACCGCCCTGAGAGGTGAAGTAGGAGCGGCTCAGAGGCAGGGAAATGCCATAGTGGAGCATGGAGGTGAAGTAGGGGATGGGCTTCTCCAGGTGATAGACCAGGGTGTGGTCGTCCACAGCTTCAATGCCAACCTTGGAGAAATCCATGTCATCGCCCAGCAGATAGGGCTCAATGTTCTCCAGAACGCCGATGAACAGCTCGCCCAGGCCAGAGCCGGAGTCACACACATGCTGCAGGCCGGCAACCCAGTCATCCGCAATCACATCAGCCACTTCGCGGCCCTGAGAGTCCACCCACTTTACACCCTGACGGATCTTGAAGGTGTAGGTCAGGCCGTCGTCAGATACCTCGTAGCTCTCGGCCAGCGCGGGAATCTCCCGGTTCTCGCCGTCATAGTACAGCAGGCTGTCCATGGTGCCCAGCACCGGAACGGTGTCAGCGGCGCGGCTGGTGTTCATCATGTCCCAAGTGGTGGGCATGCCGGTGAAGATGATGTTGTAGCTGTCCTTCAGGGTGTAGCCCTTGCTGGTCAGGTACTCCTGGGCCTTCTTCCGGTACTCGCCGGTGCCGCGGTTCTCGTTGAGCAGCTTCTTCAGCTCGTCCCGGTCCTCGGTCTTCAGAATCTCCTCGGTGACGATGGCATACTGATAGCGCTCGTCGTCAGAGCCCCAGCCGTTGGTGGTGGTGGAGCCGGGAGCAATGCGGCCAAAGGCATACTGGCCGCCGCTGGCGGTGGTGGGCTGCATAACGCCGCTGGTCAACAGCTTGGCCTCGCCCAAAGCCTCCAGAGCATAGCGCTTGTTGATATCGTCTACTTCCTGGGTGGCCTCCTTGTACAGCTCATAGAACTCGCCCAGATTCAGGTTGTAGTAATACTCAGAAATCTCGTCATAATCCTCGCTGTCAATAGAGGGAACGGTCCAGGTGGTGTCGCTGGGCGTCTCGTCCTCGCCCGCTTCGCTGCTCTCCACATCAGAGCTGGCGTTGTCCTCAGTCTCAGAGGACTCGCTCGCCTCGCTGCTGACCTGGCTGCTGCTGTCGGCGGTGGAACTGGAGTTCCCGCTGTCGCCGCAGGCGGCCAGAGCAGAGACCAGCAGGGCGCCAGCCAGCATCATGGCCAGCAAACGCTTCACTGTCTTGTTCATTGGTAATTCGTCCTTTCTACATAAAGTATATGTTGATGCGGCAGGCCCATCGCCTCCGCTAACAACCTTTTTTCCCCCGCGCCGTTTTTTATCTCGCGCCGCTGGGATTAAGGCGCGGCTTTTCGGGTCGGGATACAGCCCCTAGGGCATCGTACCCTTTTTATCCCGCGCCGCTGGGATTAAGGAGTGGCTTTCCGGGTCGGGATACAGCCCCTGGGGTGTCGCAGCTTTTTACCCCGCGCCCCTCTTTGAGATATAGGAGCGGTCTTTCGGGTCAAGATGTAGTCCCTGAGATGTCGTGGCTTTTTGCCCCGCAGCCCTGGGTTTTCTGAACGGTCTTTCGGTGGAGATTCTCATTAGGACTGCCGATGGTTTCTTTGTCCATCCGGCGTTTCCCCAGGGTTCTGGCTGTGCCTTTCCCCTTTCAAAACGCCTGCCGGAAGTCCAAACTTCCCAATAAAAAGCACCTTGAAAAGTACCTATATAAAGTTATCGCATTTATCATCCGCGCATCCTGCATTTTTACCAGCCCCTTTAGAAGAGCCGCCAAAGTTTGCATTTTTCTTTCGGAGAATATGCACTAAATGTTGTATTTAATTATACGCTTATACCCACCAAGTGTCAAGTCTTTTCAGCTGAAAACCCCCATTTTGAGAGATAAAACCGCAAAATACAATCCCGCCTCCACAATTTTGTGCAATTTCCCGGCGATGAAGGATGATTTTCCCTATCCTGCAAACTGTTCCCACCACTGACGGGCAGAGAAAAACGCCGGACCATCCGGCGTCTTCTCTTGCAGTCTCACTTCCATGCCTGCTCCCTGCCCCACTTATTGCTGGGCGTGGGCCCGCATCAGTTCCTCCAGGCTCATCTTGTACTCCAGGGTGCAGCTCTGCAGCTCCAGCCCTGTCTGGGCCGCGTAGAACCGCAGGTAAAAGTTTCCGGAGAAGGCTGGTACGTTCAGCTCCACGGTCTCCCAGTCCCGCTGGGCCCCTGTCAGGGTGATGGTTCCCAGCAGGTTCCGGTCCTGGAACACCGACAGGGGCAGCTGGGACACATCGTTGCTGTCTGTGCTGCGCAGTACCATCTTCAGTACATACAGCCCCTGCTTTTTCGAGCTCACCGCAAACTGGGTGCTGTGTCCCTTTTCCAGGGAAATGATTGCCGTGTCCAGCCGGGCTATGCCGTCCTCTTCCACAGGGGCATAGTGCATCTCCAGAGCCTCGCCCTCGTCCAGGGACGGCGCCTCTTCCAGCTCCTTGTCCAGCTGGGTTTCTGTGCCCCGCAGCCGCAGCAGCGCAGGCGCTTCCAGCAGGAACCGGCAGATGTTGGCCGCACAGCGCTGGAAGTCCCCCCGGCTCACCGTCCCAGCAGCCAATCCTTCCGCGGAGTTGTCATGGCCGGAGTTCTCCTCCGCGCAGGCATTGACCATATACAGGTCGTTCTGGGCCCGGACCATGGCGGCGGTGTTGGTGCGTTCGCCGGGCTGGCCCTCGTGGTTGCCCTTGGCCCACCAGTCTGTCATCACCTGGCCCTGATAGCCCCACTGGCCCCGCAGGATGGTGGTCAGCAGGTCGTAGCTGCTGGCGGACCACAGGCCGTTGATGGGGTTGTAGCTGGTCATAATGGACCGGGCCCTGCCAGCCTTCACAGCCACCTCAAAGCAGCGCAGGTACAGCTCCCGCAGGGCCCGCTCGGAGACCACAGCCTCCACGTCGTGGCGGTGGAACTCCTGGCTGTTGCAGGCAAAATGCTTGATGGTGCCCGTGACCCCGTACTTGTGCATGGCGTTCAGCTGGGCTGCGGCCATGCGTCCCGTCAGCAGCGGGTCCTCGGAGAAATACTCAAAGTTCCGGCCGTTCAGCGGGTGGCGGTGGATGTTGATGCCAGGGCCCAGCAAGGTGTCCACCTTGTTCTTCCGCAGCTCCAGGCCCGCGTATTCGTACAGCTCTCCCACCAGCTGGGTGTTAAAGCTGCAGGCTTGACAGGTACCGTTGGGCATGGCGAAGGCCCTGGTGCCGCAGTCCATGCGGATGCCACTGGGCCCGTCCGCGCAGCAGCCAGTGGGGATGCCAAAGTCCAGCAGCCGCTGGGTCACGCCTCCAAAGGCCCCTGCCGTGCCAGGGGTCACCTTGGGAGAACACATGCCCTCCCCCCGGACCAGGCACACCAGGTCCTCGTCAGACAGCTGGGCTACAAAGTCCTCCAGGCTCACCTTGCCGTCCGCCACATCCCATAGCTTCCAGCCCTTGTCCCCGGTCTGGGGATACTCCGGGGCCATGCAGGCTGCCCGGCGGTCCATGGGGGCAATGGTGCGCAGGGGGACGGGCTCGTAAGCCTTGGCGAACACACCCTCTGTCATTTCCCCGGGGCGCAGGCGGTCAAAGGCCGTGACAGGGGCGCAGGCCTCCTCCAGCTGCTCCAGCACCTGCTCTTCCAGGGTTACGCTGCCCACAGGCTGAGCGCTGCGCACGTCCGTGCCTGTAAAGAAGTTATACTTGCCAGCCTCCAGCACCCAGGCGGACTTGTGCCCTGTGGCGCCGCTGTCGTCATAAGAGGCCAGCAGGTCCGCGGAGAAGGTGAAGTCCAGGGTCTGGGATTCCCCGGGGGCCAGCGCCCGGGTCTTGGCAAAAGCGCAGAGAACCCGGGCGGGCTTGCCCAGCTTTCCCTGGGGCGGCGCGCAGTAGACCTGCACCACCTCTTTGCCAGGGGCGTTTCCTGTGTTGGTGACCTGAGCGGAAAGGCTGAACAGCTTGTCAAACTGTACAGGCCGGGGCTTTACTTCAAACTGGGTGTAGGAGAGGCCGAAGCCAAAGGGATACAGCACCTTGTCCGGGGCAAAGGTCTCAAAGTAGCGGTAGCCCACATAGATGTCCTCCGCGTAGATGTTGCGGCTCTCGCTGCCATGGTTCTCCGCAGCGGGATAGTCCGTGATGTCCCGGGCAATGGTGTCAGACAGCCTGCCCGAAGGGGCGGCCTGTCCTGTCAGCACGTCCCCTGCGCCCAGGCCGCCCTCCTGGCCCCCCTGCCACACATATAGCACAGCGTCGGGCTTGTACTCCTCCACCCACTTCATGTCAATAATATTGCCTGTGTTCAGCACCACGGCCACCTGGCTGAAGTGTTGGCAGACTGTCTCCAGCACCTGGCGCTCCGCCCCGGCCAGCAGGTAGCTGCCCTCCGCGGCAGAGTTGTCCTTGTCCTCGCCAGCGGTGCGGCCCAGAATCACCAGGGCCGCGTCATTGGCGCTGCTCAGCTTTTCCACCAGGGCCGGGTCCAGGGGCATTTCCTCCTGGTACCAGGGCTCAGCCGCCCAGCCCTGCCCCACGTCAAAGGGATGGTCCTGAAGCCAGGCCTCGTACACAGCCTTCAGCTCCTGGTCCACGGCCACCCGGCCAGAGTTCTCCAGGGCCTCGGTAATGCTGGGCACATGGCCTGTGTTCACCAGTCCTCCAGAGCCTGTGCCAGACTTGTAGTAGTTGAACTGGCTGCGGCCAAACACCGCCAGCCGGGTCCCCTCCCTAAAGGGAAGCACCTGGTTCTCGTTGCGCAGCAGAACCGCGCCCTCTGCCACCATCTCCCTGGCTTTGGCCGCGTAAGCCTCCCGGTCAAAGGTCTTCCGATCCATATTGATACCGCCTTTCGCTGTGAGTGTAAAGCTTGTCCTCTCTCTCCGGAAGAAAGTCCAAGCCTCTTTCTTTTACACTAAGTATAGTAGAAATCCCGTCATTTTGCAAGCCTTTCCTCTAGGGCTTGTTTGAAAATAGAGCAAACGCCGGATTTTGGAAGCAAAGCGGAAAATTCCCCACCCACACGGACCGGTGTGGACCGGCTTTTTCTAGTTTTTTTAAGCATCCCTTTTTATAGAAAGTCCTAGGACTACCCGGTCCACACCGAGAGCCTGTCCCCATCCTCCGCATAGGAGAACAGGCCCGGGAACCCCCCAGGCCTGTTCTCTGCCCCATGGCCTGGTTGACAGGCCTTGGCTTCCTATAGTATAATAAATATCTTCTGTACGATTCTTTATAGTGGACCCCGGCCTCTGCCGGCCATGGCCCCAAGGGACGCAAATCCCCACCCCATTTTTAGAGGTTAGAGGAGAACGAGGATGAAAAGGATAAAAAAGAACGCAGACTCTGTTCTGCTCCGGGTTCTGTCCTACTTAAAGCCCTTCAAAAAGGAGTTTCTCGGGGCTGGCCTTTTGCTGGCCGTCTCAACCGCCATCGGCTTTTTGCAGCCCCTGGTCATCCAGCAGATTACGGACGACGGTATGCTGGGGAAAAACCTTTCCGCCCTGGTCCGGGCCGTGGCTGGGCTGGCTGTGCTGATTGTCCTGAACCAGGGCATTGAGCTGCTGCAAAGCCGCCTGTTCATCGATGTACACAACCGCTCCTACTACACCATCTTCCGCCAGGTGTTCCACAAGCTGCTCCACCTTAAAAAGACCTATTTTGAGGACAAAAACAACGCGGAGATACTCAGCTACCTGCAGACAGACGTATCCCAGGTGTCCTCCATCACAGACCGCTACACCGTGATGAGCGTCAGCTATATTTTCCGCATTGCCAGCGGACTGGCCGGGCTGCTGATCATCAGCTGGAAGTTGACGCTGATCGTCCTGGCCATGGTGCCCCTGAAGGTTCTGCTGGTCCGGCGCTTTGCCAAGCGGCGGGAAAAAGCTATGGAACAGATGCTGGAGAGCAGCCGGGACTTCTCCCGCTGGTTTGGGGACAATCTGGAGGGTGTGGACGAGATTAAGCTGTGGGATTTGTTTGAAAGCCGGGAGAAGGCCTTTCAGGCCAAGCAGCAGGAGCTTCTCCGCCTGCAGAAGGACAACTCTATGATCGACGCCTGGAACAGCTTTGGGGAGATGATGCTGGAGTGGGGAGTCAGCCTCCTGCTGTACCTGGTGGGCGGCCTTCTGGTCTGCCAGGGCAGCCTGACCGTTGGGTCTGTGTTTGCCTTCAGCTCCTATTCCTGGTATGTCACTGGGCCTGTGTCCGCGCTGCTCAACCTGAAAATGTATTTCGCCCGGATCACCCCCTCCGCCAAACGGCTTTTCCAGTTCCTGGACATGGACACAGAACCCGAGGGCCGGCAGGGAGAAAGGACAGCCCCCAGCCCCCGGCTGGAATTTAAAGGGGTGGGGTTTTACTACCAGGAGGACAGGCCCATCCTGCGGGACGTCAGCTTTCATGTGGAGCCAGGGGAAAAAATCGCCATTATTGGCCAGAACGGCAGCGGAAAGTCCACGATACTCAACCTGCTGCTTCGGTTTTACACGCCCATTCAGGGGGAGATCACCGCGGACCATGCGCCTGTTTCCCAGTATTCCCTGGCAGAATACCGCTCCCTGTTCTCGGTTGTCAGCCAAGAGCCCTATCTGTTTCTAGGGGGCATTGCGGACAACATTGACCTGGCTGGCGGCGCTTCCCAAGAGGCGCTGGACGGGGCCATGCAGGCCAGCGGCGTGGCCGGGTACATACAGCGTATGCCCCAGGGGGCGGAAACCCCGATTGGCCGCAACGGCACCCGGCTTTCCGGCGGGGAAAAGCAAAAGCTGGCTGTGGCCAGGGCCCTGCTGAAAGACGCCCCTGTGGTGATTCTGGACGAGGCCACCTCTGGATTTGACGTGGAGTCAGACGCCTACCTCCACGACATGATTGTGAACCACATGGAGGGAAAAACCGTCATCATGATCACCCACCACTACCAGCACCTGGAGGGCATGGACCGGGTGTACCGGCTGGAAGAGGGAGTTCTGCAGGAGGTGGAGCAAAATGCCCTTGACATTGCGCCCTGAAGGGCGCAAGTCACGGAGTTTCCCTCCATCGCGCGAAGCGCTCGCTTTTGCTGCGCAAAAGTACGAGGAAAACTCCTGCCCAGGCGGGTTTAGGGTAGTTGGGTGGTATAAGGGACGGTTCTATGTTGGCTAGGCGGTAGCCAAGAAAAGGGTCAAGCTGACGTTGCCTTCGGCAAGTCGCCGCGCTCGTTTTCCTTCGGAAAATGCAGACGAAACTC
>CAJUPK010000012.1:18477-27542 GCA_910588415.1 uncultured Oscillospiraceae bacterium | reverse complement strand
CTTTGCCCCAAGCCTAGAGTTATGCAACGCATAACTCTTCCACTTCTTGAAAAAGCGGACAAAACTTTTCCTTCCGCTCTTAACCGCCAACTCTCAAAACCCATAGCAACCGCAAAACAGAACTCCCTGGCACACTGCCAAGGAGTTCTGTTTTATAGGTAAATTTACGGATTTTTCCCTGCATCTACTATTTATGGAGGCTGGCGGGCACCAGGCGGCTCAAAAGCACTCCCGTTCCAGCTTCATGCTGCCATCGCGCCACAGGTGAATCCACACAACGGTCTGGCCGTCCGCCAAAAGATACTGGCCCGAGGCAGCTTCTCCCAGAAGCACGCTCTCCGGCTCCTGCCCAGAATGGGCCAGCACAGTAAGCCCTGCCTGAACGGCGGAGTCCTTCCGGCCTGTTACCAGAATGTCCGCCCAGCCTGCCGGGGCCTTAGCCGCCTCTACCAGCAGGGTCTTGCCATACACCTGCAAAAGCACCTGTCCCCCATCCTCTGAGAGCCGGGCGATCGCCCCGGGCACCGCCTGCCAAGCCTGGCCCGGAGCAATCCGCTGGATGGGCACGTCCAGCTTCTCCAGGTCCTTGCCCCTATAAGCCTCTTCTGGCAGTAGAAGCCGCTCTGCCCGACGGGAGCTGAGCAGGTCCTGGGCCATGGCCCGGGCGTTGGAGTCCCGCACCGGCAGGAACACGCTGTCCAGACCAGGGATATTCCGCTCTGTCAGCAGGCGCTCTGCCATGCCGCTGTTAAAGCCTCCCAGCGACAAGGCGGCGCCATGGCCGTCCTTCATCACCAGGACGCAGGCGGAATCCCCGTCCCCGCAGACAGCCAGACTGATCACCCCCTGCCACGAGAAGAACTCATAACAGGCCCCGCCAGCCAGCAGCGCCGCAAGCAGGGCCGCCGTCCCCCAGGAACTACCCCTTGACCTGCCGGAAGCGGGCTTTCTGCCCTTGGTCCGGCGGTTCCGCAGGCCTGTCCAAAAGCAGATCACCAGCACCGCGCCCAGCAGACCTGGCCAGATTCCATGGCCAAAGCTGAAGTAGCTGCCAGGCAGGGAGGCAAGCCTTTCCGCAACGCCTATCTCCAGTCTGGCCAGCCAGCCCACGAAGAAAGCCGCGGCCCGGGTCAGGGGAGCCAGGCCCGGGAACATAGCCAAGGCGGCCAGGGGAATGGCCCCGTACAGCAGCAAGGTGGTCAGCGGCACCAAGAGCAGATTGGCCAGGGGCGTGAGCAGGGATATGCCGCCAAAGTTTTCCGCCTGCAGGGGGAGAGTGAAGGCCACCACCGACCCGGTGACCGCCAGAGAGGAGACTATCGGGGCCAGGGCCCGGCGAAGCCTGGGCCTGCGCCGCCAGGGCCGGACCAGGGCATTGCGCAGGGGTCTGTACAGAAGGATGATCCCCGCTGTGGAGAGCACGGACAGGCAGAAGCCCAGGTCACCCCCGGAAAAGGGCCGGAGCAGGCAGAGGACCAGCACCGCTGCCCCCAGAGAGCTGAGACTGTCCTGCCGCCTGCCCAGGGCCTGGGCCAGCAGGTAGAAGAAAAACATGGTAAAGCTTCTGGCGGCCGAGGGAGAGCAGCCTGTTAGAAACAGGTACAGGAACAGGGGCAGAGCACAGCAGAGGCTTCTGCCCCAGGGCCCCAGAGGCAGCCGGCGGATGAACAGGAACAAAAATCCCGCCAGGGCCGTCATGTGCAGGCCGGAGACGGACAGCACATGGGAACAGCCTGTCTGCGTAAAATCTGTATACACCCTGCCGGAAAGCTGGGAGCGCTGGCCCAAAAGCACAGACCGGACCAATCCGGCCTCGTTTTTGGGCAGGTACCGGGAGATGCCCCGGCCCAGGTTCTGGCGCAGCTCTGCCAGAAGCGCCCCCAGCGGGGTGTGGGCGCTGGGCACACAAGCCACGTCATAGTCCGCCAAGTAGGCCCCCAGCACATTGCCGTCTGCCAGCTGGGCATTTTGGCGGGAAAACTGTCCCCCTGCCGGAAAGCAATAGAAAACCACCTGGGCCTCTGCCCAGTCATAGGGACTGCCATAGATGGGTTCCGCGCAGGACAGTCGGATGGTAAAGGGCTGGACTGGCTGGCCGTCTATGGACGCCGCCTCCGCCTGGTAGTAGAAGCGGTGGTAGCGCTCCTGGGGGTAATCCAGAAGCTGCATCCGCACCAGCGCCTCCCTGCCGTCCAAAAACTGCACAGGAGCGGCCTGGGTCTCCCACTGCCAGCAGAACAGTCCCAGCACCAAAGCAGCAGCGGCGCACACGCCAGCCCCGGCCGGGACCCAGCGGACCAGCCGCTCCACCAGAGGGGGCAGGGAAAAAGGGGCCTTCCGATGTTTTTCCACTATCCCCCGGACCAGGACCCACAGCCCGGCTAGAAAGGCGAAGGCGCCCAAAAGGACAGAGCGCTGCCGGGCGGCAGCCGGACCCAGGCGGGCAGCCGCCATAACAGCGGCAAAGGCTGAACCGCCCAGCAGCACAAGGGGGCGTTTGGGCATTTACTTGAAGAACAGGGGCAGGGGCTCCAGGAAGAGGATGTCCTTGCGCTCCATGGCGTCGCCTTCTGCCAGCACGCAGGCCTTGCCCACCACCTGGCCGCCTATGCTGTGAAGAAGCTCCTCCATAGCAGCCAAGGACTCGCCGGTGGAGATCACATCGTCCACAATCAAAATGCGCTTGTTCTTCAAGGTCTCGCAGTCCGCTTTAGAGAGGTACAGCTTCTGCACATGGTTGGTGGTGATGGACTTTACCTCTACATGGATGGGGTCCTCCATATAGGCCTTGATCCCCTTGCGGGCCACCACGTAGCTGCGGCAGCCAATGCGGGCCATCTCATAGGCCAGGGGGATGCCCTTGCTCTCGGCAGTGACGATCACGTCGTGCTCCGGGCACTTCGCCAAAAGGGCGGCAGCGGCCTTCTCCGTCACCTCCACATCCCCAAACATGACAAAACCCGCAATGTCCATGTGCTCGTTGATGGGGCAGATGGGCAGCTCCCGCTCACAGCCCGCAATGTTGATTTTATATACGCTCATACTGATTTCTCCTTTTTTGTCCTTTCGCGCTTTCCGCGTTCCTGCTGGCCCGTTTCCTTTCTATTCGATTACGCCGTCTATATGCCAGGGCTTCACTTCTGTGTTGAAATAGTCCAGCGCGGCTTGGAATTCTTCCTCTTCCGCCTTGCCGAGAATGTCAATGGCGTGAATCTCTCCCAGGCTGGGGGGCGCGATCTCCATCACGGTTCCGTCGTAATTTACCTTGACCCTCTGCCCTACCGCCAGCTTGCCGCCGGATACCGGGGACTGCCCGGGAAGGGTGTAAATCTGGTCGCCCTCTGTGTACAAATAGTAGGTGGACCCGTGCTGGTAGACCAGAATCCCCTCCATAATGGCAGCGGGCTCCTTCTCCCCGCAGGCGGAAAGGGCCAGCAGAAAAATCAGCGCCGCCAAAACCCATGCCCTTCTCTGGCAAAGCCGGGGGCTTTTGCTGGTCATGCCTGGGGCGGGAAGGGGGGCCAGCCCATTTGCTTCCCGCCCAGCAGGTGGAAGTGCAGGTGTTGGACGCTCTGCATCCCGTCCGGGCCGCAGTTGTTCACCACCCGGAAGCCGTTCTCCAGGCCCAGCTCTCTCGCCAGCTTAGCAGCCACTTCAAAGATATGGGCCACTACCCCGCTGTTTTCCTGGGTGATGGCAGCGGCGCTGGCAATATGCTCCTTGGGGATGATGAGCACATGGGTGGGGGCCTGGGGGTCCAGATCCCGGAAGGCAAGGACGGTCTCGTCCTCGTACACCTTGGTGGAGGATATCTCCCCGGCCGCTATTTTGCAGAAAATGCAGTCTGACATAACCATGCTCCTTTCTATTTCCGTTTTTTTCCTTATGGGATTCCTAGAGCGTGTCTTCAAACATAAGGTAGACAAAAGAAGGGCGCTGGCTACATGGGTCTGCCCGGTTTGCCGGGGCTTTTATGGCAGCCGGAAGGCCCCGTCCCTAAACGCTTGTGCGCGGTGCTGCCTTTGCCATCTATTCATTTGAACCCTGGGCTTTACCCGCAAACCAGCTGGTTTTTCTTCTGGTCTCTATTCCCATTATAATCGAAATATCCTGGGTTCGCAAGTGTTTTCTCCGGCAGTTCCCCATTTCCCCATACAGGCAGGGCAGAACGGGCCCCGGCGGTTTCCCGCGCTGGAGTCCGCCCTGCCCTAGCATGTGGACATGCGCTGCGTATATGGACTTTAAATATAGATTTTGTCCGGTTTAAGGCAGAAGCCGGCGTACTTCCAGAATGTTCCGTGCGGAATAGGGCCGCAATCTCCTGGGGATGGCTCTGCCCTCCCTAAACATGCCTGGGGGCCCTTGCGGAAACACGGCCTTTACCGCACAAAGTTGGTCCGCTGGGGCGCCTCTTTCTCGGGCAGGCCAAAAGCTTCTTTACCCAGCTGGATGCTCCGCATTAAAAACAGCATATTGCGGGCCAGGGTGCGCATCATCTGTAGGCCCTCCGCGTCCTGCTGAGCCTCGCCGGGCTGAGCGCCATGGATGCCGTTCCAATACTGGCCACTGGCAATGGGCATTCCCGCAATGCCGAAGAACTTGTTGAGCTCGTCATAGGTGGCGGTAAGCCCGCCCCGCCGGGCCGCCGCCACAGCCGCGCCTACCTTCATGCGTTTATCAAAGGGGGTGCTGTAAAACAGCCGGGTGAGAAAAGCCACCAGCGTGGCGTTGGCAGAGGCATAGTACACCGGGGTGCCCACCACCAGGCCGTCGCAGGCCTGGAACGAGGGGGCGGCCTGGTTTACCGCGTCCTCAAACACGCATTTGCCCAGCTCTGCGCATTTGCGGCAGCCTATGCAGCCCCGCAGGGCCAGCTGGCCAATGTGCAGCAGCTCGGTCTCCACCCCTGCCTGCTGGAATATCTCCTCCATCTCGTGCAGGGCGGCATATGTATTGCCTTTGGCATGGGGGCTTCCATTGATCATCAAGACTTTCATTGTGGTTCCTCCTTGCATGGTTTTATATAAAAATATGTAGAGTTTGTTTGAAAACCGGAGAAATGCCGGACCTTTGGCCAGGAACCAGGGATTTCCAGGACAAAACCGGGATTTTGACACTGAAAGCACTGTTTCTGGTCAAAACAGACCGCTTTCCGGAGTTTTAAAACAGACTCTAGGACTGGAAGAGAGCGGAAAGCCATTCCATGCCCTGCCCTCTCCCCGCTTCCGGAATGGGCCCTGAAAAAATTTCATCTCCTCCCCTTGTAGGAAATCCCCGTATATGGCAGGCTTTCCCTGGTCTTCCTCCAAAAAGCTGCTGGTTTAAACCGCCTGCAACCGGCAAAGAATACCTTTCGGATGGGGCAAATCCCTCCACATGCACACAGATTCTGATGTACACATGTATACATGTACTCATTTGCACATCTGCACATTTGCGACTGCGTGGTCCCAACAACCGCGCAAATATACGGGGATAGAAGGCGGAAAATCCTGCGCTTTTTCTATAACCCCAAGGGAGGTCATTCTATGCAGGGCAAAGTGGAAATATGCGGGGTAAACACCGCCAAGCTGAAGGTGCTGAAAAGTGACGAAATGCGGGAGCTGCTTATCCGCAGCCATGACGGGGACAAAGAGGCCCGGGAAAAGCTGATTGCCGGAAACCTGCGGCTGGTGCTCAGCGTAATCCAGCGCTTTGGCAACCGGGGAGAGAACCCGGACGACCTGTTCCAGGTGGGCTGCATTGGGCTGATGAAGGCCATCGACCACTTTGATGTGAGCCAGGGCGTGCAGTTCTCCACCTATGGGGTGCCCATGATCATCGGCGAGGTGCGGCGCTTTCTGCGGGACAACAACTCGGTGCGGGTGAGCCGCTCTATGCGGGACACAGCCTACAAGGCCATCCAGTGCAAAGAGCGCCTGACCGCCAAAAACGGCCGGGAACCCACTGTGGAGGAGATTGCCCAGGACCTGGAACTGCGCCGGGAGGACGTGGTGATTGCCCTGGAGGCTATTGTGGAGCCTGTGTCTCTGTATGAGCCCACCTTCTCAGACGGGGGCGACCCGGTATATATCATGGACCAGATAGGCGACGGGGACGACCGGGACTGGCTGGAGGAGCTGGCCATCAAACAGGCTATCCACAATCTCAGCGACCGGGAAAAACGGATTCTCTCCCTGCGCTTTTTGGACGGGAAGACCCAGATGGAGGTGGCCGGGCAGGTGGGTATCTCTCAGGCCCAGGTTTCCCGGCTGGAAAAAGGCGCGCTGGGGAAGATCAAGGCGGAGATACGGGCGTAATATAGGCGTCCATAAGCGGGACTTCCCCCATGGGGGAGGTCCCGCTTGGCTGTGGGCTGGGCTTTAGGCCTTGCAGAAGTCGTTCAGATAGCGGTCCAGGCAGGCGGTGATCACCTCTTTGGCGTCATCCGGCCCACGGGCCTCGCTGATCTCTGTGTACTTCTCGTCCTCCAGCTGCTTATACACCTTGAAGAAGTGGCGCATTTCCTCAAAAATATGGGTGGGCAGCTGGGATATGCTCTTATAGCTGTTATAGGTGGGGTCGTCAAAGGGGATGGCAATAATCTTCTCGTCCTCGGCCCCGCCATCGTCCATAATGATCACCCCAATGGGATAGCACCGCACCAGGGACATGGGGATGATGTTCTCTGAGCAGAGCACCAGCACGTCCAGGGGGTCGCCGTCGTTGGCATAGGTGCGGGGAATGAAGCCATAGTTGGCCGGGTAGTGGGTAGAGGTGTAGAGCACCCGGTCTAGCTTTAAGAGACCCGTCTCCTTGTCCATCTCGTACTTGGACTTGCTGCCCTTGGTGATCTCAATTACCGCGTAGAAATCATCGCATTTGATCCGCTTGGGGGAGATGTCGTGCCAGATGTTCATAATGGTACCTTCCTTCTCTGTTTTCAGTATATTTTAAGTATATAGTTCATGAAGTTCAAACGAATCTTTTGAACCAGGCGGCGGAGCCGCCTAACTGGAGAATGGGACTTTTCCATTCTCCAGTTCATTTACTATATCATCAGGCCCGTTTCCAGGCCGGATTGGCTATTCGTCTGTGCAGAGCCGCTTCCAGAGGTCTGTCCCGCCGTATGTTTCCCAATAATAGGCACCCCACTTTCTGTAGGTCCGCAGATGCTCTGTGTTGCCCTGGACATCCTTCCGGGTGACGCCTCTGGCCAGCAGCACCTCTAGAAACAGTTGGTTGCTGTTAGAACTCCAGTAGCCTGTCTGTTCCTCATAGGCCAGATAGAGCAGGCCGTTGCGCTCTGGCGTAAAATCACCCTGCGTATAGCTGCGCGTCCTCTCCGTCACCGGGATGGAAAGCCCCCGGAGGTGCAGGCCTTCCTTGGGCAGACCCTTTTCCTCCGCCGCGTTGGCAACATTCACCCAGTGCATATGCTTTATGCCCGGAATATGGCTTTCCTCTAAGTCTTCCGCGCCATATTCGGCTCTTAGCTGTTCGCAGATTTCTCCAAGAGGCGTATAGGCGCCGCTGGGGGCTCTTTCCATGAACCGTTCAAACCACATGGGCACTTCCTCCTTTCCAGAGATACATATGGCGGCATATTCCGGCCCCCCCTGGCATAGGTATTGGAAAAGCAGAAAATACCGATGGGGAGGATATGCTATGGGCTGCAGAATGGCAGAACTGCGGAGCAAAGAGGTGATCAGCATAAAAGACGGGGGCCGCCTGGGCTTTGTGTGCGATGTGGAACTGGACACCCACACAGCGGCCATTACCGCCCTGGTGATCTACGGCCGGGCACGGCTGCTGGGGCTGATGGGCCGGGACCAGGATGTTGTCATCCCCTGGAAGGACATTGAGATGATTGGGGACGACATCGTCCTTGTGCGCTGCGCGGCCCCTGCCCGGAGCCCCGGGCTGTTTGCCCGGCTGTGGGAGAAGTTTTTTCCCTAAGTCACTAAATAGGCCTTGAGCTGGGGCAGGACCTTCCGGCAGGCCTCCTGGCCCTGTTCGTAAAGAGCCTGCAGCTTTGCCACATCTCTTTCTGTGCGGGACACCTCTACAGGCTTTGGCGGGCGGATGACAAACAGCCTGCCCTGGGCCTCCAGCCGGTCGATCTCATCCAGCTCCCTGTTGTAGTGCCGGGGGACGTTCAAAATGGACTGTACCAGGCGGGGATATCGCTTGTACACCCGGGCATAGACCCGGGCCGCTGGCCGGGACACAGGCCCCTTGCGGTAGCCGTGCTCCCGGGTGGTCACCACCACAATTTTCCCATATCCCTCCTCCAGGGGCTTTTGGTAGGGAATGGACACGGACAGGCCGCCGTCCAGGCAGGGCTCGCCGTTCACGTCCACAATAGGTGAAAACAGGGGCAGGCTGGCGCTGGCCCGAATGGCCGGGTAGATATCCGGCACAGCGGATTTTTCATAGTACATCACCCCGCCCGTGCGGCAGCTGGTGGCCACGGCCGTGTACTGGCAGGGGGAGCGGAGAAAGGCCTCCCGGTCCAGGGGCACCAGGCTGTCGCTGAGCTGGCCGAAAAGAAAATCAAAATTAAAGATGCTCCGGTGGAGGATCAGGCTGCGGAAGCCCATATAGCGGGGGTCGTTGACGTAATTCAGGTTGATCTCCGCTGTGCGGCCCGGCTGGCCAGACACAATGCTGACGCCTGTCAGCGCCCCGGCGGACACCCCGAACACCCCGTCCCACACAAGGCCCTGCTCCATCATCACATCGGTCACCCCCGCGGTAAACAGGCAGCGCAGGGACCCGCCCTCCAAGGCCAAAGCTTTTCTATTCAAACAATCACGGTCCTCTCTGTTCATACGGTCATTTTTGTTACCACTATTTTACACCAAAGGGAAAAAAGAATCAAGGGGAAAGCTGGGAAAAGCCCTGGGAAGAACAGTCCATCCCTGTAGAAAGCCAAGAGAGATGCGGCTCTCTGGAAATACCTTTGGGGAAAGCGGGGACCATGCCCCCGGTAGGACAGGAATTTCCCGCTTGATTTTACCCCGGGTTTTTGGTAAAATGAACAGGGTACGCGGCGCGGACCTGGACGATTCATGCAACCCATA
>CAJUPK010000012.1:0-18377 GCA_910588415.1 uncultured Oscillospiraceae bacterium | reverse complement strand
AGGCCGTGTACCGGAGATTTTCTCTCTTCGCGCAACATTGCCTGCGGCAAGCCGCGGCGCTCGCTTTTGCTTCGCAAAAGTTCAGAGAAAACTCCCCGCTTTTGTGGGAATGGTACGCGGCGCGGACCTGGACGGTTCATGCAGCCTATAAGGCCGTGTACCGGAGATTTTCTCTCTTCGCGCAACATTGCCTGCGGCAAGCCGCAACGCTCGCTTTTGCTTCGCAAGGGTTCGGGGAAAACTCCCCTGTTTTTTATGTAGAATCCATGCGGCAGGGACCGCCGTAAATATAGGGAGGCGCACCATGCGTATGAGAAAAAAAGCCTGGGCCCGGCCAGAGCTGGCGGCCTGCGGCTGGTATATAGACAGGCCCCAGGAGCAAAAGGGGAGCTGGCAGCAAAGCTTTGGCCAAAAACGGCCCCTGCACCTGGACCTGGGCTGCGGCAAATGTGTGTTTCTGGCGGAGATAGCTGAGCGCCAGCGGAACGTGAACTTTGTGGGCATTGACATCAGCTATGACATTCTTGGCGTAGGGCGGAGGACCGTTCAGGCAGCTTTTGGAGAGGAACAGCCAGACAATGTGCTGCTCTGCTACTATAACATTGAGCGGCTGCCCGACCTGTTCGCCCCTGGAGAGGTGGACAGGCTCTACATCAACTTCTGCAACCCCTGGCCCACCTCCCGGCACCACAAGCGCCGGCTGACCCACACCCGGCAGCTTTTAAGCTACAAACCCCTGCTGGCCCCTGGCGGGGAAATCTGGTTTAAGACGGACAACACAGACCTGTACCTGGGCACCCGGCGGTATTTGCAGGAGGCGGGCTTTGCTATTTTCTTTGACACCGAGGACCTGCACCAGACAGAGGACCCGGAGAATGTCCTGACAGAGCATGAGATTATGTTCAGCGCCCAGGGTATTCAGATAAAGGCCCTGCGGGCCAGACTGGCCCCAGGGAGCCTGGCATAAGGCTGCTGAAAGATAAAATAAAAATAACGGTCGGGATTGATATAGTCCCGGCCGCTATTTTTGCGGTTTTGCCGCTGATGTCCCTAGAGCCTGTTTTAAAATTCGGAAAAGCTGTGGCTAGAAACCGTACTTTCAGCGTCAAAATCCCGGTTTTTTTCTTGGAATCCTTTGTTCCTGGCCAAAAATCCAGCCTTTCTCCGGTTTTAAACAGACCCTAGTGGGCGGTAGTGGCCACATTCCGTTCCTCGTCCCAGTCCCGGAACAGCAGTGCCAGGCACCACAGCGCGGAGATGCCAACCAGCGTATAGATGATCCGTGAGGCAATCGCTGTCTGCCCGCCGCAAATCCAGGCTACCAGGTCAAAGCGGAACACACCCACCAGGCCCCAGTTTACGCCGCCTATCACGGTCAGCGCTAGGGCGATTCGGTCTATGATGTTCATAGGTTCCCCCTCTTTCTCAGGGCGTTCTCAGGCCCGGCCTGCCGCCTGCGCATATCAGCCTATACCAGTAAACGCTGGGCGGATTTGCCGCCCGGTTCAAAGGAAATATATTTCCCTTGAACCGCTTTAGCTGTAGTTTCTGCCGTCCATGGAAAAGAAGCTTTGGCTTCCTTTCCATGGCGCCTGTATGCTGCAGGTAAGGCAAGCGGTAAAGAGCGCAAGCCGGCCCTTGCCCCTCTGTCCTAGTTTGCGCCAGCCGCCGGAAACTATGCCTGCCAAAAATTTGCCATTTGCGCCCGGTCGGCCGTGCTCTCTTCCCTGCAGGGACTGTCTGGTTTTACGGACCATTAAAAAGATCTTCATATATATTTTGCGTGCTATTTGACAGAATAAACAGGTCCTCGTCTTTGTCCCAGGCTTCGGCAATTTTTTCAAAATTTTTATCCGGCTCCAGCATCCATTCCGCCAGCTGGTCCAGCTTTTGCAGCAAGGAGTCTTCAAGCCCTTCTGCCCCGCCGCGCAGATACCTGGGCTGGTAGGAGTAAAATATCTCATTATTCATCAGTGCGTGGAAATCCATAAACAGGTACTCGCAAACCCCCGTCAGCAGGCCGCTGCCGAACAGGTCCAGTTTCTTGTCCAGCATACCGCGCCTTAACTCCAGCCATGCCTTTGGGGCAGGCAGAAATTTGTGCCGGGGCAGGTCGAACTGGCTGTACCCAAAGCGCTCTTCATATTCATAGTACCCGTCCGCATCCACCAAAACCCATCTTCCCTCTGGCTGGCTCCAATACTCATTCACCCAATGCTCCGTAAAGCTTTCCCCTTGGTCTCCAAAATCCATAAATCCGGCCCTGCACCGGCAGGGTATGCCCTTTGCCTTTAAAATGGCGCTGAACAGAACCGCAGCCTGCCGGCAGGACACTGCAATGCGCTGGGTCACGTCCCGGCCCTCTGTAAAGCCCTGTTCGTCCAGGCGCAATATTCCGGCGGTCATGGCCACGGCCGTCATGTACAGCTCGTCCTCGTTTTTGAAACGGTGTTTGGGGTAAGCGGAAAACTTCCCGAAATATTTCTCCTCCAGATAGGGGGAGGGCGGGGTGTACAGCAGCGTGGGGTGGGTGATCTGCCCGCAGACCAGCCGGCCAATCGCAGGAATGTCCTCTGGCAAGGACCGGAAAAACTCTTTATAGGGCCCGGCGTAGGTGTAGACGCTGGTTTTTACATAGTGCCGAAGAATTTCCTCTGTCATAGGTGTCTCCTCTCTCTTTCACTCAAAGCCTCTCATATGCGTAGTCACTATTAAATCCGGTATGTGCCGATTGCTATGCATGTTTCCTATGATTCTATGATCACTCTATAAAGACAGGTGTGGCGGCGGTTTGTGTTTCTGCCTTACAATGTGACCTGCCAGTCCCAAAGGACAACGCCCCCTAAACAATTTGCCGCAGGAATGGGGTTCCTGCGGCAAATTTCTATTTAGATTCAGAAGATTCTGGAGCTTTCGCGTCTTTTCATGTTCTAAGGGCTATGGTGCTATGCCTGGCAGAAGTGGCGGGTTCAGTTCTTTTCCGCCTGGCGCAGCTGCCATGCGGCAAACAGGTTGGGGGCAATGAACTGAGAGGAGAAGCAGCCAGCGGCCACGCCCACCATCATGGGCAGGGAGAAGGACACCACCGTGCTGATGGAGAACATCCCGGCCACTGTCAGTACCACCACCAGGGCCAGGAAGGTGGTCAAGGAGGTGAGCAGCGTGCGTCCCAGGGTTTGGTTCAGGCTCTCATTCATAGTGCCAGTAAAGTCCGCCCGGGGGCCGTTCTTCCGTTTATTCTCACGCACCCGGTCATAAATAACGATGGTGCTGTTCAGGGAGTAACCCAGCAGGGTGAGAACCACGGCAATGAAAATATCGTTGATGGGCATACCAAACACCACGAACACGCAGAAGGCGATGACCACATCGTGCAGCAGGGCCACAATGGCCGTCATGCCAGCGGAGAGGCCGCCAATCTTCTTAAAGCGCAGGGCAATATACACCAGCAGCAAAATGGCCGTGAGCACAAAGCACACCATACATTTCTGGAAGAACTTGGCGCCCATGGTGGCATCCACAGAGTTGGACTCCAGCAGGGTAAAGTTGGCCTGGTCAAAAGCCGCGCTCAAGGTATCCGCCACTTGGGCCTGCTGGTCCGGGGTCAGGCTCTTGTTGCCCGCAAAGGAGATGGTCACCTGGTCCTTACCTGTGCTCATGTCCTTGTTCAGGGACACAGAGCTGTCCATGCCCAGCTCGCTGGAGATGGTGCCGCGGATATTGTCCGCGGAGACCTCGGTGCCGTCCACCGCATAGCGGATCATGGCGCCGCCGGCAAACTGGATGTCCAGCTTGGGGCCCATGATGACACTGGCAATGAGGCCCACTACAAGGATTACCCCGGAGATTGTGTAGAAAGTCTTGCGCTTTGCCACAAAGTCAATGGTTTTGGCCTGAGCCGCAGCCTCGCCTTCTTTCCGGGCGCCGAACAGCCAGCGGTTCCGGAAGGGCTTAAAGGCCGCCAGGGACAGGGTCATCAGCCGGGTGGCAAACACGCCCATTACAAAGTTGGCAATGATGCCCACCAGCAGGGTGAAGCCAAAGGAGAATATGGAGCCTGTGGTAGACTGGCCGAAGATCATGGACAGGATATTGCTGGGTCCAAAGACCATCATCAGCATAATCGCCACAATAGCCGTGGTGATGTTGCCGTCAAAAATAGCCCAGAAGCTGCTCTGGAAGCCCCGCTGCAAAGCGCCGTCCAGGGTCTTGCCGTTGTTCAGCTCCTCCCGTACACGGGCGGCGGTGATCACGTTGGCGTCCACGCCAATGCCAATGGACAGGATCAGGCCCGCAATGCCGGGCAGCGTCATTGTAAAGGAGTTCATGTTGGGGAAGAAGCCTGTGATGGCCGCAAAGCAGATGCCCATCTGGCCTGCCAGGCTGATAACAGCCACCACGCCGGGCAGCCGGAAGCAGACAATCATCAGCACCGCAATCACGATGAACGCAATGACGCCAGCCATCAGCATGGCCTCCAAAGCCTGGCCGCCCAAGGTGGGAGCCAGGGAGTTGAAGTTAGAGGTCTCCAGGGCAAAGGGCAAAGCGCCGGCCTGAATCTGGGCTGCCAGCGTGGTGGCGGTCTCGCTGGTAAAGTTGCCCTCAATGATGCACTTGCCGTCGCTGATGACAGAGTTGACCGTGGGGGCGGACAGCCGCACATCGTCCATCCAGATGGAGATAGTGCCGCCTACCAGCCGCTCTGTGGCCTCGGCAAACTTCTCCTTGCCCGCGTCGCTGAACTCCAGGGACACCACGTACTGGGTTGCGCCCGTCTCCTGGCTCTGCTGCACCCCGGCCTGGGCGCTGACCACATCAGAGCCCTCCAGGATGATGGTATCGGCCGTGGTGCCGCTGGGCGTCTTATAGACCGGATTGCCGTTTTCATCGTAATCCATGGTCTCGTAATCCCCGCCCTCCCGGAAGGTGAGCATGGCTGTGGCAGACAGCTCGTTGATGGCCTTCTCCGGGTCAAAGTCCGTCTCGTCAGACTTCCAGGGGAAGCGCACGATGATGCGGTTGTTGGCCTCGTCCGTATATAGCTCGTAATCCGTGATGTTCTGAGAGACCATGCGGGTCTCTATGATCTGCTTGGCTGATTCCAGCTCTGCGGCCGTGGCCTCCACGCCGCCGGCCGGGCTGAAGGTAGCCTCTACGCCGCCGCGGATGTCAATGCCCCAGCGGATGTCTCCAGCCCCCTTCAGATAGGTGACCTTAAAGTCGCCGTTCTGTCCGTATACGCCGAACAGGGACGTATACACCAGGGCGGCAATGAGTATCAGCACAACAAAAAATACCGGTTTCTTAACTCGCCTCATGTTTCTTTTCCTCCCATGGCCCATCCTGTGTTTCTGGTTTGGTTTTCTTTACCCTTTATTCTGTCTGGATGGGCTCAAAACTTTTCGTGCCGGAACCAAAATTTTGGCAAAGGCCTACAGACATGCAAAACAGGGCAGCGGAAACTACCCTGTCTGTACACTCCAATCGATTACTCCTCCGTGCTCTCTTCAGCAGGCTGGGAATCCTCGGTGCTGAACACGACCTCCTCCGCAGGGGCGTTCTCCGCCTCGGCGTCAGCAGCGGCCTGCTCGTCCTCCAGCACAGCGCGGATGGACAGGGACACCCGGTGGCGCTCCAGGTCCACATCGGTGATCTTCACCTTCACCTCGTCGCCCACTTTCAGAACGTCCTGGGGCTTGTCAATGCGGTGGTCCGCAATCTGGGAGATATGCACCAGTCCGTCAATGCCGGGGATAACGCTGGCAAAAGCGCCAAAAGCGGTCATGCCCACAATCTTGGCCTCGCACACTGTACCGATGGGATACTCGTTCTCCAGCTTCACCCAGGGGTTGTCCTCCGGCCGCTTGTAGCCCAGAGAGATCTTGCCGTTCTCCCGGTCCAGCCCCTTTATATAAACGTCCACTGTGTCGCCCACGTTCACAACCTCGCTGGGGTGCTTTACCCGGTTCCAGGAGAGTTCGGAAATGTGGATCATGCCGTCCACACCGCCCAGGTCCACAAAGGCGCCAAAGTTGGTCAGGGACTTCACCTTGCCGGTAAAAGCCTGGCCCTCCTCCACCTGCTCCCAGAACTTCTCCTGGGCGGCCTTGCGCTCTTCCCGCAGAACACTGCGGATGGAGCCCACGGCCCGGCGGCGCTGGCGGTTGACCTCAATAATGCGGAAGCGGACCGGCTGGCCCTGCAGGGCGTTCAAATCCTCGCCCCGGCTTACTGTGGCCTGAGAGGCGGGCACAAACACCCGCATGGCGTCCTTCAGCACAATGACGCCGCCCTTGACCACCTCGATCACCTTGCCCTCCAGGATCTCGCCGCTCTCCTGGGCGGCCTGGATGTCGTCCCAGCCCCGCATAGCGTCTACCCGGCGCTTAGAGAGCATGATCGTGCCCTCCTGGTCGTTGGTCTTCATGATGAGCAGCTCCATCTCGTCGCCCATTTTCACAATGTCCTCGGGCTTGGCGGAAGGGTCGTTCGAGAGCTCGGCCACAGGGATAAACCCGGCCTGCTTTCTGCCTACGTCTACGTAAACCTCGGTGGGGGAGATGCCCACGACTACGCCATGTACCTTTTCATCTGTATTCATGCTCTTGAGCGATTCCTCAAGCATCTCCTCAAAATTCTGTTCCGTGTTGTTGACTTCAGCCATGGTATCAAGTACCTCCTTTATTATGCTTGCAGGGGTCGAGGCCCCTGCGGTTATGCCAACGCTCAGGCCGGCGGAAAAAGCGTGGCGGCCGTCTGCCGCGGAAGATTCCTCCGCGGCGAAAAATTCCTCTGCCCTGGGAAGGTCGCTCGCCTTTTCAATGAGATACGTTTTACACTGCTCTGCGCATATGTCGCGGAGCTTGGCCGTATTCGAGCTGTTCCTGCCCCCGATGACCACCATTCGGTGGCACCGGCGTGCCAGTTCCAGCGCCTCTTTCTGCCGTTTCGCTGTTGCATTACATATTGTATCAAAAATCGCGGCGTTTGTACATAGTTTTTTCAGACTTTCGGAACAATTTTGCCATTGAAACCGGTGAAAAGTGGTCTGAGCCGCCGCCGCGACAGGTTCAAACCGCAATTCCGGCCTGCTTTCCAGCAGTTCTTCCAGTTCTTTCCGGTCCCTGCACACAAACCGGGGGCCTTTGCAGTGGCTGACAGCCCCCTGGACCTCCGGGTGTTCTGGGTCGCCGAAGAGGATAAACACCCGGCCTTCCCGCCCGGCCTGCTCCGCCAAATTGTGAATCTTTTTCACAAACGGACAGGTGGCGTCCGCTGTCTCCAGTCCCAGCCGGGCAATCTCCTCCTCCACCTGGGCTGTAACCCCATGGGAGCGCAGCACCAGCACATGGCCCGGGGGCGCCTCCCCAGGGGACTGGACGGGCTTTACGCCCCGGCCCTCCAGCTCTGCCACCAGCTGGGGATTGTGGAGGAGCTGGCCCAGAGTGACCGCCCGCTTCCCCTGGGCCAGCAGGGAGTACACCATATCCACCGCCCGCTTGGCCCCAAAGCAGAAGCCAGCGGACTTGGCCAGCTGGATATTCATGGTTCTTTCACCGCCTGTTCCGGCTTAGAAGCAGCCGCCTCCTGCTGAGAGGGCAGGCCCAGCTCTTTTAGGGTCTGCTCCCGCAGGGCGGCGATCTCCCCCATAATGACCCGGCTGGCCTTTCTCAGCTGCAGGCTGGAGTCGTCCGGGATGCGGAGTTCTTCCGCCGGGATGGGCTTTCCAAAAACCACCACATGCTTTTTAAACTTTCTGGGCAGGCCCCCGTCCCCCGCGGTGATGCACGCGGGCACCACCGGGACCTTTGTGCGGTAAGCCAGCAGGGCGGCGCCGGTTTTGGGCCTTTGCAGCAGCCCGTCCTTTGAGCGGGTCCCCTCAATGAACACGCCCACCATAGCGTTTTCATCCAGCAGCTTGTACGCGTCAGCCAACGCGTCCGCCCCGCCGCTGCCCCGCCGCACGGGAAAAGCGCCCAGCCCCCGCAAAATCCTGCCCAGGAACTTGCTTTGAAACAGCTCCTGCTTGGCCATATAGAACACCTGCCGCCGGGAGGCCACACCCAGCATCACGGGGTCTCGCTTGGCCATGTGGTTGCAGCAAAGCAGCACCGGGCCAGTCTTGGGGATATTCTCCCGGCCAACCACCCGCAGCCGGAACACCGGGTAATAGAACAGGGTCAGAAGGAACTGGCCAATGGCATAAAGCAAAGTTTTCGGCTTTGCCCTGGTCTTTTGGGCCAAATTCATCACCTCTTCTCTTTATTATACTCCATGATCCGCTCTCTTGCAAGCCCTGTCAGCGTTTCTACCACCTGGGAAAAACCAAGGCCTGTTGTGTCCAGCTCTACCACGTCCGGGGCCCGTTTGGCCAGCTGGTCCATGTCCTGCTGGTCCCGCTGCACCACCTCCCGCAGCACCTGGTCAAAGTCCGCGGGCTCTCCCGCCTCCTCCAGCTGCAGGGTGCGGCGGCGGGCCCGGGCCTCTGGCGAGGCGGTGAGAAATACCTTCAGCTGGGCCTCTGGCAGAATTACCGTGCCGATGTCCCGGCCGTCCATGACCACATGGGCCTTTTGGGCCAGCTCCCGCTGCAGGCCCACCAAAAACCGCCGGACCTCTGGAACATGGGCCACCCATTTAGAGGCGGCCATAGACACCTCTTGGGTACGGATAGCCTGGGACACATCCCGGCCGCCCAACAGAGTGCGCTGGCCCTCTGGACCGTATTCCAGGGCAATCTCCACGTCCGGCAGAGCTGCTACCACTGCGGCGGAGTCCTCCAAGCAGATGTGATTTTCCAGCATATACAGGGCAATAGTGCGGTACAGGGCCCCGGTGTCCACATAGGTGAACCCCAGCGCCTTGGCCGCCGCTTTGGCCACACTGGACTTCCCTGCCCCGGCAGGGCCGTCGATGGCAATGGCAAACATAGTGTTTCCTCTCTTTTTCTATAATATATTGCTTCCTGCTTCTTCCCTTGGCTGTTATTTCCGGAACGAAAACCGGAAGCTGTACACCCCGTGCTCCTGGGGCAGCTCAAAGGCCAGGTCAAACCGGACCAGCCAGGTACAGACCACCACAGCCAGGGAGACCACCAGGGTGATGGCCAGGCTGTTCTTTATGTTCACTTGGGTTCACTCCTCTTTTGCTCTTCATACTCCTCCCGCAGCAGGCGGTATTCCAGCCGGGTCTTCATTTGGCCCTGGTGCCAGGTCCAGCCGGGACGCTCGGCCTCTTTTATCATGCCGCATTTCTGCATGATCCGCTCAGAGCCCTTGTTCTCCGCCAGGCATCCGGAGGAAACCCGGTACACCCCATCTTCTTCAAAGGCAAACCGGATGACCTCTTCCATGGCCTCGGTGCCATAGCCCTGACCCCAGAAAGCGGGGAAATAGAAGTAACCGGCATGGACCAGCTTGCCCACTGGCAGGCGCTCTGTCACGGTGTAGCCCACAGAGCCCAGCTGTCGGCCGCTCTCCTTCTCCTCTACCCGGAGAAAACAGAAAGTCCGGTCCGGTTTTTGGGCGTCCGCCAGCACCTGGGCCAATTCCTCCCGGGCCTCCTCCCGGCTGTGGAGCATGATATCCCATTGATAGCGGCCCATGGCCCCCTGGTCGCTTTTCAGCTGATAGTATTCTTCCTCGTCTTCCGGTACATAGTCCCGCAGGACCAGGCGGGCGGTTTCCAGGCGAATCATATTTTCTCCTCCCTGTTAATGAACGCGTCGATCAAAGCAATATCCGCCCAGTCCTTGTCCCGGCCCAGGGCTTCCTTCTGCCGGCGGATGCTGGGAAGGCTGGCGGCCCGCAGGCCCTCTGCCTCTGTGACTGCCTCTGTCTCCCAGTCCTCCAGCACCTCCACATTCTCGTTTACCGCAAAGATACGGGTGCCGTCCAGGCCGTCCAGGCGGAAGGGCACGCCCTGGGCCTCCAGACGGTCCGCCAGCTGGCGGGTGCAGATAATATCCACATCCCGGGTGGTCTCCTTCACGCCGTAGAGCACCAGGGCTGCCCCAGAGGTCAGCCAGCAGTCCAGGCCCCCAAAAAAGTCCAGTTCTCCAACAATTTCCTTTATATCCGTCCGGGTAAGGCGTTTTTCTTCCATCGGTTTGGTTCCCCTTTCTCAAATATCCGGCTTAAACATCCCTCTCTGCCTGGCCAGCCATGCTCTCCCCTGCCAGCCTGCCCGTGGCAAAGGCGATCTGCAGATTGTAGCCTCCGGTGGGCGCGTCCAGGTCCAGCAGCTCCCCGGCAAAGTACAGGCCCGGCGCCAGCTTGGACTCCATGGTTTTGGGACTGACCTCTTTCAGGTTTACGCCTCCAGCGGTGACAATGGCCTCTTCCAAGGGCCGGAAGCCCTGGATTTTTACAGAAAAATCCTTGAGAACCGCCAGCAGGGCCCGCCTCTGTTCCTTTGTCACGGAATGGCACCGGGTATCCCCCGGGATTCCGGAACGCTCCACCACCACAGGGATCAGCTTTTGGGGCAGAAGCCGGTCCAGGGAGTTGGCAAACAGCCGGTTTTGGTTTTCCTCCAGGTCCCGCAAAAGCCGGACGTCCAGCTGGCCCTGGTCCAGGGCGGGCTTCAGGTCAATGTGGACCGTATAGCCGCCGGAAAGCTGCTCCCGCATATGGGCGGAGGCACTGAGAATGGTGGGGCCGGACAGGCCGAAATGGGTGAACAGCAGCTCGCCAAAGTCCTCGTACACAGGCTTTTTCCGGCCCGCCCCTGTGACCCGCAGTCCGATGTTCCGCAGGGAAAGGCCCATCAGCCGCTGGCAGGTGCCGCCCTCCTCTACCAGGGGCACCAAAGACGGCGCCGGGGGGACAATGCTGTGGCCCGCGGCCCGGGCCAGGCGGTAGCCAGAGCCATCGGAGCCCGTGCCGGGATAGGAGGCGCCGCCGCAGGCCAGCAGCACGGCCCTGCTCCGCCAGGCTTTTTCCCCGGCCAGCACCCCGGCGGCCCGGCCGTTTTCTATCAGCAGGCCGGTGACAGTCCCCCTCTCTATGCGCACGCCCTGGTCCCGGGCAAAGCCTTCCAGGGCGTCGGCCACCTGGTGGGCGCTGTCCGACTGGGGAAACACCCGGCGGCCCCGCTCGGTTTTCAGGGGAACCCCCAGGCCCTCAAAAAAGGCCATGACCTCCTGGGGCGGAAAGGCCGCCAGGGCGCTGTGGAGAAACCGGCCCCCATGGGTCACGGCAATCACCTCCTGCAAAGAGCAGCGGTTGGTCAGGTTGCACCGTCCCTTGCCTGTGATGCGCAGCTTGCGCCCGGTCTGGGGGTTCTTGTCCAAAATAAGGACTCTCTGCCCCTGGGCAGCGCAAAAGCCCCCGGCCGTCAGCCCTGCGGGTCCCGCGCCTACAATGATGACGTCTGTCAAACCTCTCGCTCCTCCACTTTTTCATACACGCCGTATTCATCCCATATGCTCTCAATCTGCCGCAGGGTATCCACCACCTCTGTTCTTTTCCGGATGGCCACGGTGACAATGAGAGCGTTCAGCAGGCTGAGGGGGCCTACCAGGGAGTCCACAAAAGAGACCATGTCGCTTCTGGCCAGCAGCACATGGGAGGCTCCCGCCGCCAGGGGAGACAGGGGACTGTCTGTGACGGCGATGGCGGTCATCCCCTTGTCATGGGCATATTTCAGGGCCTTTGCGGCCTTTTTGGAGTACCGGGGGAAGCTGATGGCAATGATGGCGTCTCCCTCTCCTGCCCGGACCATCTGCTGGAAAATGGCGGATTCGCTGGTAGCCTCTACCAGCTGCACTGTGTCAAAAATCAGCCTGAAATAGTGGGCCAGAAAGGTAGCCAGGGCCAGGGAGCTGCCCGCGCCCAGCACAAACACCCGCTTGGCTCCCACCAGCGCCTCCACCGCGCTGTAGAAATCATCCCGGCCCAGGCTCTCCTTGGTGCGGCGCAGAATGTCAATGTCCTGCTCCATCACCGCGTCCAAGAGCCGCTCTGGGGGAATATTGCGGGAGGTCATCTCCAGCCGCTGGAAGCTGGTGAGCTTGTTGCGGATCATCTCCTGCACAGCCTGCTGCATGGCCGGGTACCCGGAATAGCCAATCTCTGTGGCAAAACGCACCACCGTGGACTCGCTGACGCCCACGGTGGCCCCCAGGCGGGAGGCGGTCATAAAGGCCACTTCCTCCGGGTGGTCCTGCAGATAGCGGGCAATGGCCCGCTGGCTTTTGGAGAAGCCCCGGCGGCTGTGCTCAATACGTTGGGATAGTTGGTCGTTCATGAAACGGTTCACCTCTTGGGGCAAAAATATACGGTCCTATTATAGTGGATTCCGCAAAAAAAATCAAGGGACCCAGCGCTCAGGCCCCATGGGCTGTATCCAAACGATTGACAAATCTGGTAAAATCCTTTAAAATAGGAGAAATAGTATGCCTTTCGGGGCAAAGCAACCCATTTTCCCAAGGCGACGCCGCTTTTTCAGCCTCTTTGGGGCGGCCTGGGGCAGAGAGGAAAAATAACAATGAGCTTTAAAATTCTTGGCACCGGCAGCTTTTTGCCGGAACGGGTGGTTACCAACGACGACCTGTCCCACATGGTGGAGACCTCTGACCAGTGGATCACCCAGCGGGTGGGCGTAAAAGAGCGCCATGTCTGCACCACGGAAAGCGCCACCGACCTGGGGACCGAGGCGGCCCGCCGGGCTTTGGAAAACGCGGGCGTATCCGCCAGTGAGCTGGACCTGGTTATTGCGGCTACCATCAGCGCGGACACCATATCGCCCGGCCTGGGGGCCATGGTGCAGAACCGCCTGGGCGCCTCCTGCCCAGCCTTTGACCTGAACGCGGCCTGCCCGGGCTTTCTTTTTGCCCTGGAGACAGCAGCCGGATTTTTCGCCAGAAAAGCCGTGAAAAAAGTGCTGGTGGTCAGCGCCGAGCGCATGAGCGGGCTGCTGGACTGGACAGACCGGTCTACCTGCTGCATTTTTGGAGACGGCGCCGGGGCCGCTGTGCTGGGCGAAGGGGAGGGCTATCTTGCCAGCGAACTGCACACCCAGGGCGGGGACGATGTGATCAGCATCCCCACGGCCTGGAACAATTCCCCCTTTTTCCAAGTGGAGCAGCCAAAGAGCTGCGTCCACATGAAGGGCCAGGAGACCTATAAATTTGCCGTGACCTCTATGGTCAGCGACATCCGCTCTGTGATGGAAAAGGCTGGCATTACAGGAGAACAGGTGAAGGCCGTGATTCCCCACCAGGCCAACCTGCGGATTGTCAACGAGGCCCGCCGCCGCCTGCCGGAGATCCCCCAGGACCGGTTCATGGTGAATATTGAAACACGCGGCAACACCTCCTCTGCCAGCGAACCGATCCTGCTGGACGAAACCGCCCGGAGCGGCCTTCTGCAGCCCGGGGACTACGTGGTACTCTCCGCCTTTGGAGGCGGGCTCTCCAGCGCGGCCTGCGTGATACGCTGGTAACCAGGCGGTCCCTGATCGAATATTAACGAAAAGCAAGCCGGGATTTCGTCCCGGGGAGCCTGGCGTTTCGGATCCCCATAACCCCTGCTGGGAACCAGACGGCCCGGGACCTGGAAATTCCTCTATTGCTATGGTTACAGGGAATAAAAGTCCAGGCTTGTCCGCGCTGGCTCGCTCCACCCCACACCCCAAGAAAGGACACTCTCAACTATGATAAAAACACCCCTATGCGACCTGTTAGGCATTGAATATCCCATCTTCCAGGGCGGCATGGCCTGGATTTCTGACGGCAAACTGGCTGCCGCTGTATCGAACGGCGGCGGGCTGGGCATTATCTCCGCCATGAACGCTGACGCCAACTATCTCAAGGAGCAGATCGACCTGTGCCGCTCCCTGACAGATAAGCCCTTCGGGGTAAACATTATGCTTATGTCCCCCTTTGCCGGGGAGGTGGCGGAGCTGGCCGCCAGAGAACATGTGGCCGTGGTGACCACCGGCGCTGGGAATCCGTCCAAATACATGCCCATGTGGCTGGAGGCCGGGGTAAAGGTCATCCCGGTGGTGGCCTCTGTGGGCATGGCCAAGCTGGTGACCAAGGCAGGGGCCTCCGCCATCATTGCCGAGGGCGGAGAGTCCGGCGGACATGTGGGAGAGCTGACCACCATGGTGCTGGTCCCCCAGGTGTGCGACGCCACAGACCTGCCTGTGCTGGCCGCCGGAGGCATTGGGGACGGCCGGGGCATTGCCGCCGCTTTCCAGTTGGGAGCGGTGGGGGTCCAGGTGGGCACCCGGTTTTTGGTGGCCCACGAGTGCGGGGTCCATGCCAATTATAAGAAAAAGGTGCTTAAAGCCAACGATATTGCCACCATGACCACAGGCAAGCGTCTGGGACATCCTGTGCGGCAGATCAAAAACCAGTTTGCCAAGGATTTTCTGAAGGCCGAGTACAGCCAGATCTCTGACGAGGAACTGGAAGCCCTGGGCCGGGGCGCCCTGTACCGGGCCGCCATTGAAGGCGATGAGAAAACCGGCGACTTTTTGGCCGGGCAGATTGCCGGCATGGTGAACAAGGAGCAGCCTGCCGCCGAGATCATCCAGGAGATGTTCAGCCAGGCGGAGAAGATCCTGGCCTCTGCCGGGAAGTGGCTGGCTTGAGCCATGCAGATAAGCATGACTACAACAGAATAACAAGGAGGCCGTTATGGAAGGACTTTTTGCCGTGATTATCACGTTGATCGGCTGCGCCATATCCCTGGGACTCAGTTACCTTATTACGAAAGCCGCTGCGGCCGCAGCCATACGGGACTCCATGTGGAGCCTTGAGATCAGCATCCGCAACGCAGTGAAAAACGGCGTGCTGGAAGCGGCAAAGGAACGGGAGCAGATTACCCAGACGGAAATACAAAACGCGGTACGGCTGGGTGTGCAGGAGGCCATGCAAGCAATGGAGAGCCACAAGGCAGGAGGAAACCATGGGTAAAATAGCGTTCGTATTCTCGGGCCAAGGAGCCCAATATTCCGGCATGGGGCAGTCGCTGGCCGCCTGCAGCCCTGCCGCCCAAGCTGTGTTTGATCTGGCGGACCGCCTGCGGCCAGGCACCTCCCGACAGTGCTTTTCCGGCACAGCGGAGGAGCTGTCTGTTACAAAGAATACCCAGCCCTGCCTGTACTGCGTAGACTTGGCAGCAGCAAGGGCTTTAGAGGAGCGGGGCATCCGGGCTGATTTTGCGGCTGGCTTCTCCCTGGGAGAGGCTGCCGCCGCAACATTCGCAGGGCTCTTCCCCCAGGAGGAGGGGTTCCGCTTTGTGTGTACACGGGCCGGGGCCATGCAGAAGGCTGCCGAGGCAAATCCCGGCGCTATGGCCGCTGTGCTGAAGCTGCCCAATGAGACGGTAGAATCGATCTGCAGGGAGTTTACGCAGGTCTGGCCTGTCAACTATAACTGCCCGGGCCAGCTGGTGGTGGCCGGGGAGGCCTCCCAGCTGGAGGTTTTCCAGGCCCGGGTGCAGGAGGAGGGCGGCAGGGCCAAGGCCCTGGCTCTCAGCGGGGGATTCCACTCGCCGTTTATGGAGAGCGCTGCCAGCGAGCTGGAAGCGTACCTAGCCGGGATAGAGCTGGGGGAGCCCCGCCTGCCGCTGTATGCCAACTTCCACGCCAAGCCCTATACCAGCGGTTCTGCCAAAGAGCTGCTGGTCAGCCAGGTGAACCATCCTGTGCGCTGGCAGGAGACGGTGGAAGCCCTGGCCGCGGAGGGCGTGGACACCTTTTTGGAGTGCGGGCCGGGAAAAACTCTGTGCGGGCTCATTAAGAAAACCGTGAAGACCGCCCAGGTGTTCCAGGTGCAGGACCAGGAAACCCTGGAAGCCGCTTTGGCTGCCTTGGAGGCTTAGCAAAGTATCTGCCCTACTTCCCGTATCCCCCAACGGTTGGGAAAAGAGCGTACAGGACGGGATATATCAAAGATACCTGGTATACATGCCTGCAGCGAAGGGGAGAGGCCGAGTAAAAGCCTGCGCTTTCTTCAAAAGCGGCAGGGGTTGAGGGACACACAGGTTCCCAAAGCCGATGTTTATAGAGAGGAGATCTGTTATGAAGCTGGAAGGTAAGATTGCGCTGGTCACCGGCGGGTCCCAGGGACTGGGCCGGGCCATCGCCTTGAAGCTGGCGGAAAACGGCGCGGACATTGCCATTGCCTATGTAGGGCCCCAGGAGCCCGCTCTGGCCACCGCCCAGGAGATAGAGGCCCTGGGCCGCCGGGTGAAGCTCTATGTATGCGATGTGCGGGACGAAGCCGCCTGCAATGAGACCGTGGCCGCTGTCTGCAAGGACCTGGGCAAAGTGGATATTCTGGTAAACAATGCGGGCGTTACCCGGGACGGGCTGATGGTGGGCATGAAGGACCAGGACTATGACATGGTGCTGGACATCAACCTGAAGGGCGCGTTCCATATGATCCGCGCCTGCTACCGGGATTTTATGCGCAAGCGGTCCGGCAAAATCATCAACATCAGCTCCATTGCCGGGCTGGTGGGCAATGCCGGACAGGTGAACTACGCTGCCTCTAAGGCCGGGCTGATTGGCCTGTCCAAGTCTGTGGCCAAAGAGCTGGGCAGCCGGGGCGTGTGCTGCAACTGTATTGCCCCAGGCTTTATTGCCACAGACATGACCAAGGACATTAAGGAGGACAATCCCCTGCTGGTGCAGGTGCCTATGAAGAAAATGGGCACCCCGGAGGACGTGGCCAACGCCGCGCTGTTCCTGGCCTCGCCGGAGTCGGACTATATCACTGGCGAAACCCTGCGGGTTGACGGGGGCCTTGCCACCTGATCGCCTGATCGGCAGGAAAGTTATAAGTAATTTTAAAAACTAGATAATGCAGTATTGCAATCTTAAACAGAATAGGGTAAAATAAAGCAGGGCTGTCTTTGCGGCCCTCCGCCGGAAAGGGCGGGGCGCTGGCAGGACGGCTGGGGAAAGGATGATCGGTTTGAACCGTGTGGTTATCACCGGCATGGGCGCGGTGACGCCCATAGGCAATGATGTGGAGAGTTTTTGGCAGGGGCTGGTCTCTGGCAAGTGCGGCATTGGCCCCATTACCAGATTTGACACCAGCGCCCACAAGGTAAAAGTGGCGGCAGAGGTCAAGGACTTTGACGCGGCAAGCTATATGGACAAGGCGGACCTGCGCAAGTATGACCTGTTCTGCCAGTACGCCTTGGGGGCGGCAGCCCAGGCTGTTGCCCAGAGCGGTGTGCAGGGCACCCTGCCTGCTGAAGAGATCGGAGTATACTTTGGCTCTGGCATTGGGGGCATTGGCACCTTTGAGGAACAGCAGAAGCTTCTGCTGGAGAAGGGTCCCCGGCGGGTGTCCCCGTTCTTTATCCCCGCGCTGATCATCAACATGGCCGGGGGACTGATCGCCATTAAGTATAACTTCCAGGGGGCGGCCGTATCCTCTGTTACGGCCTGCGCCACTGGCAACAATGCCATTGGCGAGGCCTACCGGGCCATTAAGCACGGGTATCTCTCCGCCGCCCTGGCAGGCGGGGCGGAGGCGGCTATTGTGCCCCTGGGCCTGGCGGGTTTCTCCAACATGAAGGCCCTGTCCACCCAGGAGGATCCTTCTCTTGCCTGCGTGCCTTTTGACGCCCGGCGGTGCGGCTTTGTAATGGGCGAGGGTGCAGGCGCTCTTCTGCTGGAGGAATACGAGCACGCCAAGGCCCGGGGCGCCAAAATTTACGCGGAGCTGTGCGGCTATGGGGCCACCTGCGACGCCCATCACATCACAGCCCCGGACCCAGAGGGCAAGGGCGGGGCAAGGGCCCTGCGGCTGGCCTATGAAGAGGCGGGCGGCTGCCAGGATCCAGGCAAGCTTTATATCAACGCCCACGGTACCAGCACCCCCTTGAACGACGCGTGCGAGACCAAGGCCATTAAGCTGGGACTGGGAGAAGAGACCGCCCGGGCCTGCATGGTCAGCTCCACCAAGTCTATGACCGGACACATGCTGGGCGCCGCGGGAGCTGTGGAGGCCATTGCCTGCGCCATGGCTCTGGCGGAAGGTATTGTACCGCCCACCATTGGCTATCAAGAGCCGGACCCGGCCTGCGACCTGGACTATGTGCCCGGCAAGGCCCGGAAGGCGGATATTCAGCTGGCCCTGTCAGCCTCTTTGGGCTTTGGGGGACACAACGCCTATCTGGCCCTTCGCAAAGTGTAAAATCAAAAACAGCTTTGAATCGGGCGGGTGCCACTGGGGCTGGACAGAAGGGGGCCTTCCGTATGCGTGGTCTCTGTGCAGCACAGTCTGTGAGACGCGGCTAAAGTACGCTTTGCCACTTATGTTCTTAATTCGCCCATTCTCAAATCTCATAGGTTTTGAGAATTTATTGCGCGGTCCAGGGGCGTTAGGCCCCTGGTAGGGTGTGGGA
>CAJUPK010000011.1:18707-30618 GCA_910588415.1 uncultured Oscillospiraceae bacterium | reverse complement strand
CGGAATCTCATTGAAAAACCTGGGCGACTATCTGTCCTGCCCTGTGATCGCCGCCTGCGGCGGAAGCTATATGGTCACGGCGGAACTGGTCAATGGCCAGCACTGGGAGGAGATTACCCGGCTGTGCAAAGAATCTCGGGCGATTGCGCAGCAGGTCCGCCCCAGTAAGTCCTAACAAGTATAGAATATCAAAGGAGTGATAGTATGAAAAGTGCTTTCCGCTGGTATGGGGAGAGTGACCCCATACGTCTGGAACATATCCGGCAGATCCCAGGTATGCGCTCTATCGTCTCAGCGGTATACGATGTGCCGCCAGGGGAGGTCTGGCCAGAGGAGAGTATTCAGCACATTGCCGATGCTTGCGCCGCACAGGGATTGGTTTTTGATGTGGTAGAGTCTATTCCTGTAACAGAGGAGATTAAGCTGGGCCTGCCGGAGCGAGACCGGCACATAGAAAATTACTGCGAGAACATTCGCCGCTGTGCGAAATACGGGGTAAAGTGTATAACCTACAACTTTATGCCGGTATTTGACTGGACCCGCACCCAGCTGGACCGCCCCTCTCCAGACGGCTCCACCAGCTTGGTCATGTACTGGGAGCAGCTTAAAGGGCTGGACCCTTTAAAAGATGACATCCACCTGCCCGGTTGGGATCAAAGCTACAGCCAGCAGGAGGTACGGGAGCTGATTCGGGCTTACGGAGAATTAGGAGAGGCTGGGCTGTGGAAAAACATTGAGTATTTTCTGAAACGGGTGATACCTGTAGCGGAAAGCTGCGGGGCTGTGATGGCTCTGCATCCGGATGATCCCCCTTATCCCATTTTTGGATTGCCCAGAGTGGTTACCTGTGAAGCGAACTTGGACCGTTATCTCTCCATTGTGGACAGCCCTGCCAACAGCCTGTGCTTATGTACCGGTTCTTTAGGGTGTTCAGCCAAAAACCATATTCCGGCCATGGTGCGGAAATATTCTGCTAAAAAGCGCATTGCTTTTATGCACCTGCGCAATGTAAAGATTTTAGAAGACGGCAGCTTCGAGGAGTCGGGCCATTGGACGCCTGCCGGCTCTTTAGACATGAACGCCATTGTCAAAGCTCTGGTAGAAACTGGTTTTGAAGGCTGGTTCCGGCCTGACCATGGCCGAATGATTTGGGGGGAGACAGGTAAGCCGGGCTATGGCCTGTATGACCGGGCCTTGGGAAGCGCTTATCTCAATGGACTGATAGAGGCTAATGGGGGCCAGATAGAGACATAGGAGGAAAACAATGGCTGAATTTATGAACGAAGATTTTTTGCTGTCCACTCACACAGCGCGGGCTCTGTATCATGAAGTGGCAGAAGAACTTCCCATCATTGATTACCACTGCCACATAGATCCAAAGGATATCGCGGAGGATAGGCACTTTGACAATATCACCCAGGTTTGGCTGGGTGGGGACCATTATAAATGGCGTCTCATGCGTGCTGCAGGCATACCGGAAGAACTGGTAACAGGGAATGGCGGAGATTGGGAGAAGTTTTCGGCTTTTGCAAGCATTATGCCAAAACTGATAGGGAATCCTGTTTATCATTGGAGCCACTTGGAGCTTCGCCGCACCTTTGGTATCCACGAGGTGCTGGGACCCGATACAGCGGAAAGTATCTACCGCCGGGCGAACCAGCAGCTGCAGGAAAGCTCAGCCCGGGCTTTAATGCGAAAGTTCTGTGTGCAGGCGATTTGTACTACAGATGACCCAGCAGATGATCTGCGCTGGCATAAACAAATGGCTGCTGACGAAACGCTGGAGATTTCTGTGCTGCCAGCTTTCCGTCCAGACAAAGCGATCAATATTGAAAAACCAGGATTCCGTGAGTACATCGTCCGGCTGGGGAAAACTGTGGGGAGAGAATTATCCAGCGCGGAAGAGGTGGCAGCGGCTCTTGTAGAGCGTATTGATTTTTTTGCCGCCAATGGATGTCTCTGCGCAGACCATGGCTTGGATGCCTGCATGTTTGCGCCTCCTGAGAAGGATGCCGCGGAAAAGGCCTTCCGCATGGCCATGGAGGGGCAGAAAGTGGATCAGGTCCAGGCTGACGCCTATAAAACTCTGCTGACGATGGCCTGCGCCAAACGGTATACAGAGCTAGGCTGGGTGATGCAGATCCATTTTGGCTGCCTGCGGAACATCAATGGCGCTCTCCTTGCAAATTTTGGACCGGATGGAGGAGGAGACGCCATCAACAGCTTGTCTGGAGTACAATGCCTGGCTCCTTTGCTAAATGCCTTTTTGGAAAATAAAGGCCTGCCAAAACTGATTCTTTATTCATTGAACCCCAATGACCATACCCCTTTAGCGTCTATTATGGGCTCTTTCCAAGGCTTTGGCGCAGGGGGACTTCAGCTTGGCAGTGCCTGGTGGTTTAATGACAGCCGACCTGGTATGCGTGCGCAGCTAACCGAACTGGCCGCTGGAGGTGTGCTGGGAGAGTTTGTGGGAATGTTGACAGACTCTCGGTCTTTTTTAAGCTATCCGAGGCATGAATATTTTAGAAGGGTGCTGTGCGAACTCATAGGAGAGTGGGTCGAGAGCGGGCAATACCCGGATGATCGGCGGCTGTTGAATCAGTTGGTAGCGGACTTGAGCTATTACAATACAAAACGGTATTTTGGATTTGCATTGTAATCGTGTGGATGGAGTGTGGCTGGCCATGCTGGAAATATGAATGTAAAAATACGAGGTGAAGTGTAAATGGATTTGCCATTAAATGTGGATTTTTGCAATAAAGTAGTAGTGATCACTGGTGCTGGAGGTGTACTGTGTGGTGACATGGCCCGGGCTTTTGCTCAGGCTGGGGCGAAAGTGGCGGCACTGGATTTGAATTTGGAAGCTGTAACACAATTGGCAGAGGAGTGCAGCAGCCAGGGATGGACCTGCAAGGGCTATGGAGTGAATGTTTTGGAGCAGGAAGGCCTGGAGGCTGTACATGAGCAAGTGAAAGCGGATCTTGGCCCCTGTGATATCCTGATAAACGGTGCCGGCGGCAATAATCCTCGGGCGACTACGGACAATGAGTATCACCACGAGGCGAAAGAGGGTCAAAAAAACTTTTTCGATTTGGACCCACAGGGTGTAGATTTTGTTTTTAAGCTGAATTTTCAAGGCACTCTGTTACCCACTCAGACATTTGCCCGTGATATGGCGGAACGAGGAGGGGGATGTATCTTGAATCTTTCGTCTATGAATGCCTATGTGCCGCTAACGAAAATTCCTGCCTATTCCGGTGCCAAAGCAGCTGTAAGTAATCTTACTCAGTGGCTTGCCACGCATTTTGCTGGTACAGGTATCCGCTGCAATGCTATCGCGCCAGGCTTTTTGGTCTCAAACCAAAACCGGGCACTGTTGTTTGATAACGATGGAAAGCCCACAGCCCGCTCAAAGAAAATACTGGCAGGCACTCCTATGGGGCGATTTGTGGAGAGCCATGAATTGCTTGGGGCGGTCTTTTTCCTGTGCGATGACCGTGCAGCCAGTGCCATTACTGGCGTAGTATTGCCAATTGATGGAGGATACTCTGCCTATTCAGGGGTATAAGCGTTAAACCTTGCTAAAGTGTAACCATGCGGAGAATTGGGATCAGCGCCAAAGAGTGCGGATCCCAATTTTTATTCCAATTATTTGGAATAATTAAATTTTTAAATAAATATTTATGTCAATATGAGTGTGAGCTTGCGATAAAGAAAAAGGAACGAAAAATATTGGTTGACAATTTGGCTAAAGTGTGGTACTGTTAGATTGAAATATAGAAAATCAAAAAGAGGATTAAGAAATCAGTACGTGTCTATATAAAATATTACACAAAAATTTATATAAAGCGGTGGGGGACTCAAGATAAAATCCCGTATCTTTCCTGACACTATCAAGTATGAAAAATATTACAATACCAGCCTTGTTACCCTTTATAAACACCTTAAAGCGTAGTTAGTGTCCATAGAAAGGAAATAAAAACCATATGAAGGTGAATATAGAAACCATTAGCAGGATTACCGGATTTTCACCAGCTACGGTGTCCAATGCTTTAAATAATAAGCGGGGCGTGAATAAAGACACGGCGGAAAAGATATTCCAGACAGCCAGGGAAATCGGCTACCTGAATGGCCAACGAATTAGGAAGGTTAAACTTGTAATCTATAGAAAGAATGGCTCTATAGTAAATGATTCGCCCTTTTTTTCATCGCTGATGGCTGGGGTGGAGGCGGAATGCAGGAGCTTTGGGTTCGACTGTGTTTTCTGCCATATAGATCAAGGCAGTCCGCAATATGATGAAGACATGGGAGAACTGCTGAACGACAGGGCGTCGGCGCTGCTTGTCCTGGCTACAGAGATGGAGGCTGCAGAAGCGGCAAGGCTTCAAAGTGCTTCGGTTCCACTGGTTATATTGGATAATTGGTACGAGAGGCTGGGGTGCGATGCTGTGCTTATCGACAATACAGATGCGTCTTATCGGGCAGTAGACTACTTAATCCAAAAAGGTCACCAGCACATAGGATATCTGCGGGGAAATTTTGAAATCAAAAATTTTTATTATCGCAGGATGGGCTATCAGCGGGCTCTCCAGGAACATGGCCTCAACTTGAATCCAGCTTACACCTTTGACCTGACTCCCAATATGGAGGGAGCCTGCAAAGATATGGCGGCTTTGCTGGAAAAGAAGCCGGAGCTTCCAACCGCTTTCTTTGCGGATAATGACATGATTGCCTTGGGAGCTATGCGCGCTTTGCAGCAGCATGGAATCCGCATCCCGCAGGATATATCAGTAGTAGGCTTTGATGACCTGCCCTTTTGCTCTATCTCCACGCCACCGCTAACCACAGTCAAAGTGTATAATCGCCAGATGGGCTGTGCTGCTGTGCGGCGGTTGATGCAGCTGGTGGAATATGGAAACGATTACTGTACGAAGATCCAGATTGCCAGCGGTTTTGTTGAGCGGGACAGTGTACGCGATTTGCAGGAGCCGCTGAATAACAGCGAAACATTAAATTAGAGAGGTGTTACAGGATGAATGGAAGAACTATTAAACTAGGCTTTGCCCCAACCCGGCGCAGTATTTTCAGCGCACCAGACGCAGTGAAGTACCGAGGACTAACGGCAGAACGCCTGCGAGAGCTGGGCGTAGAATTTGTAGACATTGATGACATAAACACGGAAGGCCTGCTGTATAACGAGGACGACCGTCTCAAGATTTTAGAGAAATTTAAGGCGGAAAAGGTGGATGGTCTTTTCCTTCCCCACTGTAACTTTGGCACGGAATATGTTTGCGCACGGCTGGCTAAGGATTTGAATGTCCCAGTGCTATTGTGGGGCCCTCTGGATGAGCGTCCAGAGCCGGATGGCCGCCGGCTGCGGGATACCCAATGCGGGCTGTTCGCTACTGGAAAGGTGCTTCGGCGATTCCAGGTTCCCTTTACATATCTGACCAACTGCCGTCTCAGCGACCCAGTGTTTGAGCGGGGCCTGCGGGATTTCTTGGCAGTGTGCAATGTTGTAAAGACCTTCCGCAATATCAGAATTTTACAGATTGGCCCCCGCCCCTTTGACTTCTGGTCTACTATGTGCAACGAGGGAGAGCTGCTGGAAAGATTCAACATCCAACTAGCGCCTATCCCTTTACCGGAGCTGACCAACGAGGTGAAGAAGTCCATTGAAAAAGGGGAAGAGGTAAAGGCGGTCGTTGCATATTGCAAAGAGCATATGGATATCAACGTCACGGACGAACAGCTGCAAAATGTGGCAGGTCTGGCTGTCGCGATGGAGCACTTGGTGAAGGAATACCACTGCAATGCTGTGGCCATCCAGTGCTGGAACGCTCTGCAGGGAGAGCTGGGCATCATGCCATGCGCGGCCAATGCTCTGCTTAATGACAAAGGTATCCCTGTGGTGTGTGAGACGGATATCCACGGTGCGGTTACCGCTCTGCTGGCAGAAGCTGCTGCCAACGATGGTACCCGGAGCTTCTTTGCCGATTGGACGATTCGTCACCCGGACATTGAGAATGGCGAATTGCTTCAGCACTGCGGCCCCTGGCCCTTGAGTGTGGCGGGATGTAAACCCTGTATCACGTACCCTCTGGCCTTTGACTTCCCTGGAGCCATTACGGCTGAGGCCAAGCATGGCGATTTGACTCTCTGCCGGTTTGATGGAGACAATGGCGAATACAGCCTGCTCCTGGGCAATGCAAAAGGGGTAGACGGTCCCAAGGGAATGGGCACGTATCTCTGGGTGGAGGTTGAGAATATAAAGCGCCTGGAAGCCAAAGTTGTGGAGGGCCCATACATTCACCACTGTGTGGGTATTCATAAGGATATAGTGCCCGTGATGTACGAGGCCTGCAAGTATATGGGCATTATCCCCGACTTGTATGACCCTATCGAAGAGCAGATCAAGGCATATTTACGAGGTGAATGAGATGAATCTTCACGAATTGGAAATCCTTAGCTGGGACTTGCGCCAGCAGACCCTGGATATCATCATGGCTGGTGGCGGAGGGCATATTGGCGGAGATATGAGCCTAATGAACCTAATACTGGTTCTTTATGAGAGACATTTGCGTATAAGCCCAGAAACGGTTCATGATCCAGATAGGGACCGCTTTGTCCTTTCCAAGGGACACTCTATGGAAGCCTATTATGCGGTCCTCTGCCATAAGGGCTTTCTTGACTTAGCTGACGTAACTGCAAATTTCTCCAAGGCGGGCTCACCTTATATTGGCCACCCCAATAACAAGCTGCCAGGAATTGAGATGAACTCCGGCTCGCTGGGACATGGCCTGCCGGTGTGTGTAGGCATGGCCCTGGCAGGCAAGAGAAGCGGAAAAAGCTGGCGAGTTTACACTGTCATGGGAGATGGAGAGCTGGCGGAGGGCTCTGTCTGGGAGGGCGCTATGGCTGCCGGTCACTATAAGCTGGACAACCTCTGTGCAGTGGTAGACCGCAATAGGCTGCAGATTTCTGGCACAACAGAGGAGGTTATGAGCCACGAGCCGCTGACAGAGCGTTTTGCGTCCTTTGGCTGGAACACTATAGAAATCAACGGGGATAAAATCTCAGAGATAGATGTAGCCTATCGCCAGGCGCAGGAGGTTAAAAGGAAACCTACCGTTATCATCGCAAATACAACCAAGGGGTACGGTTCCCCGCTTATGGCGAACAAGGCAGGCTGGCATCACCATTTGCCCACTGCGGAAGAGTACGAGCAGATTAAGCGGGACTTTGCCAGAGGGAAGGAGGTTGCACAGAGTGCCTAATCAAATACCGAACCGTCAGGTTGTTTGCGAGACGCTGACAGCCCATGCGGAAAATGATAAGGACATTTTTGTCCTATGCAGCGACAGCCGGGGAAGTGCCAGTCTGGCTCCCTTTGCCGAGCGGTTTCCGGAACAGTTCATAGAAATTGGCATTGCGGAGCAAAATCTGGTAAGCATCGCGGCAGGACTGGCTTCTTGTGGAAAAAAGGCCTTTGCCGCTTCGCCTGCCTGCTTTCTTTCTACCCGCTCCTACGAGCAAGTTAAGGTGGACTGTGCCTATTCTAATACCAATGTTAAGTTGATCGGTATTTCTGGCGGGGTTAGTTATGGTGCTTTGGGGATGAGCCACCACTCAGCACAGGATATTGCGGCCATGAGCGCTCTGCCTAACATGAGAGTGTATCTTCCCAGTGACCGCCATCAGACCAAATGCTTGGTTGAAGCACTGCTGCGGGATGAGAAACCGGCCTACATCCGCGTAGGCCGCAATCCAGTGGAGGACATTTATAGGGAAAAAGACTGTCCTTTTGAGATGGACAAGGCGGTTTGGCTAAAAGGTAAAAATGAAAGAGTGACAGCCGCACTTATTGCCTGCGGAGAGATGGTACACCCTGCTTTGGAAGCAGCCGCAATCTTACAAAAAGGAAATATTTCCACCAGCCTGTTGGATATGTACTGTGTGAAGCCCCTGGATAAAGAGGCAGTGATCGAAGCCGCTCAAAATGCGGACATAGTGGTAACAGTGGAGGAACATTCTCCCTATGGCGGCCTAGGCAGCATGGTGGCCCAAGTGGTGGGAGAGAACTGCCCACGCCGCATAAAATGCCTGGCTCTGCCGGATGCACCTGTGATTACGGGCACTTCCCAAGAGGTTTTTGCCCACTACGGGCTGACTGGGGAGGGAATTGCCGCAACCGTGAGGGGGCTGATACAGTGAAATATATTTTGAGTATTGACCAGAGCACATCCGGTACAAAGGTGCTGCTTTTAGATGAAAACGGCGAGTTGGTTGGCCGCGAGGACTTGTCCCATGAACAGAAAATCAATAGTAAAGGCTGGGTCAGTCACGATCCCGCAGCAATCTATGACAATACTGTGGAGACTGCCCGAAAGGTGATTGCCCATACAGAGATTGATCCAGCTAAGATCATGGCTATGGGTATCAGCAACCAGAGAGAAACCGCCCTCATATGGGACCGGGATACAGGTGATCCCATAGCGGATGCCGTGGTCTGGCAGTGCGGCCGGGCTCAGGCGGTTTGTGACCGGCTAGAAAGCTATACGGAAACTATCCGGCAAAAGACAGGATTACCGCTTTCGCCGTACTTTCCGGCAGCTAAGTGGGCGTGGCTTTTAGAAAATGCGCCACAGACAGCGGGGCGCAATCTGTGTGCGGGAACAATAGACTGCTGGCTGATTTATAAGCTTACAGGACAGTTTAAGACCGACTACTCCAATGCCAGCCGCACCCAGCTGTTCAATATTCACACCCTTACCTGGGATGAGGAACTGTGCAAACTGTTTTGTATAGACCCTGCCATGCTTCCAGAGGTCTGCATGAGCGACAGTCATTTTGGTAATACAGACATATGCGGTGTTCTGCCCAAAAGCATACCTGTGCATGGTGTAATGGGGGATTCCCATGGGGCGCTATTTGGCCAGGGATGTGTGGTGCCAGGTATGGGGAAGGCCACCTATGGCACAGGTTCTTCTGTAATGGTGAATGTGGGTGAGCAGCCGGTTTTCAGCGATAAGGGAATTGTCACTTCTCTGGCATGGGGGATAGACGGCAAAGTGAGTTATGTGCTTGAAGGGAACATCAATTACACAGGTTCCGTGATAAAATGGGTGGTGGATGAGCTGGGGCTGCTGCAGTCCTCTGAAGAGGCAGGCACAACAGCAGCGCAAGCGGACCCCGAAGACAATACGTACCTAATCCCAGCATTTACTGGATTGGGGGCCCCTTATTGGAAGTCAAGTGCCCGGGCAATGATATATGGCATGGGACGGGGAACTGGCCGGGCAGAAATTGTCAAAGCGGCGGAGGAGAGCATCGGATACCAGATTGCTGACGTAGTGAATGCCATGCGTCAGGAAGGAATTACTATGACAGAACTCCGGGCAGACGGAGGCCCTACAAAAGACAGCTATCTTATGCAGTTTCAAGCGGATATCTTGGGATTGCCTGTAGTGGTGCCAGTGCGGGAGGAACTGTCTGGTATGGGAGTGGGGTACTGTGCAGGCATTGCCTGCGGGATGTATACCCAAGAGATTTTGGACCGAGTGGGACGCCAGTATTATCAGCCTGAAAAGAAGGATGAATGGATTAAAAAGCATTATGGCGGCTGGAAAAATGCTGTAAATATGTTGTTATAGAAAGGAGATCATTATGGAGACAGTGGAACGCTGGGGCATGCTGGAAGTGAGCGTAAATGGACCAACAGAAGGCAATCCCTTTACAGAGCAGAGTTTTTTTGGAACTTTTACCAGTAAAAATGAGAAGGTAAGAGCCACAGGCTTTTATGACGGCGAAGGCGTGTACAAGGTCCGGTTCATGCCTAGTTTTGAGGGTGAGTACACCTATGAGACAGAAGGCAGTTTTGAGGGAGCAGCTGCCACAGGCAGTTTTACCGTTACCGCTCCAAATGTGGATAATCATGGCCCTATGCGGGTAGTGAATCAATTCCATTTTGCCTATGAGGACACCACTCCATACTATTCTGTTGGCACCACCTGCTATGCCTGGGCCCACCAGCCAGAAAGTATCCGCCAGCAGACCCTTCAAGAGCTGGACCAGGGCTATTTCAATAAAATGCGTTTCTGCGTATTTCCCAAACATTACATCCATAATTTCCGGGACCCAGAGAGTTTTCCTTATGAGGGCACCCCGGTAGACAACTCTGGCCTGTGCGAGGAGAATTTCTCTTACCATGTAGGATTTGAAGGCAATCGCTGGGACTTTACCCGATTCAACCCAGAGCATTTCCGGCGGGTGGAACGCTGCATTGTGGAGCTGATGGAGCGGGGAATTGAAGCAGATATTATTGTTATGCATCCCTATGACCGTTGGGGATTCTCCGCCATGACTCCAGAGCAGGACGATCTCTACTGGAACTATATTGTGGCTAGATTTTCCGCTTATCGCAATGTGTGGTGGAGTCTTGCCAATGAGTACGATCTGTTGCGCAATAAAAAATTAGAGGACTGGGAGAGGTACGCCCGAATTCTCTGCGAGAAAGATCCCTACAACCACCTGCGGGGAATCCACAACTGCATGGCGTTCTATGATCACAGCCGGCCGTGGATTACCCATTGCAGTCTGCAAAGGCAGGATCTTTATAGACATGTGGAATACACAGATGAATACCGTACCCGCTGGGGCAAACCGATAGTATGGGATGAGATCAGCTATGAAGGCAACATAGACATGGGATGGGGCAACATCTCTGGACAGGAACTGACCCGCAGGTTCTGGGAGGCCAGTCTTCGCGGCGGCTATGCGGGCCATGGCGAAACCTTTATAGATGAGGAAAACGACATTCTCTGGTGGAGCCACGGCGGCCTCCTGCACGGCGAAAGCCCGGCACGTATTCGGTTCTTACACAAGATTTTGTGTGAAACACCAGGCTATGGTCTTAAATGCGGTCAAGGCAGCTTTGATGAAACAGTGGGTGTTCCAGACGGCGCAGGCTTTTTAAGTTTTGGCGGTGGGGCCAGCTATGAGATTCACTATTATGGTTTTGGACGGCCTAGTTTCCGTGACTTCTACAAATCGCCAGAGGATAAGTGGAAGGTGGAGATCATCGACACATGGGAAATGACTGTCACTGACGCGGGAGTACATTCCGGAAAGTTCCGTATTAAGCTGCCTTGCAAAGAATATATGGCAGTGCGTTTGACAAAAGTGGACTAAGGCAGAGTTGCGCCCGATTAAAGAGGCAAGCCTATAACATGTCCAGCATTTTTCTGCGGTGCATTTCCTAGCAGGAAGCTTTTGCAAAGGAATAAGCATTTAATTGAATAGAAAACGGGACAAGCAGCCGCATGAAACATCCGACAGCTGCTTGTCCTTATATTATGGGATTTTATAGTTATTATGACTGCCAGCTTGACTTTTTGGAAGTTTTATTTATGAGTGAGGAAAAATTTGTATATAGAGGGACGTTATACCTGCTGCAAAGAATATTACAAGAAAAAATTGGCAAACTCTTTGTATGAGAAATTTATGTATAAAACAGAAATGGATGCCTTTGGCATCTTCTGGCCTTACAGCGGCAGTGTTATGCGGGATATTCTTTGTTTTTGAATTATATCCATTTGGCGGTAAAAGTTTAGCTTGGGGAGATATGTCCCAACAAGTGATTCCCTTGCTGATGGAGCTTAAAGATATTCTTGCTGGACGCGCAGGGTGGTTTCTGAATTTACAGAATGCTGGCGGCATGAGCTTTTGGGGAGTATTTTTCTTCTTTTTGGCCAGCCCTTTCAGCTTTCTGGTAATCTTCGTGGAGAAGGCTTCGATTTATTATCTGGTCAATATCATGGTAATAGGGAAGCTCTCCCTGGCGTCAGCAAGCGCAGGCTGCTTCTTTCAACGGGAAGTTCCTGGGCTAGATCGGAAGAGCGTCGTGTAG
>CAJUPK010000011.1:0-18697 GCA_910588415.1 uncultured Oscillospiraceae bacterium | reverse complement strand
GCCCGCATCTATCTTGCTTGCGCTAAGCCTATCCTATGGTCTCTGTGGATATGGCCTGCTCTATTATCAAAATTTGGTCTGGCTGGACGTGCTTGCTTTATTTCCACTGCTTATGTTAGGATTTACCCGGTTGATAGAGCAAGGAAAAAACCGACTATTTACGTTTGCATTAGCTGCACTGATTGCTGTAAACTACTATTTGAGCTATATGATTCTGCTGTTTATGGTTTTATCTGGAGCCGTATTCCTGCATTTTTGTGTGCCCAAGGAGAAAAAGGGAGAAACTGCTGGCAAATTGGGTTTAAGCGCGGCAGCTGCGCTGTTGCTTACCACTGTCATATGGTTTCCATCGCTTCTGCAATGTCTTGCTTCTGCCAGAACAGAAGGGGGGATAATCGCATCCATTCAATCGGGCGGGTTATGGACCAGGATTACCACCACTCTGCCTGTCTTGCTCTGTACGGCAGGGGCCATACTGCCCGCAGTATATAGACCTTTCCCCAAAACAGGAAAGGTAAAGGCGGTTGTAAGCTGCTGGGTGATAACGGTCCTTCCCTTGTGGATAGAGCCTATTAACAAGCTTTGGCATACGGGCAGCTACCAGGCGTTTCCTGCCCGGTATGGATATATACCGGTTCTGCTGGGACTTTGGCTTATGGCGCTCGGATTGGATGCCAAAGCTGAAAAAAAGGCAGTGCGATTTTCACGGAGAAGCTTAATAGCCGCACTGGCGATTCCCACAGCGGTATGGTTAGGGGTGCTTTTAGAGTTCTTTCAGAATGTTACTATGTATACGCACTCTCTCTGGATTGACAGACAAGCCTTTTGCCTGTTAGGACTGTGCTGGCTGGCCTCTATAGGCGGGTTATGGTGGATGTGCCATATGTTCCGGCAGAAAGACAGAATAGCAGGCTGGGCCATGCTTATCCTTTGTGTAGTGCAGGGCGCAGCGCAGGCTAGCGTGTTTATGGGATCAGCCGCCCATGCTCCCACCAGCAGCATAGAAGTAGTGGAGGCTGTTCCACCGCAAGACGCTGGTTTGTACCGGGTCAAATCAGAGAGCAAATTCTGCCATGTAAATCTGTTGGGAGCAGCTGGATATCCCAATTTAGGCCACTATACATCCCTTACAGACAACAGGTATATAGGCGCTATGAAAAAGCTTGGATACTCTGCGTACTGGATGGAAGTGTCTGGCTGCTGTGGAACCAGGATCAGTGATGTGCTTTTTTCAAATAAATACAGCCTGAATGAATTGCTGGCGTGGTCTTCCACAGGCAGCGGTAATTTGGGCTATTTGGTACCCTCCCATGCTCTCCCTGAGACTGTGCCCTTAGGGGATAGAATTGCTTTTCAAAACCAGCTATGTCGGCGGTTAAGTGGTGAATCTGTTTTTACCCGGTTCGCCCCTGAACAGGGAGAAGCCCTTTCCAAAGAGGGGCGTATCCAACTAGAGCCGGGCAGACTGCGCTGGAAGGTCCCTGTGACAGACCGTTCGGTGCTTTTCTTTGACGCCTTTGACTGTGTTTCTACCCGTCTTCGGGAGAAAATAAACGATGCCTTTTCACTTCGAATAAATGGCCAGCTGTTAGCAGAGGATTATCCCACACAAAACTGTAATGGGATTTTAGAGTTGGGAGAATTTGAAGAGGAAATAGTGATAATTGAGATAAATGTAAAGAAACCGGTAAACCTCTGTTCTTTCGGTATTTGGGGGCTAGCGACAAAATCTGTCGAGACATTTGCCTCCAATTTGCAGGATGTACAGCTCCACTATGAGAGTGAGTCTCTTGCGGGAACTGTCTATGCAGAAGAAAGCCAGTCGCTTTTTCTGTCTGTACCCTACTATCAAGGGATGAGTATACAGGTGAATGGTCAAGCAGTCTCCCCACGGATTGTGTTGGATTGTTTTATGGAAGTTCCTTTGTTTGCTGGAGAGAACCAAATTCTCATTCAATATCTCCCTGCTGGCTTAGCGGTTGGTTTTGAGGTTAGTCTGTGTACGGCAGGCGCATTGCTGTGCCTGGGAATTCTGCAGAAACAAAAGACCGTATCCATTTGGACAGACTACTTTCAAAAATTGTGGTATCGGACCGCTCCCGCGCTTCTAAATTTCACCGCTGGTATGGTACTGCTGACCGTCTATTTCTTGCCAGTCATAGTATGGATGATTGGCGTGGCTGCATGAAAAAAGAGCCTCTTCTCATATGGAAGAGGCTCTTTTTTACCTTATTTAAGAACATAAGACTGGATTTATTCTGTCATGGCTTTCTCAATGGCGGACAGCACGGTGTCAAAATCCGCTTCCGTTACCAACAGAGAAATTTCTACTTCTGAAGTGGTAATCAGTCGCAAATCGGCCTTTGTGTTGGCAATGGCGCCGAACACTTTAGCTGCAATACCAGGCGTATTTTTCATAGCGGGGTCATATACAGAAATTTTGTGGTTCACCGAGCTAACAATCACGTTTACATCCGTATCCTTTTTTAGCTGGGTGGTAAAGGACAGCACATCAACCAAATCGTTGTCGGAGATAGTGAAGGACAGCCCAGTAAAGGCTCCATGAGTAGGTGCCATAGAGATCATGTCAATATTGATATCATATTGGGCAATAGAATCAAAAATTTTGGAGAGGGAATCCACTTGGGCGGGAAACCCCACCAAAGTAACTAAAGTGATGTTGTCTACCGTGCTGATAACAGTGCCAGCGCTCATTTTAACCTTCCTTTCCGTTTTGGACCAGATGAGACATGTCATAAAGCCCTGGACCGCGCCCGGCCATAAAGACCGCGGCATTGACAGCTCCAGCGGCGAAAAGTTCCTTTGACTGGGCGGAATGGGCAAGTGTGATCACTTCATGCCTTCCAGCAAAGATCACCTGATGCTCTCCCACAATGGTACCGCCCCGGATAGAATGAATCCCCAGTTCAGGGATCTCCCGCTTTTTCCGTTGGGAATGACGGTCATAGGTATACTTCATAGAGCCTTGCCGGGCCTCATTGACCGCGTCTGCCAGCATCAGGGCTGTACCGCTGGGCGCGTCAATCTTTTGATTATGGTGGGCCTCTACAATTTCCACATCAAAGCTCGTGCCCAGCACAGTCTCTGCTGTTTTTGCCAGTTCCATCAGAAGGTTGATGCCCAATGACATGTTTCTCGAATAGAAAATAGGAAGTTCTTGCGCAGAGGACTTGACCTGTTCGGCCTGTTCCAAGTCATAGCCTGTCGTGCAAAGCACTGCGGCTGTGCCAGGATGGGTACGGCAGTAATCTAAAATGGGGGAGAGCGCGCTGGGGTGGGAGAAATCGATTAGCACATCTACTTTTTCCGTAACTTGGGTAATTTCCTTATATACAGGAAATTCCAGTGTCCCTCCTGCCAGGTCTACGCCAGCCACAATTTGGCAGTCCGCCCGCTCTTTTACAAAGCCTCGCACAGCCGCACCCATTTTGCCTGTACAGCCGCAAAGCAGCAAATTTACCATGTTTTCACGTCCGTTTCTTTGTGGAGCTTGAGTGAAAACCAATCAAATCGTTTTCATCCAGCATTTTTAAGATATAACTCCCTTTTCATTGCCTCTGCGGACAACCTGCCGGCACAAATCACAGACAGACCAGCATTGGGAGAGATCTATGTCCATCCCCTGCCGCTTTGCCAGTTCTAACAGAGCTCTAGCTCTGCCTGTAAGCAGGGCATAGCTGCATTCATGGGCATAGGGATCATAGCGGGCGGCAATTGTCTCCATGCTTTCCTGACAAAGATTACCTATGGGGAGTGTGCAGGCTACAACATTGCCACTTGGCTCTATAGAGAGACTGGTAATGTGATCAAGCGGTTCTGTGTAGGGTTGAGAGCCGCAGCCATCGTTTAAGTCCAGAGAGGGAGCGGGATAGTATTCAGCCAAATTCTTTGCAGCATTCCCCGCCAAAAAGATAGCGTCTCCCGGACCAATAGGGATATCCAGCCCTGCAAAGGCGGAAAGCATCTTTCTGGTTTGGGTGTTCCAAGGATTGTCATGTTCTTGGTTAACAACCCAAGAAGGCTGCAGTTCAAGGATTTCTGGTGCAATCTGATGTACAGCTTTTGCGAACAGCAATACAGGCCCTAGGGGAATGGTTTCCTGGTGAAAAGCGTCTACAGAGAGCAAAATATGGTTGACTCCAGCTTCCACCAGAGCCGCCGCTACCTGGTGGATTCGATCCGGCCGCTTAGAGAAGTAGCCGTTGGTAATTACCTGCCGGGCCGGAATACCACAATCCCTGGCCGTGCTGTGGAGAGCACAGATTACTTCGGGGTACAGCAATGGTTCTCCGCCGAATGTCATGACAGACTGAATTGGGTAATGAGCCTGAAGCCAACGGAGGGCATTTATGGATTCCTGCATGGGGACATGGTGCGGTCCGGGAGTATTCAGGCGGTCTCCCACAGAACAGTGCTTGCATCGGCCAGAGCAGTGGTAAGTAGATACAAATTCAATTCTGTTTACGTCTAAATACTTTGATAATTTCATAATGCTGCCCCTTTCTATACACAATGAGTTTAGTCTTTTATTATCCGTCTGTGTGTGAAAGCGGTACAGCTATAAGCAGCGATTATTTTGGCTTGACGCCTACTCGGTACGATCCGCTGCATAACTGTACCGAGTTATTACGTCGTTTTTGATTCCTCATGGGATCTCGTTCCTTTTTCAATTAAAAAATCTTTATTGAATCAGCCCATGCTTTTGGAGCAGTGAACGCAGGGCTTCCTGCTTGTCAGCTGGCATGGTAGTCAGAGGCATCCGGCAGAAATTGGTGGAAATCAGCCCCATCTGCCACAGGGCCTCTTTAACGGGAATGGGGTTTACATCCATAAAAAGGCCGTCCATCAAATCAATATAGGTGTTGTTCAGCTGGCGGGCTGTGTCCAGATTTCCTTCCAGCACAGCATGGGTCAGATCGCGCATCTCTTTTGGCAGCACATTGGAGAAAACCGAGATAACGCCCTTGCCGCCCAATGCCATAATGGCCAGAGCCTGATTATCTTCCCCAGAGTAGACGTCCAAATTGTCACCGCAGAGGGCAAGAGTCCGGGCCACAGAGGCAGTGTCTCCGTTGGCCTCCTTTGTAGCTATGATGTATGGGTTTTTAGACAGCTCCCGATAGGTTTCAGGTTGAATATTGCATCCTGTACGGCTGGGCACGTTATAGAGAATACAGGGAAGCTCTACGCAGTCAGCAACATAGTCAAAGCTTTCCATTAGGCCTTTCTGCGATGTTTTGTTGTAGTAGGGAGTAACCAGCAACAAGCCGTCTACACCCAGCGCTTTTGCCTCCAAGGAAAGGTCCACGCAAAATCGGGTATCATTACTGCCTGTGCCAGCAATGACTGGGATACGACCTTTTGTCTTTTCCACGATAAAGGCAATGGCTTTCAAGTGCTCTTCACTGGTCATCGTGGCGGCTTCACCGGTAGTTCCACAAGCTATGATGGCGTCGGCACCACCGGATACCTGCAGTTCTACCAGCTTTTCCAGCTCCTCCCATGCAATTTCTCCCCGTGGGGTGAAAGGAGTGGCAAGAGCAGTGCCAACGCCAGTGAAAAGGGTGTTCTTCATAAAAATTCCTCCTACCAAATATAGGCTTAAAAAGCTTTTTAAGAGAAGGCTCTTTGTCTTGTGTGCCGGCTTTTTGTGAAAGGACCAGCACACTAACCTTGGCTCCCCTGTGTAAGCAATCCTAACTCATGTAGTTAAAACATGTGGAACTAACTGCTTAGAGAATTCTGGCCATGGAATTATTCTAAAAGAATGGCCGGACAAGACATCGGTTATACAGTACAACGATTGCTGGCGGATCATTGATAAAAGCAATCAATCAAAATACCCTAATTTGCAGAGCAATTCTGCCATCAGCACCCCGCCGCCTGCTGCACCGCGCAGGGTGTTATGGGACAGGCAGACGAACTTATAGTCGTATTGACTGTCAGGGCGCAGGCGGCCTGCGGAGATTGCCATGCCGCCCTCCAAGTCCCGGTCCAGTTTGGGCTGGGGCCGATCATTTTCAGTAAAATAGTGAATGAACTGCTTAGGCGCGCTGGGAAGCTCCATCTCCTGGGCAGGCCCTTTGAACTCTTTCCAGCGACGGATGATCTCATCCACGTCCACCTTGTTTTCCAGAGAGAAGAACACTGCTGCCGTATGACCATCCAAAACCGGGACCCGCAGGCACTGAGAGGTGATGGAGGGCGTGACAGCATTGACGATCACGCCGTTTTCCACATGTCCCCAGATCTTCATGGGCTCCTGCTCGGATTTCTCCTCCTCGCCGCCAATATAGGGGATCACGTTGTCAATGATCTCTGGCATGGTCTCAAAGGTTTTGCTGGCGCCGGAGATAGCCTGGTAGGTGCAGGCCAGCACTTTGGTCACGCCCAGGTCCAGCAGGGGGTGCAGGGCGGGTACATAACTCTGCAGAGAGCAGTTGGACTTTACAGCAATAAACCCGCGCTTTGTGCCAAGGCGCTGGCGCTGGTGGGCAATTACCTGGTGGTGTTCTGCGTTCAGTTCGGGAATGATCATGGGCACGTCTGAATCGCCGCGATGTTCTTTGTTATTAGAGATAACAGGGCACTCTTTTTTCGCATAGGCCTCTTCTAGGGCTGTGATCTCCTCGGACTTCATGTTGACCGCGCAGAATACGAAGTCCACCAGGGAGATAATAGTTTCCATATCCGCCTGGGCATCGTATACAGGAAGTTCCGCCATATTGGCCGGGACAGGGGAAGGCATGGCCCAGCGGCCTGCCACAGCCTCCCGAAAAGGTTTGCCTGCAGACCGGGCGCTGGCCGCCAATGCTTTGACCTCAAACCAGGGGTGATTTTCCAATAAAGTAACGAAGCGCTGGCCTACCATCCCGGTACATCCAATAACACCTACGCGATACTTTTTCATTTTTCATGTTCCTTTCCATGTAATGAGGATAAGCTGCCGGTTGAAAAAGAACCGGCTATCCAGTATAATAAGAACTACATAAACTGCGTTTATTATACCCCAGACGGTGCCGCTTGTCAATTTTCTGCCAGGCGTATCCTGCCTATAATATGAATTTTTTTCAGGAGAGTGACCCATATGGAATCAAATCCTATCCGTACCAGTGACTTTGCTTTTGATTTGCCCCCGGAACTTATTGCCCAAACACCAGTTGAGCCAAGAGATGCTTCTCGATTGATGACATTAAACCGATATACAGGAGAGATCGGTCACAAGTATTTTAGGGATATCCTCCAGCTGGTAAACCCAGGAGACTGCCTGATCCTAAATGATTCCCGGGTGCTGCCAGCCAGAATTTACGGCACGAAAGCGGAGACGGAGGCACATGTAGAGTTCCTTTTGCTGGAGAATAAAGGGAATGATACTTGGGAGACACTGTGCAAACCAGGTAAACGGGCTAAACTTGGGAGCCGGTTCCAATTTGGAAATGGGCTTTTTGAAGGAGAAATTGTAGGAGTGCAAGAAGATGGAGGCAGGCTTATTCGTTTTTTCTATCAGGGGGATTTTTTCAGTTTGCTGGACAATGTAGGACAGATGCCTTTGCCGCCATATATTAAAGAGAAACTACAGGATCAAGAACGCTACCAGACGGTATATTCCAGAGAGGTAGGCTCAGCCGCGGCCCCTACGGCTGGCTTGCATTTTACCCCGGAACTGCTGGATGAAATCCGAAGCAAAGGGGTCGATATTGGTTTTGTCACGCTGCATGTGGGACTGGGTACATTCCGGCCAGTAAGTGCTGCCTGTATAACGGATCATAAAATGCACTCTGAGCATTACTATATGCCTGCAACTACAGCACAGCTAATCCGCGATACAAAGGCCAGAAAAGGCCGGGTCATCGCTGTGGGGACAACAAGCTGTAGAACCATCGAATCTGTCATGAAGAAGGAAGGGACCATGAGGGAGAGTGCTGGCTGGACGGATATATTTATTTATCCAGGGTATGAGTTCAAGGGAATAGACGGACTGATCACCAATTTCCATTTGCCAGAGAGTACTTTGATTATGCTGGTGTCCGCTTTAGCTGGCAGGGAAAATACCTTAAATGCCTATGCCGAGGCAGTGCGGGAACGGTATAGGTTTTTTAGCTTTGGGGATGCAATGCTGATCGTATAGATTTCCTAGGTTTTTAATGGAAAAAAATATATAGCTTGCTATAGCGCGGAACAGCCACGCAGTTAGAGAAAGGAGGGCTTTTTATGCACATTGCGGATTTACACATTCACTCTCATTATTCCCGGGCGACCAGCAAAGAATGTACGCCGGAATATCTGGATCTATGGGCACGGCGCAAAGGAATCGATATAGTAGGGAGCGGGGATTTTACACATCCAGCCTGGCGGGAGGAACTGCGGGAAAAGCTGAAACCAGTGGGAAACGGTCTTTATGTGCTGAAGAAAGAGTATCGTATCGGCGGGGATACAGCCATAGACTGCATACAGCCGCATTTTGTTATTACGGGAGAAATCAGCTCTATATATAAGAAATATGACCGTGTCCGAAAGGTACACAGCTTGATTTTGCTGCCTGGACTGGAGGAGGCAGAATTGGTTTCCCGCAAGCTGGAGACGATTGGAAATATCCATTCGGATGGCAGACCCATATTAGGGCTGGATTGCCATGATTTGCTGGAGATACTTCTGGAACTATGTCCAGAGGCAGTCTATGTTCCGGCGCATATATGGACGCCGCATTTTTCCCTATTTGGGGCTTTTTCTGGGTTTGATACTGTGGAAGAATGTTTTGGCGAGCTGTCACGCTACATTTATGCCATGGAGACAGGCCTCTCCTCAGATCCATCTATGAATTGGAGAGTATCTGCTCTGGACCGTTACCAGCTGATTTCTAATTCCGACGCCCATTCACCGGCAAAGCTAGGCCGGGAGGCCAATCTTTTGGATACGGAATTATCCTATGAAGCATTGCGAAAAGCACTCCAGACCGGGGAGGGACTGGCGGGAACCATTGAGTTTTTCCCAGAAGAAGGGAAATATCACTACGATGGCCACCGAAAATGCGGTCTCTGCCTGGCGCCGTCGGAGACACAAGGATATGACGGCGTATGCCCTGTCTGCGGACGAAAATTGACGATTGGAGTGTCCCATCGCATAGAGCAGCTTTCTGACCGCCCAGAGGGATATCAGAAGGCCCAGGCGGTGGGGTTTGAGAGCCTTGTTCCACTGCCGGAGCTGATAGGCGCATCTTTAGGCTGCTCTCCAGCTGCTGGCAAGGCTGCAAAGGTGTACCAGGCCCTGCTTCAAAAACTGGGACCGGAGTTTCCCATCCTGCGGGCGATTCCTTTGGAGGAGATAGAGAGGGTATCAGGAAAGCTGATTGCGGAGGGGATTGGAAGACTAAGAAGGGGAGAGGTCACATGGAGGCCGGGTTTTGACGGAGAATATGGGAGTTTTCGTGTGTTCACTCGTAGTGAGATCGAACAACTGGACGGGCAGGTGAGTTTGTTTGGGGAGAAAAGCGGATCCCCTGAGGAAACAGCAGGGAAGGGGCAAAAGTCCAAGAAGACAGGTGGGGCAAAGGGCCAGGATGATCTTGAGCGCTATATAGGAAATGCGGAGAGAAATAAGAAAGACTTCGAACGGCTGCTAGAGCCGGCAGCAAAAGCAGACCAGCAGGGCCCGCTCTGGAATGAAAAACAGCGGCAGGCCATCGAATCGATTCAGCGTGTGACTGTGGTAAAGGCAGGTCCCGGAACGGGAAAAACAGGGACGCTGGCAGCGCATATCCTCCACTTACTAGAAACAAGACGGGTAAAGCCCTCTTGTATTACGGCAGTGACATTTACCAATCAGGCGGCCAGGGAACTGCGGGAACGGATTGAAAGACAGCTGGGCAAAAGTCTGTCTCAAAAGCTGCAGATCGGGAGTTTTCATGCCATTGCATGGAAGCTGCTGAAGGACCGTGGCATGGAATTTTCTCTTGCCGGGGAAATGGAGACAAGAGAACTGGCGGAGAGAATCCGAAAGGAATGGAATTTGAAGCAGTCTGTATCCCAGCTTCTCACGCAGATATCAAATTATAAGACGGGAATCGGCGCAGAGGATAACTGTGTAGAGCAGAAGGCATTAGAGGCATATCAAAACAGCCTGAGAGAGTGGGGCGCTTTTGACTTTGATGACGTCCTGCTGGAAGCACTGCGAATTGCCCAGGAAGAGGATCTTGAAAAGGAAAAGTCTGCTGATGCGGGAGCCTTCTCCTATCTCCTGGTGGATGAATTCCAGGACATCAATCCGCTGCAATACCAGCTGATCAAGGCATGGAATCAAAAAGGGAGAGAATTATTTGTTATAGGGGACCAGGATCAGGCTATTTATGGATTCCGAGGGGCTGATGCAAGGTGTTTCCAGAAACTTTTTGAAGATTTTCCAGAGGCACGCCAAATCGTCTTGGAAGAAAACTACCGTTCTGCACCGCAAATCTTGGCGGCAGCCACACAGATAATCTCCTTAAATCCAGGCGGTAAAAGGCACTTGAATCCGAATAAACCCAAGGGTGCCCCAGTCAGAATCGTAGAAGCGGGCGGTGAAAAAGCGGAGGCTATTTTTGTAGCGAAAGAGATCAGCCGCCTTGCTGGGGGCATCGGTATGCTGGAGGCCCAAGAGCTATTCTCTACAAGAGAAGGGAATACCTGGGGCTTTGAGGACATCGCCGTGCTGTATCGAACGCACCGCCAGGCTGCACTTCTTGAAGAATGTCTTAGGACAGAGGGAATTCCCTACGTGGTTGCGGGAAGAGAGCCGTTCTTGGAAGAGACGGCCGTCCGGGGGACAATCTGCTTTTTTAAGTCCTTGCTGCGGCCGGAAGACAAGCTGGCGGCTCAGACGGCACAGACATTGCTATGGGGCATAAAGCCAGAAAAAATGGCTGCCAGCACCTTTGCGGCTATGGCGGAGCGGTATTTACCGAAGCTAAAACGAAAAAAGCCCCAGAAGCTTTTAGAGGAATGGATGGAGGACCTGAAGCTGGAGAAGCGCAAAGAGATGCAGAAACTCTATCAGACATCCTTTTTTTATCAGAAAATGCCAGATTTTCTGGAAGCTTTGGAGACGGGGATTGAGAGTGACTTGAAACGCTGCGGGGGAAAGCATTATACGGCAGGCGCGGTCACGCTGATGACACTGCACGGCTCAAAGGGATTGGAATTTCCCGTGGTGCTGATCTATGGGGCCAGAAAGGGGCTGATTCCTTTTGTGGGAGGAAAAGTTCCTTCGGAAGAAGAGGAAGAACGACGCTTATTTTATGTGGGTCTTACCAGGGCCAAGGAAATGCTTGTGCTGACGTCTTCTCAGGAGCCATCGCCCTTTTTAGGAGAAATTCATCCGGATTTGGCTGACAGAGAGAAAGTATATATAAACAAAAAAGAAGAGTATGGCAAGCAAATGAACTTATTCGAAAATCTATGAAATAGTATGGAGACCACAAGGTGGAGGATATGTTTCTGTACTTGTGTGAAGGTTTTAATTGCTGTAAATGTGAGCTTAGATTTTGACAGCATAGTTCTATGAGATTTTCCCTGGTCTTGTGAAAGGGAAGGGGACTAGCGTTAGGTTATCGAGGCTATGCCTGCGTAATTGCAGACGCATATTTGCTATTCTCTCAATAGGTTATTCCCTTATGAATAATGGATGGACAAAATGAGTCGTAGGCATAGAAATGCAAGGATTGGGCTGCTTGCAAGTAGGAAAGGGTGGAAAAGCTGTTTTTAAGCTTTTTCACCCTTCTCAATTTCGCAAAGAATCGCAGGCTACATTTTGTGTGCAGGCAATCGAACGCAGATTGTTGTGCTTTCATCCGGAACACTCTGTAAATCAATCTCTCCATGGTGGAGCCGGACCGTGTGTTTAACAATGGAAAGTCCCAGCCCAGTACCGCCCATCTCTTTGGAGTGGCTTTTGTCCACACGGTAAAAGCGTTCAAATATACGTTCCTGATGCTGAGGGGGAATACCGATCCCTGTGTCTGAGACTACTAAGGCCACATAAGCCTCGTAATCTTCTATTTCTACAGAAACGGAGCCATTTGGGCGGTTATACTGAATCGCGTTGCTGCAGAGATTGAAAATCAGACCCTGCAAAAGCTGGCGTATCCCGTACACTTCCGCGTTTTTTCCGTATAGTTTCAAGGAAATTCCGGATTTTTTGGCTAGGGGCATTAGGGTATTTATGGTTTCCTCTGCTAATGGGTATAGATCCAGTGTTTCCCATTGCATATCGTGTGCGCCTTCATCCAAATGGGACAGTTTAAGAATGTCTTCCACCAGGCAGATCATACGCTGGGCTTCTGTATAGATATGTCCAGCGAAAGTAGAAATATCGGCTGGTTTTACCATACCGTTTGCCAGCATCTCGGCGCTGCCCGAGATGGTGTGCAGCGGCGTTTTTAACTCATGGGATACATTGGCGGTAAATTCTCGGCGCAGCTGTTCGGCTTTTTCTTTCTCGGTAACATTTAAGAATAGCAGAACAATGCCCAATATAGCATGATTGGCAGCAAGAGTCGCCTCTACTTGATAGCGCTTGCCCTCCAGCGTCAAAATGGTTTCTGTATGAGTACCGTTTTCGACACCAGCTATAAGCTCATTTAATTCTCCAGTGCGGTCGATGGATTGAATATGTTTTCCCACACAACTGGAAGCAGCTTGCAGAAGTTTCTCTGCCACCGGATTAATACTTTGAATGATTCCTTCGCCGTCAAGCAGTACGATTCCTTCTGGGATGGAGGATATGAGCGCTTCAAAATCTGTTTTCTTTTTTTCCAGCTCCGCGTGTTGGTGCTTAATTTCTTCCTGCTGGGTGTCAATTCGCCGGAGCAGGGGAGAAAGTTCCGGATATATAGGGTTATCCAAAGGCTGATTCAGATTCAACTGGTTCAATGGTTTTACAATGCTTTTGGACAGGCGGTATGCCAAGATAGCAGACAGGATGATGGCAATAAGAAATATGACAGCGATAGGCTGCAGCATGCCAAAGGTAAGTACCAGCAATGAGTGCTGTGTCACGGACAGCCGGAGCACAGACTTGTCGGATAGGCGCTTTGCACTGTATAGATAGCGCTTTGTCAGGGTAGAAGAGGTACGGATACTTGCTCCATATCCTTCAGCTAGGGCTGTTTCCACTTCCTCCCTAGCGAGATGATTCTCCATGCTATTGGCACTGGACGCGCTGTCAAATAGCACGCTGCCATCAGCGGCAATCCATGTAATGCGGTATTGGCTTGGCGACAGTCCTTCCAGATACCGGATACTCTCGTTTTCCACGCCCCGGGCAACCAGGTCCGTCTGAATCCGCAGCTGGTTCTGCTGTACTGCGGAAAAATAGTCATATAGTACTGTCATAAACAGCATCGCACTGGCCGCAAATACGCCAATTGCTACCATAAAAACGGTATGGAAAATTCTTTTAGTCATTGTCTGCCTCCATCCGGTAGCCAACTCCCCGAACTGTCTTAATATAGCTGCCGCACCTGCCCAGCTTTGTGCGCAGTGTGCCGATATGGACATCTACGGTTCTGGTTTCTCCCGTATAAGCTGCTCCCCATATCTGGTCTAATAACTGGCCGCGGGTAAAGACCCTGCCAGGATTAGCCATAAATAGGCGCAAGAGCTCGTATTCCTTCAAGGTGAGTTCCAAGCGGTTTCTGTCAACGAACACTGTATGGGCAGAAGCATCCATTTGCAGTAGGCCCAAGCACAGAGCTTGTCCTTCTGGGTTAGGGGAACAACGTCTTAACACAGCTCTCACCCGGGAGACCATTTCCATCATGCCAAAGGGTTTTGCCAAGTAATCATCCGCACCTAAATCCAGTCCCACGATCTTGTCATATTCGGTACCTTTCGCGGTGGTCATTATTACGGGGATACTCTTGGTGGCTGCGTTTATCCGGAGCTTTTTTAAAATGGATATCCCGTCTTCGCCTGGAAGCATAATATCCAATAAAACCAGTTCTGGTTTTCGCTGCTTCCATGCGTTCCAAAATGCGGTGCTTTCCTCAAATCCCTCGGCTTCAAATCCGGCAGCGTTCAGCATATAAAGCATCAGCTCACGGATACTGCTGTCATCCTCCACACAATAAATCATACTCGTCTCCTTCATAAAGCCATTTACAGCTATTATACACGATGTCGGGAATTAGCGCCATATATAAGCGCGGGAATCCCGAAACTTTTGAAGAGGACTGCACAACTGAGTCTATAGGGGGGAGGCATATTTAGCCAGGTATGCGTTGAATTTTTTTCGGAAGGCCGGACTGTCATCCCGAAACTCCCGCAGGGATTCATGGATATTCATATTGTGGCCAACCATATCGATGACGCATCCAGCGATATTGGAGCAGTGGTCGGAAGTGCGTTCTAAATCCGTTAGGATATCAGACCATACAAATCCGCTAACAATCGAGCAAGACCCTTCCTGCAAACGTAAAATATGGCTGGTCCGCATTTTCTCTTTCAGGATATCGATAACCTGTTCCAGTGGTTCCACACATGTGGCGGAATCCATGTCATTAGTTAGGAATGCAGACAATGTATTATCAAGAATCTCACACACAGCGGAAGAGATAGTACGGTATTCCATGCGCGCCTTGTCCGTCAATACCATCCCTTTGCCATGGAGCTCTTCGGCGGATTCCAGGAGATTAACACCATGATCGGCAATCCGCTCGAAATCGCCGATGATTTTAAGGAGTTTTGCAGCGTCTGCGCTGTCGGCTTCGCTGATTGGTTGGGCGCTCAGATGCACCAGATAGGTGCCAAGAATATCTTCATAGTGGTCCGTGAGCGCCTCTGCTTTTCGGATGGATTTTGCCATTGCCGGGGAGTAGTCTTCCAATATGGTAAGGCTTTCTTTCAGCACGTTAACGGAGGTAGCAGCAAGATCGGCGGCAACCTCGTAGCAGCGTTCTAAGGCAATGGAGGGAGTGGCCAGAAATCTCTCATCCAGCTCTGCTTGTATCTCGGCCTGCCCACGGTCTGTAATCAGCCGGTTTACCAGCATTTCCAGTTGGCTGGACATAGGAAGCATCAGCAGGGTACACAGAATATTGAAAATTGAGTGGGCAACGGCAATCCCAAAGAGGGAAGCGGGAACGTCTAAGATGGCCGGAGAAAAGATTGCTTTGATGAGGGAGAATCCTGTCAGCCACACAGCGCTTCCAATCACATTGAATGCCAAATGAACCATTGCGGCCCGTTTTGCGTTTTTATTTGCGCCCACAGAGGATAGCATAGCTGTCACACATGTGCCAATATTCTGTCCCATAATGATGGGGATGGCCGCCCCATAGCTTACCTGTCCGGTGACTGCCAGCGCCTGCAGGATCCCCACGGAGGCGGAACTTGACTGAATGATGGCCGTCAGAATAGCGCCAGCCAGTACGCCCAGGACAGGGTTTTGGAACAGGATAAAAAGATTTTGAAATGCGGGGACGCGGCTTAGCCCGGAAACAGCTCCCGACATAGTCTCCATTCCAAACATCAGAGTGGCAAAACCCAGTAAGATTGTACCGGTGTCTCTTTTCTGAGAGCTTTTGCAGAACATATAGAAGATGATTCCGAGTACCGCCAAAAGGGGAGTAAAGGAGGAGGGTTTTAAAAGCTGGACAAAGACATTGCTGCTCTCAATTCCGGAGAGGCTTAGGATCCAGGCTGTTACGGTAGTGCCAATATTTGCACCCATAATGACATGGATGGCCTGCTTTAACGTCATCAGACCGGAATTAACAAAGCCGACTACCATAACAGTGGTTGCAGAGGAACTCTGAACTACCGCAGTAACGCCCAGTCCTGTCAGCAGTCCGGCGGTTTTGCCTGTGGTAAGCTTTCCAAGAATTTCACGGAGCTTTCCGCCAGCCCGTCGTTCCAATGCCTGGCCCATTATGTTCATGCCGAAAAGGAATAGGCACAGCCCGCCGAGCATAGTTAAAACATCAAATATGTCCATTATACTTTCCCCTTTGTGTTAGGCGGCGCAGAGGTATGCGTTTTCAGGTATACCAGACAGTTGCGCCTGTTCCTGTATTGCAAGCTATGCTCCTTGAAACACCGAAAACTAGCTCAAAAGTGTGCCCGCTCAACGCATCTTGGCACCGCCCAAATATAAATTTGAACACAATATAAGGATAGCAGGACTGTGTCAAATTCGTTAGCAGAGTTTTGTAAAATTCTTGTAAAACGCATCATGAAAACTCCGCTTTTATTATCCCAATTCTGTGATCATTTATGCGGATTATTTTTGAGCCAAATAATCCATGCAAATCTACTTTTCAAGCTGAGCTCATATATAAACTTCAAAAGAGCACCATGGATTTGCAGGCATTTCCATCTTTTTTCAGCGATTGTCTTACCCGTTAAAGGGCCGATTTGATATAAAGGGCGGAAGGGCTTGCCCGTTTCTATTATCCGGCGATGGATCCGCAGTTTTTTGTCCATCAGAGAAGGCAGGATCCCAGTTTTCTGGCGGCTGGGTATTGTCTGTAGGAGGAATTGTGCTGGTCTCCGGGCTCTGTCCATTTTGTAAATCAGGGACCTGTGGAGACAGTGATTGGCCCGGACCATCTCCCATGCTTCCCATAGTCCCCATGGCAGAAATGTCTATGGTGGAAGCGTCTATAAGCGGGGTCGCATTTTGAGCTTGGCCATCCGTAGTGGAAGGAATGGTTCCATCCAGTTGTCCTTGAATACTCTCAGCACGCAGCTGGCAAAATTCCTTTAGTGTATTGATACCCGTTTCGAACTCGTCATAGGTGCAAAATTTTGTAGGGTCCTTTTGCACATAGGGAGAAATCAGCGCTTCGATCCGTTCTATCTCATGAAGGAAGAGACTGATATGGGTTTCTATAAATTCACTGTAATACTGGTGATAAAGCTGGAGATATTCATCGCTGTTGAAGATCCAGGCTAACATGGGGCGGGATGCTATGGTACCGCCAGAAACCGGGGTATCAATAGGATGATTTACCAAAGCAGTTGCATCCTCGGCGCCTGTAAATCCCCCAAAAGCTAGGTTGTAGTCCCAGGGGATCATGGACAGCTGCCCATTGTCCTCGTAAAGATAGTAATTGTGGATCATAGAGCCAGTATAGCTGTCAAAATTGCAGACAAATCCATGCACCACAAAATATCGAATGACCTGGTCTACATCCACTGTTTGGTCGATGGCGGTATTTTGGTTCAGATTTTTCAGGGAGGAGATCAGTCGGTCACGATCCCCGTCTGTAATATCAGTTTTGGCATTATCAAAAATATTTTTATAGCTGGAGTAGTTGTCATCCGTGTAGATCAGGGAAGTGTCACTGCTGCCCATGCTTCCACCAGGAAAACCTCCCGGAGTGCGCTCGCTCCACTCTGTTGACATATCCGGCGGAGCCTGCGCCGGCTGTCCGGAAAAGTCAGGAGAGCCGCCTGCTTTTCCCGGACTAGCCTCTTCATTACTGCTGAAATTGTCTGGAGGATCAACCTTATCTGGAGGAGAGGGGACCGTACCCTGAAAGGGGATATTTTGACCGTCCTGCTGCCAGTTTTCCAGGTCAAATGCGCCGCCGTTCCCCCGGCCGCCCCCAAAACTTTGGCTGTCCGGCTTATACAGGTTGCCGTTTTCCGCTCCATAATTTCTGTAGAGAAAACTGTCCTCCACGCCCTCTACAGCCAAATATAAACCGAAGTCTTCACCGTTAACGGTAATATACGCATAGCTGCAAAGGGGAGAGGCTACACCGAAGGCTCCCATCATTTGATAACACAGATAGTCTTTCATGTATGTGTTGTCCTGAATAATATTGTTTAGGCTTAGCTTATCAAGACCATGATAGGTTTTCCCAGTTTCGTATTGATCAAACTCTACCTTGAAGCTGTAACGGTTATTTCCATATGCGGCTACCTGGGTGAGAGAGGTGTTGCCCTTAGCCCGCAGTCCTACATTGCTGTAAGATTCACTGTCAATGATGATGGAGCAGGATACATATTCTTCATTTTCGCAGGTGCTTATGAATTCCTCCCAGTCATTCATCACAATGTCAATATGATGAACCGAGGTTGTGTCAAAGAGTTTGGTTTCATAACCCAGAACCTGCACGGCTTTTTTCATCCCCAGACTTTCCCCGTTGATAAACAGCAGAGTGAGCACTAGAGTTGCCGCCAGGCAAAGACAACAGATCCGGTCAATGGACTTATGTGTTATCATAGAGTTCCCTCTCAGCCAGTGTACTCGCCATTATAGCTGACAAGTACCGCGTGTTCCACTCCTTCTATAGTGGAAAGCTGATTGATAAACTGTGTGTCTGGACCTTTTAAACGCACATCCAGATTCAGCTCAATGAAACCGCTCTCCACAGTTTTAGACTTGACCACCCAGCGGCGGATCTGTTGGGAAATGTAGTCCATAGCCTGTGCTTCGCTTTCTTGGCTTTGGCAGCGAAGTACCAAAATATAGGGATTATAGTGCGCTTTTCTATTGGCAAAACTTAATAGCACAAGGCCGATCACCGCACTGCCGAATACCGCCAGGGGAATCAATCCGGCAGCCAGTACAATGCCGGCCGCAATGGACCAGAAGAGAAAAGCAATGTCTAGGGGTTCCTTAATAGCAGTGCGGAATCGCACAATGGATAGAGCGCCTACCATGCCCAAAGATAGCACTACATTAGAAGTGACAG
>CAJUPK010000010.1 GCA_910588415.1 uncultured Oscillospiraceae bacterium | reverse complement strand
CCAGATGTACCAAAGCATTTCTGACACCCTGACGGTTCTGGCCACCAGCAAAAAGGAGGAGGAGCCCCATGTTTAAGCTGTATCCCCGGCTGGCCTGGCAGAACCTGCGGAAAAACTATCGGGTCACCGTGCCCTATCTGCTGTCCGGCTCAGGCATTATCATGATGTTTTACATGATCTGCGCCCTGACCCAGGGCACCGAGAACTCGGAGTTCTACGGGGCCCGCACCTCCGCCAGCGCTTTGGGGCTGGGTATCTGGGTCATCGCCATCTTTGGGGCCATCTTCCTGTTCTATACCAACAGCTTTTTGATGAAGCGCCGGAAAAAGGAGCTGGGCCTGTATAATATATTGGGCATGGAGAAGCGCCACATCGCAGGGGTCATTCTCAGCGAGACCCTCTTGACGGCAGCAATCTGCCTGGTGCTGGGGCTGGCTCTGGGCGTTCTTTTCTCCAAAGTGTTCTTTCTGATTTTAGAGCGCCTGCTGGGCATGGCGGACGTACTCCCCTTCCTGATTCCGCCGGAATCCATTCTCCTGACAGCGGTGCTGTTTGGGTGCATTTTCCTGGTGACCGCCCTGTACAACATTTTGCAGGTGCGGCTCTCAAAGCCCATCGAGCTGCTCCACGGGGGAGAAACCGGGGAGAAGGAGCCCAAGGCCCACTGGGTGCTGGCCATTCTGGGGCTGGGGCTGCTGGGGGCCGGGTACTATCTGTCCCTGTCCATCACCAGCCCGGTGGACGCCCTTGCCCTGTTCTTTGTGGCAGTGGTGCTGGTGATTCTGGGCACCTATCTGCTGTTCATTGTGGGCATTACAGCCATGCTGAAGCTGCTGAAAAAGAACAAGTCCTTCTATTACAAGACCCGGCACTTTACCACAGTCTCGGGGATGCTGTACCGGATGAAGCAGAACGCGGCGGGGCTGGCCTCTATCTGCATCCTGTTCACCTGCCTGCTGGTGACGGTCTCCACCACCTTTTCCCTGTATACCGGGGTGGACGACGCGGTGGAGAAGCGCTGCCCCGGGGACGTGGAGGTGAGCTTTGCCGGCGTCGCGGAGGAAGACCTGGAAGAACTCCGCCAGGAGGCAGCTGACGCCTGCGCCCGGAACAGCGCCCGGATGGAGAATATAGTGGACCGGCGCTCCTGGCTGTTCGCCTGCTCTCGGGTGGACAACACCCTCTATGTGAACAGTGGGCTGGCAAGCTCCATCTACGCCAGCTTCGACGTCTACACCATAGAGGATTACAACCAATACTTCAATGACAGCCGCACCCTGGCGGCGGACCAGGTGCTGCTCTATGACCCGGCGGGCACCTTCCCCTTTGACACCATGACGGTCTTTGACAAGACTTACCAGGTGGAAAAAATTGATTTGCCCGGCCGGGCTCGGGACACCAGCTATATGATGGGCTATGAGAGCTATGCTCTGGTGCTGAACGACCCGGCAGTGATTGACGGCGAGAAGATGTGGGTGGATGATGAGGACAACGGCAGAAACCAGTCCTGGTACTGGGCTGAACACATCTACCGCTTTAACGTGGCGGGCCATGACCCGGACACCGTGAAAACCGTGGCCGCTGAAATCCGGGAGTGGATCGACTCAAAGTCCCACGACTGGAAAACCGTGGAAAACGGCGAGGGTTTTTCCATGAGCTTTATGAGCAAGCCCAGTGTCCGGGAGGACTTTACCAGCCTGTACGGCGGCGTATTCTTCCTGGGGCTGTTCATGGGGGCCATGTTCCTGATGGGCACGGTGCTGATCATGTACTATAAGCAGGTGTCCGAGGGCTATGAGGACGCCCGCAGGTTTGACATTATGCAGAAGGTGGGCATGAGCAAGGAGGAGGTGAAGAAGAGCATCCACAGCCAGGTGCTGATGGTGTTCTTCCTGCCCCTGGTGACGGCCATTATGCACCTGTGCTTTGCCTTTCCCATGCTGCAAAAGATCCTGGCCCTGATGAACGCGGTGAACGTCCAGCTGATTCTGGGCTCTATGGCAGGCTGCGTGGGGGTGTTTGGGGTGATGTATCTTATTATCTACCTGCTGACTGCCCGGACCTATTATCGAATTGTGGAGAGCGTCCAGTAGCCGGAAGGCCGGCGCCTGTTATGAAAACACATGGAGGAGGTATTTGAAATGCTGCAAAGTATTTTTGACATTATTTTCGGTCTGTTTGACGCCAGCCTGCACGTTTTCGTGGGCCTTCTAGGGGCCCTGTGGGACCTGTTCACTTGGAGCGCGGACCTGGCCTTCCGGTTTTTGGGGGCTGTGGGAGACCTGCTTCTGCGGCCCTTCACCCAGGGGTTTGACCGCCTATGGGACTGGGGCACAGGCGCTTTCAGCCTGGCCGGGGCGCTGGGCGGCCTGTTAAGCCTGCTGCTGGGGAGCTGCCTGCTCATCGCCCTAGCCGTGGCAGCAGGCAACGCCTACCGTCGGTTCCGGCGGTAAAAGCAGGCTGCTGTTGGGGAGAAAATATATAGGCTGCAGCAAAGCCGAAAAGAGAGAGGACCGCCTAGGCGGCCCTCTCTCTTTTCATGAATCCATTGGAACAGGCAGGGGTTTCCCGGCCTTTTCGCAGGGAAGTCAGCCCTTTCACAGCCAAAGAAAGCTCCGTGACTGGCCAACATCCAAGCTTCTCCCAGGCCACCTTGGCGGGAGGAGTTTTCCCCGTACTTTTGCGCAGCAAAAGCGAGCGCTTCGACTTGCCGCAGGCAATGTCGCTGCGAAGAGGGAAAACTCCGTGACTTGGCCCAAAGGGCCAATGTCAAAGGACATCATACATGCTGCGCAGCCGCAGGCTGCCTGTCTCCCCTGCCAGCACCCGCAGGCGCCGCTCTCCGGGCAGCATGTCAAAGTCATTGTCGCTGAGCAGCAGGTCCTGGGCGGAGTTCTGCAGCTCTATCCCCCGGGCATAGGCCCGGGCGCTGACAACCAGCTCCTCCCCTTCCTGGCGCCAGCTCAGCTCTGGGTCCAGAAACCGGTAATATTTAGGAGGCACAAAGCAGGCAGTCCCCAAGCTGATGGGCCGGCCATTCTCATAGAGCTGGAAGCTCACATAGTCCTGGAAGGGCTGGGCCTCCGGCATGTCCACAGGGTCCAGCCAGGCGCTTTGCAGGCCGCCCACGCTCAAGGAGACGGTCTCCTCCCGCTTGACCCGGCTCTGCCTGTCCCGCAGAGCCCACTTGACCAGCACATGGCAGGTATGACGGGTCTCGTTGCACAGGCAGAAAACCGCCTGGTTTCCCGGTCCCATCTGGCAGGAGAGAAGCAGGGGCGCAAAGGCCCGTTTCGCCCGATAATGCAGAGGCTTCCATCGGCCCGTATAGTCCACGGAGGCGCAGGAGACCCCGGGCCTCCACTCGTTCAGGTGCCAAAGCAGGGCCCCCATGCACCGCCCCCGGTTTCTCCGCAGATGCTCCAGCCAGGCCCCCGCTTCCTCCGCCTGGGCCAGCTGAGAGGCGTACAGAGCTGTGTCCAGGCTGGTGGGAAAGAGGAAATGCCGCTGGATGGTTCCAAGGATTTCCCCAGCCTCTTGGCCACCGTGCAGGTCCATCACATAGGAGAAGGGGTTCCGGTCCCCTGGCTCTGTAAAGCTCTCCAGCGTGCGCAGGCAGGGATAGGACGCCAGGCCCAGAGCGGACACATAGCGGGCCCGGCCTAAGGGGCTCTCCGCCGGGTTCTGCCAGAGCGCCTCTGCCAGGCCATGGCTGTCCCCCCGGCAGGCGTCCTCCGGCTGGTCCATTCCCCCGCCGCTGCTGGGGCTGGAGGGCCAGCAGGCCCCCTGGGGGTCCTGCTCCTGGATGATCAGGGGCAGGGAATACTCCAGCAATCGGATGTAGTCGGCCCGTTCCCGGGGAGAGGCCTCTAAGGCCTGGAGTTCTCCTCCAGCGCTTCCACACCATAGCCCCAGGCAGGGATGATGGCGCAGGCGTTTCACTAGGGCCTCTGTCTCCGCCTCCAGCTCCCGGCGCAGACTGCCAGTCAGCTGGAACCGCGGGCGGCAGAACATAAGATCCTGCCACACCAGCAGCCCCAGCTGGTCGCAGAGGTCGTAGAAGTCCTCCTCCGGATAAACCCCGCCGCCCCAGACCCGCAGGCAGTTAAAGCCAGCGGCAGCACAGGCCTCCAGGAGGCGGCGGGTGCGGGCCGGGTCCCGGCGGGCGGGAAGGACGTCCTCGGGCAGCCACACTGCCCCCATGGCAAAGATCTTAACCCCATTGACCACATGGGCAAAGCCCAGCTCCTGGCCCTCCTCCAGGCTGAGCGCCACGGTGCGCAGGCCGATAGAGCGCTCCCACAGGTCCAGCAGACGGCCGGACTTGTCCAGGGCCCGCACCCGCAGGGTATACAGGGGCTGGTCCCCATAGCCCCGGGGCCACCAGAGCTGGGGGTTGTCTACAGTCAGCCGCAGGGGGCCTGGGGGGAATGGATGGCTGTTCCCCTGGGGGTCGATGAGCTCGGCCGTGTAGTCTGCCTCCAGGACAGACCGGCCGCTGACCCCCAGGGACAGCTCTGTCTGGCCGTTCTGGTGGGTCTGGCGGATCCGCACCTCCTGGATGCAGGCCCCCTTCCATCCAGCCAGCTCCACGGCCCGCCAGGGACCCAGGTCCGGCAGCCAGGGGAAGGCCTCCGGCCCGTTTTGCAGCCCGGCCCGGGCTTGCAGCAGGGCCTCCTGGCTTTGGGAGGGAAAACGCAGCTCCAGGGTGTTTTCCCCTGGGTGCAGCAGATGGGTTACCGGGAACTCATAGACCCGGTGCAGGTTTTCCAGCCAACCCAGAGGGGAGCCGTTGAGAGCGGCCTCGCCTGCCCCCTGCACGCCGTGAAAGCACAGGACTGTTTCATCTGCCTCCAGCAGCTCGGGCTGGGGGATAAAACGGACTGTATATACGCAGCCCTTCTCCACAGGGAGAGGCGCTTGGGCGCTGTCCCGCCAGTTGGGCTCTGGAAGCCTGCCTGCAGCCAGCAGGGCCTGGCGCAGAGTGCCGGGCACAGGGGCCGGAAAGCTGGCAGGCTCTTTGCCCAGGCGCAGCTGCCAGCCAGTGGTAAGACGTTGGGTGATCATGGAAGACCTCCTGTTGTTTTGGTGTATGGCGTGTGTGGCGCCTATTGCGCCTGCGTCCCCCAAGGGGAAGAACAGCGGCCAAGAGGACGCCCCCTGGCTCTGGTCAAATCCCTGGCTTTTCTCCGATTTTCAAACAAGCCCCCGCCTCACGAAGGCGGTGTTCCACCGGAATATAGTAGGAAATATATTGGCTCTCTTGTAGGAGCTAATAGGTTGGACTGCCCCCCTCTGGAACCTGCTGAAAAGAATCCGAAATATAGAGACCAGAAACCGTGCTTCCGGTGTGAAAAACCCCTGGCTGTTCTCCGGGTTTCAATCAAACAGGCTTTAGGGCTCATAGGGCCTGGCACTGCTTTTGCTCAGCCAGGTGGAGTACAGGATCATCTCCCCCACCGACTGGCCCGTGACCTGCTCCATGGCAAAGGCGTACAGGCGCAGCTGCACGCTGTAGCGCTGCCAAAGCTCCTCCATATCCTCCACCCGGTCGGTCTTGAAGTCAATAATATGCAGCCTGCCCCCTTCCAGAAAGGTGCAGTCCACCGCTCCCTGCAGGATCACCGCCTCATCCTGGCCAGCTGTCAGGCCGGGCTGGGCCAGCCGGGCCGGGATCACCGCTGTGAAGCGGCGCTCTTTCACCACCTCCGGGGAGGCCAGCACCCGCTGGCCCAGGGGGTCCTGGAAAAAGGCCCGCACCCGGTGCAGGTCCACCGCGGCCGCCTGTTCTGGGGACAGGCTGGCCTGGTCCGCCATCCGCTTCACCTCCGCCGCTGGGTCTTGGGAGGCGGCGTGGAAGTCCGCAAACTGCATAAACTCGTGCAGGGCAATGCCCCGCTGGGCAGGGGTAAGGCCCTGCTGGCCCAGCCAGGCGGGACGGCTCAAGTTCAGCTCCCGGCTGCCCCCCTGCTCAGCGGCCAGCTTGGAGGCGGACACTTTGGCGGGAATCTCCCGGCTCTCCTCATAGGGGTACACAAAGTCCGCCTGGGCCTGCAGGCTGGCCAGCAACGCCCGGTCTGGCTGGCACTGGGGCGCTGGCTCTGGCTGGGGCTGGTTTTCCCCAGGCTCATAGCGGGCCAGAGTGATCCTCCAAGGGCTGGGCTCTCCCGGCTCCACGCAGCGGCCGTCCACCCCGGCGGCCCGGCGCAGCTCTTTGCCGTCTGGATGGCGCAGGGCGCAGGCCAGCAGCCACTGGCTGGCGTTTTTTGCCTTGCGCACCGTGAAGGGGGCCGGAGGGCCGGGGCACAGCTCCATGGCCGCCCGGTCCAGCTCCCCCTCCATGTCCCGGTGGGAGGACACCAGCAGCAGCTTTTCCTCGGCCCGGGTCATGGCCACATAGAGCACCCGCAGCTCCTCCGCCCCGGCAGACCGGGCGTTTTCCAGGGCAATGGCCTCCCGGGCCGTGGTGGTAAAGCTGGCGCTGCCCGTAGGGTCCTTCAGCCGCACACCCAAGCCCAGCTCTGGGTGGAGCAGAACCCCGTCCCCCCGGTCCGCGGCAAAGTTCCGGCCGCAGCCTGCCACAAAGCACACCGGAAACTGCAGTCCCTTGGACTTGTGGATGCTCATAATGCTCACCGCCTGGGTTCCCTCCGGCCGGGCCTCCGCTGCCTGCAGGTCTGAGCCGCTGTCCCGCAGCCGGTCCAGAAACCGCACAAAGCCGGACAGTCCGTGGTACCCGGAGCTCTCATACTCCTGGGCATAGTTTTGCAGCAGCCGCAGGTTCTCTATGCGACCAGCCCCCTCTTCCATGGCTAGGGCCAGCTCTGTCATGCCTGTGCGGCCGTACAGCATGGTCAAGAAAGCGTCGGCAGGCATGGTGGCCGCCAGGCTGCGCAGGCGGGCCAGGTCTTCCGCTACCTGGGCGCAGCGGGAATCCTCCTGGGCAGCGGCCGTCAGAGATAGGTACACGGGCAGCTCCCTCTCCCCAGCCCGAAGCCGGGCGGCGTCGTCCGCAGAGAAGCCGTACAGGGGGCTCATCAGCACCGCCAGCAGGGGGATGTCCTGATTGGGGTTGTCAATGACCCGCAGCAGGGACAGGACCATCTGCACTTCCGCGGCAGCAAAGAAACCGCCGCTGGCTGTGGCCCGGGCTGGCACGCCCAGGCGCTTCAGCTCTTGGGCATACACATGGGCGTACTTGTTGGCACTGCGCAGAAGGATGCAGAAGTCCCCATAGGCTGCCGGGCGTTCCCTGTCCCCCCGGCCCACGGTGAAGCCGCTTTCCAGCAGTTCCTTGATCCGCTTGGCGATATAGGCCGCCTCCGCTGTCTCCGCTGGCACAGCCCCCCGGGTGATGAACACCGCCTCGGTCTCACAGCCGGGCTTGTCCGGATAGTCCGCGCCGCAGACCAGGCGCTCCTCCCCGGTGTAGTCAATGTCCCCGGCCTCCCGGCTCATCAGCTGGGAGAACACAAAGTTGACCCCCTCTGTCACCGTGGAGCGGGAACGGAAATTCCGGTCCAGCACAATACAGGCAGGGTACTGGTCCAGGGCCCGGTCATACTTTTGAAAGGCCCGGCGGCACCGGAGGAACAGCTCTGGCATAGCCCGGCGGAAGCCATAGATGCTCTGCTTCACATCCCCCACCATGAACAAATTGTTCCCCTGCCGGGACACAGCCCGGAAAATGCTGTCCTGCACCTCGTTGATATCCTGGTACTCATCGATCATGATCTCATCGAACCGGGCGGAGACCTCCCGGGCAGCGGGAGTGGGCTGGCCGTCCTCCCCGCAGAACAGTTCCACGGCGCAATGCTCCAGGTCGCTGTAATCCAGGAAGCCCCGCTCCTGCTTCAGCTCCCGGTAGCGCCGGGAGAAGGCCAGGGTCAGCTCTGCCAGGCTTTCCAGCAGGGGGGCTGCCGCCACCAGCTCGCCAGCAGCCTCGTCGCTGTCCACTGCTAGGCAGGTCCCCAGGCTTTCCAGGGTTTTCTTTACCTCCTTGCGCACTGCCTCCAGCCGCAGCAGAACGGGGTCCTCCTTGTCCCAGCCCCGGAGCGCGCCCCGCCGACAGGGAGCAAAACTCCGGCGCAGCTGGGCGGCGGCGTCCCAGTCCCCGTCACGGGCCGCCTGGGCCAAGGCCAGGCAGGCCTCCCGGTCAGCAGCCAGGGCCGGGGAAAAAGCCGTGTTCAGGGCTTCCTCCTCCCCAGCCAGGTCCAGGGCGTTTTTCAGCAGGTTCGCACAGTAGGCCCCAGCCCCAGCCGCATAGTCCAGGATCACCCGCTCCCAGGGGGAGCTGTCTCCCCCAGAGGTCATCTCCACCTTTTGCCGCAGCCATTTTTCCGGAAAGGGATGGCTCTGCATAAACCGGTAAAGGGTGAGCACTGTCCGCAGCAGGCGGCGGTCATCCCTTTCTCCGGTAAAGGCGTCCGCCAACTCCTCCACCGCGCCGCTCTCATAAGCTGTGTTGACCACTTCCTCCAGGGCCCGCTGGGTCAGCTCCTCCTCCCGTTTGTCCGAGAGGATCTTAAAGTCCGGCGAAATGCCCAGCAGGTGGAAAAACTCCCGCACCGCCTCGGCGCAGAAGCTGTCTACCGTGCCAATGTGGGCCTGGCGCAGCAAGATGCCCTGGCGGCGCAGAAGCCGGTCGCCGGGGTTCTGGCGCTGAAGCTGGAAAAGGCTTTGCTCCAGGCGGGCGCGCATCTCCGCGGCAGCGGCCTTTGTAAAGGTAACGATAAGCAGGCGGTTGGCCGGGGTGGGGCTCTCCGGGTCCGTAAGCCGGGCCAGGGCCCGCTGCACCAGCACCGCCGTTTTGCCGGAGCCTGCCGCGGCAGCCACCAGCACGGTACCCTGCCGGGCCGAGACAGCGTCCTGCTGGCTGGGAGTGAGATCCATGAAAATCACCTCGCAAAATGAAATCCCCAGAGGGGTCTGAAGCCAGGTTTAAAACCAGGGAAACGCCAGGATATCCGGCTGCAACCCACGGGTTCAGGGAAATCGCGCAGCCCAGTCCTGCGCGGCCTTTCCGGTTTTTGGCAGGGAAACCCGCTGTTTTGAAAAAAAGCAGCTGTTGGGAGTTTAAGCTAAAAAGCGCCCCGTGCCGCAGGTCAGGCCGTGGGCGGGGCGCTGGCTGTATGGCTTTTATCCTGGGAGTCCCGCACCAAAAGGCGGCAGGGGGACTGCCTGCTTCCTGCATCCGGGGCAAAATTAGGAGAAGCTCTCCTCCAGCAGCTGCTCGCAGTATTGGCAGCGGTACCGGCGGTCCTGGCCGCCGCAGAGATAAAAGATCTGGTCCACGTCCTCCACTCCCGTAATGCAGCGGGGGTTTTTGCAGCTGACAATGTTTACCAGCCGCTGGGGAAGCTTCGGCTGCTTTTTCTCCTGCAGCCTGCCGTCCCGGATGACGCATACCGTGGCGTGGTCGTCAATAAAGCCCAGCACATCCAAATCCACATCCGTAAGGCCCTCGATCTTGATGATGTCCTTTTTGCCGAACTTGCTGCTGCGGGCGTTGCGGATAATGGCCACGCAGGTATCCAGCCTGCCCAGCTCCAGCAGCTCGTACACCCGCATCCCGCGGCCCGCGGTAATGTGGTCAATGACAATGCCGTTTTCAATGCTGTCTATGTTCAGCATAGGGTACCCTCCTTCTTGTCCAGGATCTGCGGCTCCAGGCCCAGCAGGGCTAAGATCAGCGCCATGCGCACGAACACGCCGCCCCGGGCCTGCTCAAAGTACAGGGCCCGGGGGTCCTGGTCCACCTGCTTGTGGATCTCGTTGACCCGGGGCAGGGGGTGGAGCACCGCCAGGTCCTTTTTACCCATGGCCAGCTTTTCCGGGGTGAGAATGTAGGAGTCTTTTAGACGCACATAGTCCTCCTCGTTGAAAAAGCGCTCCCGCTGGACCCGGGTCATGTAGAGTACATCCAGCTCCGGCATGACCTCCTCCATACGGCGGACCTCCTGCCAACTGTGGCCAGAGGGCTCTACCACCTCTTTCAGGATATAGCCGGGAGTACGCAGCTCCTCGGGGGAGATGAAGACAAAGCGCACGTTCTTGTAGCGGACCAGGGCTTTGATCAGCGAGTGGACGGTGCGGCCAAATTTCAAGTCCCCGCACAGGCCGATGGTCAGGCTGTCAATGGAGCCCCGGCTGCGCAGGATCATGAACAGGTCCGTCAAGGTCTGGGTGGGGTGCTGGTGGCCCCCGTCCCCCGCGTTGATAACCGGGATCTTGGCATACCGGGCCGCCACTAAGGGCGCGCCCTCTTTAAAGTGGCGCATGGCCGTAATGTCCGCATAGCCGGAGATCATCCGGATAGTGTCCGCCACGCTCTCGCCCTTGGCCGCCGAGCTGCTTTGGGCGTTGGAGAACCCCAGCACCTGCCCGCCCAGGCGCAGCATGGCGGACTCGAAGCTGAGCCGGGTACGGGTGCTGGGCTCAAAAAACAGGGTGGCCAGAATACGGCCATCGCACCGGTGGGCATAGGCGGCCGGATCCGCCAGGATTTTTCCAGCCAGCTCCAGCAGCCGCCCCGTCTCCTCCAGGTTCAGGTCCAGGGGATCGATCAGGTGTCTCATCACGCGATCACCCGCACCCGGATAATGCAGTCCCGGCTTTCCAGGTCTTTGGCGGCGGCAGCGGTGTCCCCGCCCTGCACGTCCAGCACTGTGTAGGCGTAGCCGCCCCGGGACTTGCTCTGCATGTTCTCAATATTGATGCCCGCTTTGCCGCACACAGAGGTGAAGTCCGCAATCACGCCCGGCACGTTTTTGTGGATCACGCAGATGCGCTCTGTCCCCGGCTCCCGGGCCATGGACAGGCTGGGCAGGTTCACGGAATTGCTGATATTGCCGTTTTCCAGGTACTCCTTCACCTGGTCCACGGCCATCATGGCGCAGTTATCCTCGCTCTCCGGGGTAGAGGCCCCCAGGTGGGGCAGGGCGATGACATTCTCCTGGCCAATCAGACTGCTGTCCGGAAAGTCCGTGGCATAGGCCGCCACTTTGCCGGACCCCAGGGCTGCCAGCAGGGCGGCGCTGTCCACCAGCTCGCCCCGGGCAAAGTTCAGAAGGCGCACGCCGCCCTTCATCTTGCCCAAGGCTTCTTCGTGGATCATTCCCTTGGTGTCCCCTGTGGCGGGCAGGTGCAGGGTGATGTAGTCAGAGCTGGCATAGATCTCGTCCAGGGTTAAGGAGCGGTGTACGGAACGGGAGAGCCGCCAGGCAGCGTCCACAGAGAGGAAGGGGTCATAGCCATAGACCTCCATGCCCAGGGAGTGGGCGGCGTTGGCCACCAAAATGCCGATAGCTCCCAGGCCCACCACGCCCAGGGTTTTGCCCTGAAGCTCTGGCCCGGCGAACTGGGACTTGCCCTTTTCCACCAGCTTGCCAACCTCCGGCCCCTGGTCTTTCAAGGTCTTGACCCAGTCTATAGCCGGGGCGATTTTCCGGGAGGAGAGCAGCAGGGCGCAGAGCACCAGCTCTTTGACAGCGTTGGCGTTGGCTCCCGGGGTGTTGAACACCACCACGCCCTTTTGGGCGCAGTCCTCCACAGGCACATTGTTGGTGCCTGCCCCGGCCCGGGCAATGGCCAGAAGGCCTGGGTCCAGCTCCATGTCGTGCATGGAGGCAGAGCGCACCAGAATGGCGTCCGGCTCCTTCATCTCAGGAGAGAAGGTGTAGCTCTCGCCAAAGCGCTTGGTGCCAATGGGGCTGATTTTATTGAGGCAGAGAATTTTGTACATGGGAATCATCCTTTCAAAGATTGTGAACGACACAGGGAGCTAGGGAATATTATTCGCTGTTGGCTTGATTCGGTTCGTCATACCCCATCGCTTTTTTTAGTAAAGATACATTCTCCCGCCTTTCCGGGAAGAGCATTTCCAAAAGCTGGAAAGCCACATAGGGGCCGGTTTGCGGGCAGTAGGAGGTGATGATATTCCCGTCTGTTACAACGGGGCTATTCACAATATTCGCCCCGAAGGCCTCCAGCTGCCTTTGCCTGTGCCCGTTATTTAAGTGGTAGGTCGTAGCGGAACGCCCCTGCAAAATGCCGCTTTTGCCCAGAGGCAGTGCGCCCACACAGATGGAGGCGATCACCTTCTTTTGAGAGTGGAAGTCCCGAATCAGCTGCAAAAACCTTCCGTCATAGGCATCCTCATAAAAGCCATATTCCTCAAACCCGCCAGGAATAGCCAGTGCGTCAAAATCGCTTGCTGCAATCTCATCAAACGTACGGTCAACCATGACCGGCACCCGGAATGCACTGGTTATCGTTTTGGCAAAGCCGCAGGTAACAACTTCCACATCATAGCGATAGTCGCATTTCGCCCAGCCCATCACATCGATAAATGGGCTGAACTCCAAGGTTTCAAAACCTTTGGCAAGAAACAGAAGTATCTTCATGGAGTCCTCCCTTTAGCTGTTCTCCTGCTCAAACTTCTTCATAAACGCCGCCAGTTTGTCAATTCCCTCGGGGGGCATGGCGTTGTAGATGGACGCCCGCATACCGCCCACGCTGCGGTGGCCCTTCAGGTTTACAAACCCGGCGGCCGCAGCCTCTTTGACAAATTTGGCGTCCAGGTCCTTATCCCCTGTGACAAAGGTCACGTTCATGATGGAGCGGCTGTCCTTCTGGGCACAGGGTTTGAACAGCTGGGAATGGTCCAGGAAGTCATAGAGCACCTGGGCCTTCTTCACGTTCCGGGCCTCCATGGCGGAGAGGCCGCCGATGTCGTTCTGAATCCACTCCAGCACCAGCTTGCAGATGTAGATAGGCCAGCAGGGAGGCGTGTTGTACATGGACTCGTTCTTGGCCATGACCCCGTAGTTAAACATGGTGGGAGTCCCCTCCTGGGGCTCGCCGATCAGATCCTCCCGGACAATGACAATGGTCAGGCCAGCAGGGGCCACATTCTTCTGGGCGCCGGCATAGACCAGGCCAAACTTGCTTACGTCAATAGGCCTGCTCAAAATGCAGGAGGAGATATCCGCCACCAGGGGCACATTCCCCGTGTCCGGCAGCTGGCTCCAAGCCGTGCCATAGATGGTGTTGTTTAGGCATATATGGAAATAGTCCGCGTCCGGGCGGAACTCCTTCTCGTCCAAGGGGGGGATACAGGAAAAATTGTTCTCTTTAGAGGAGGCCACGGCCTTGCAGTCCCCGTAGCGGGAACCCTCCTGAAACGCCTTGGTGGAAAACTGGCCGGAGAGCACATAGTCCGCTTTATGGGACTTGGTCATCAGGTTCATGGGCACAGCGGCAAACTGGCTGGAAGCCCCGCCCTGGAGGAACAGCACCTGGTAATTCTCCGGAATATTCATAACCTCTCTAAGCAGGCGCTGAGCCTCTTTGATGATGCCGTCGTACACAGGAGAGCGGTGGGACATCTCCATCACCGACTGGCCGCTGCCCTGGTAGTCCAGCATGTCGTCAGCGGCTTTTTGCAGCACGGCCTCTGGCAGCATGGAGGGGCCTGCCGAGAAATTATACACTCTGTTCATTTGTTTCTGCCTCCTTCAAATAGGTGGGGTCATATTCATTCTATTAGCGCAATAAAGAAAGGGATACTGTATCATTATAGTCCCGCACAGCCGGAAATGCAAGAAAAAACCGCCCCCAGAAAAGCTCCCATGGAAAAATGCGGCGAATTTCATAAAATATTTGCACTTGACCGACCATATATGTTATAATACAGGCAGGATAAAAAATCCCGGGCAGGCTGCCCGTTGTCCTGTCCGAGAGAGTATACCCAAGCTATTATTCTAGTAAAAGCCTGCGCCAGGCAGGATACACCCAGGGATTTGGGAGAAGAATCCGGCCAGCGGCCCCATCCGCCAAAGGATGCGGGCCATATCCTGGGCATGGCGCAGGTTTTGAAACCAACAGGAGGCAACGCTATGCAAGTAAAGGACATTGTGAATATCCTAAAATGCCAGGTGCTGATTGAGGGCGACATGGAGCAGGAGGTAAAGACCGCCTGCGGCAGCGACATGATGAGCGATGTGCTGGCCTTTGTGAAGGACCAGTCTGTACTGCTGACAGGGCTGATGAACCCCCAGGTGGTGCGCACGGCGGAAATGATGGACATGCACTGCATCATCTTTGTGCGGGGCAAGCCTGTAAACCAGCAGGTGCTGGACCTGGCCGAGATGAAGGACATGACCGTGCTCTCTACCCCCTACCGGATGTTTACCGCCTGCGGGCTGCTGTTTGAAAACGGACTGAGAGGAGGCTGCGACATCCAATGAGCATGCTGCATTTGGAATATCAAGTGCCTGGAGACGATTTTACCCGGGCGGGAGAGGCCAGCGGCGATGTGAAGCACAAGCTGAAAAAGCTGGGCTATGAGCCGGACGCCATCCGCCGGGTGGCCATTGCCATGTACGAAGGGGAGATCAACCTGGTGATACACGGCGGCGGCGGCGAGGCCGTGGTGGACGTGGACCCAGACCGGGTGGACATAGAGCTGATCGACCAGGGGCCGGGCATACCGGACGTGGAGCAGGCCATGCAGGCCGGCTGGTCCACCGCCCCGGACAATGTGCGGGCGCTGGGCTTTGGCGCGGGCATGGGCCTGCCCAACATGAAGAAATATACCGATGAAATGACCATTGATTCCACCGTTGGCGTGGGCACCACGGTGAAAATGGCGGTGTTTCCCGGTAGAAAGGGATAATAGGTAATCTGCTATGCCAGAGTTTTACCATTCTGTTACACTGAACGAGGACAAATGCGTGGGCTGCACCAACTGCGTGAAGCGCTGCCCTACCGAGGCCATCCGTATTCGAAACGGCAAGGCCTTTATCGCCCGGGAGCGGTGCATTGACTGCGGGGAGTGCATACGCATCTGCCCCCACCACGCCAAGCGGGCCCGGTTTACCCACATGGAGGCCCTGGAGCACTTTACATACAACATCGCCCTGCCCGCCCCAGCCCTTTATGGGCAGTTCAACAACCTGGACGACATTGACTATGTACTGACCGGCCTGCGGCACATGGGCTTTGACCAGGTGTACGAGGTGGCCCGGGCGGCAGAGCTGGTGAGCGAGGCCACACGCAAGCTGATGTATAACCCGGAGAGCGGGCTGCCCCTGCCCCGGCCTGTTATCAGCTCGGCCTGCCCGGCGGTGGTACGGCTGATCCGGGTACGGTTCCCGGACCTGTGCGAGCATGTGCTGCCTTTAAAGTCTCCCATGGAGACTGCCGCGGGCATGGCCAAAAAGGAGGCTGCCGAAAAGACCGGCCTGCCGCCGGAGCAGATCGGGTGCTTTTTCATCACCCCTTGCCCCGCCAAGGTGACGGACATCAAGATGCCTTTGGGCATGGAGAAGTCCCAGGTGGACGGGGCCATTGCCATCAGCGAGGTGTTCCCCCAGCTGTCCCACAAGATGGACCATCTGGAGAGCGTGGAACCCATGGCCAACTCCGGCATTATCGGGGTGGGCTGGTCCACCAGCGGAGGGGAGTCGGCGGCGCTGCTCAATGAAAAATACCTGGCTGCCGATGGGATTGAGAATGTGATCCGGGTGCTGGAAGAGGTGGAGGACGAGCGCATTGGCGACCTGGACTTCATCGAGCTGAACGCCTGCGCCGGCGGCTGCGTGGGGGGCGTGCTGTGCGTAGAAAACCCCTATGTGGCCAAGGCCCGGATCCAGCGGCTGCGCAAGTACCTGCCCGTAAGCCAGAACCATCTGGCCGGGGGGCCCATTCCCCAGGAGATGGAGTGGGAGGGCGAACTGGAGTTTTCCAATGTGATGACCCTTTCCAGCGATTTGAAGCAGGCCATGCAGATGATGGTGGACATCAACAACCTGGAGGAAGAGCTGCCCGGCCTGGACTGCGGGGCCTGCGGCGCGCCCACCTGCCGGGCCTTTGCCGAGGACGTGGTGAAGGGAGCGTGCAAGAAAACCGACTGCGTCTTCATCTACAGGAAAAAGATGCAGAAGGTGGCGGAGACATTGGGCGAGCTGGAAGGCTGGGCGCCCGCCTCCCAGGACCACGAGGAATAACAAGGAAGGGGCTGTGGGCGGCAGCGGGAAAAATCCCCGCCCAGGCGGGGCAGGGCTGCCTGGCTGTTCCCCTGGAAGCTTCTCCGTCCAGCCTTCCAAAACCCCGCCCATTTTGTCCGCTGGAATGGGTTCTCTTTTCTTTGCTGAGACATATATTTTGACAGAAAGGCAGGTGGTCACAATGACCATCAAAGAATTGGCTGAAGCCTGCGGCTGGAAACTGCTGGCAGGCGAGGACGGCCAGGACAACCTGGCAGACGGCTGCTATGTAGGCGACCTTTTAAGCTGGGTTATGGGCCGCGCCCAAGCCGGCAACGTGTGGCTGACTGTGATGGGCAACCTGAACGCCATTGCCGTGGCAGCCCTGGCAGACACCAGCTGCATTGTGCTGTGCGAGGACGCCGCCCTGGACCAAGACGCCAAAAAGCGGGCGGATATGCAGGGAATCCCGGTGTATGGCTGCTCTCCCAACCTGTACCAAACCGCCGTTCAGGTCTATGAGCGGCTGAAGTGACGGACATGGCGGGACTTACGGAATATACCTACGACCTCCACATCCACTCCTGCCTCTCCCCCTGCGGAGACAACGATATGACCCCCAACAATCTGGTGGGCATGGCAGCAGTGATGGGGCTGGAGATCATCGCTGTTACGGACCACAACACCTGCAAAAACGCCCCGGCTGTGCTGGCTGTGGCAGAAGAGGCAGGCATTTTGGCTGTTCCCGGCATGGAGCTCTGCACAGCCGAGGAGGCTCATGTGGTGTGCCTGTTTGAGACCCTGGAGGGAGCCATGGCCTTTGACGCGTACATAGACGCCCACATGCCCCATATTAAAAACAAGGCGGAAATCTTTGGGGAGCAGCGCATTTTGGACGCCAGTGACCAGCCGGTTGGGGTACTGGAGGACCTGCTCTTGGTCTCCTCCTTTATCGGGGTGGACCAGGTGAAATCCTTAGCCGAAGAATACGGCGGCACGGCCTTTCCCGCCCATGTAGACCGGGACTCCTACAGCGTGACGGCAGCCCTGGGCAGCATCCCGCCGGAAGGGGGATACACCGTGGCGGAGGTCACCCGGGAGTGCGACCTGGATGGACTGAAGCAGCAGTACCCCGAGCTGCAGCGGATGCAGATTGTACGGGACTCTGACAGCCATTATCTGGACACCCTGGCCTCTTCCCAAGCCCTGAAGATCCCCCTGCCGGAAAAGACGGCCAGCGCGCTGCTGCGAGCCCTCCGGCATGGCTGGCGGGAATCCTGCACTTGATGGTTTTGTATCGATATCCGATATCGATATTATGGTAACAATTACCAGTAGTATCCGTGAATATTGTTGGAAATTGTTGTTCTTTTGGTTTTTATTCCTTTTTGGAATTATAATCGACCTCCAATTTGCTATATTTAAGCTAAACTACGTATGTGTAGAAAGGAAGATGGTCTATTTATGCAAAAACGCATCAGCAGCCTGCCCTTCCATGACACTGTGGAGCAGGCCGAGAAGCTCGACTCTGTGATTCAGGAATTGAAGGGCCAGCCCGGCGCGGTCATGCCCGCGCTGCATCAGGCCCAGGAGATCTATGGATATCTGCCCCTGGAGGTGCAGAAGAAGATTGCCGACGGGCTGGACGTACCCCTGGAGGAAGTGTACGGCGTGTCCACCTTCTACTCCCAGTTCTCCCTGACCCCCAAGGGCCGCAACCACATCTCTGTGTGCCTGGGCACCGCCTGCTATGTTAAGGGTTCTGACAAGGTGCTGGACCGGATCACCCAGAAGCTGGGCATTGGGCCCGAGGAGTGTACGGAGGACGGACTGTTCTCTTTGACCGCCTGCCGCTGCATCGGCGCCTGCGGCCTGGCCCCGGTTATGATGATCAACGAGGACGTGTACGGCCGCCTGGCTCCCGAGGACGTGGACGGCATCCTGGATAAATACGCTGAATAATCTTTAGAGGTTATGGCATGACCGGTGCGCAGTTCCAAGTATTTCTGGAGCTTTTGGCCCAGCTGGTAGAGGCCAAGGCCCATACTGGCAGCGACGCCGCGGAACTGATCCGGCAGGCAAAAGGCGAAGTGGAATGGTGGTCTATATTTAAAAATAATCAGCAGTAAGGAGGACCGCCATGCGGGAACTTTCTTTGAACGTAATGGACATTGCCCAAAACTCCATCTCCGCTGGGGCCAGCCTGATTACCATTACGGTAGAGGAGGACACGGCAGGGGATACTCTGTCCATTAGCATCAGCGACAACGGCCGGGGCATGACCCTTGAACAGGTGGAACATGTGACGGACCCGTTTTTCACCACCCGCACCACCCGCAGCGTGGGGCTGGGTGTGCCGCTGTTCAAGATGGAGGCGGAGATGACGGGCGGGCATTTTCATATCCAGTCTGTGGTGGGAGAAGGCACCACCACCACAGCGGTGTTTAAGCCCTCCAGCGTGGATATGATCCCGCTGGGGGACATTAACGACACCATCAATATGCTGGTAATGATGAACCCGGAGCTGGATTTTGTGTACACCCGGAGGCTGCGGCCGGAGCACGGGGAGGAGCGGGAGTTTTCCCTAAAAACCCAGGAGCTGCGCCAGGTGCTGGGAGAGGACGTGCCCCTGAACCTGCCGGACGTGACCCAGTGGGTGAAGGAATATCTGGAGGAAAACACGGCCGGGCTTTTCGAGGCAGGCAACGCGGCCCAGGAGCCTTAGGCCCCCGCCGGGTTTCCAGGGCAGAAGCCCTGGCCGCTGGAAAGCCATGCCCTCTATACCACCCAGGCGCTTATACCCAAGACCTGAAGGCGCTGCTTTCAAGTCCGCCTGAGAGACCTTTTTCGAAAGGTTTTTCAGGACATTCAGGACATTTTTAAGAATTTTTACAACGCTTTATGAACAGCTTGTTTTATATTTGATTTCTGGAAGGGAGCTACATCTGATATGAAATCTTTAGCAGAACTGCAAGCCATTCGCGACAAAGCCCGGGCTTCCGTAAACATCCGCGAAAACGCCGAGGCCGAGACTCGGGTTCTGGTGGGCATGGCCACCTGCGGCATTGCCGCCGGCGCCCGCCCGGTACTGACCGCCTTTGTGGAAGAGGTGGCCAAGCGGGGCCTGAAGGACACCATGGTGACCCAGACCGGCTGCATTGGCATCTGCCAGTATGAGCCTGTGGTAGAGGTCATCACCCCAGGCAAGGACAAGGTTACCTATGTAAAAATGACCGCTGAAAAAGCCGTGCGCGTGGTCAACGACCATCTGGTAAACGGCAATGTGGTCACCGAATACACCATTGGCGCCAATGCCATCGGCGCGAAGTAAAAAGGAGGATTATACCCTATGTTTCGATCTAACGTGCTGGTCTGCGGCGGCACTGGCTGTACCTCCTCCAACAGTGAGCAGATCATTGAAAAGCTGAACGAGGAGATAAAGGCCCAGGGCCTGGAGAAAGAAGTCAACGTGATTCGCACCGGCTGCTTTGGCCTTTGTGCCCTGGGTCCCATTATGGTGGTTTATCCCGAAGGCGCGTTTTACAGCCGCGTCACGCCCGAGGATATACCGGAGATCGTCTCCGAGCATCTTTTGAAGGGCCGTATCGTCACCCGCCTGCTGTATCAGGAGACTGTGGTGGACGAGAACACCACCAAGTCTTTGAACGAGACCGCCTTCTACTCCAAACAGCTGCGCATTGCCCTGCGCAACTGCGGCGTGATTAACCCTGAGCTTATTGACGAATACATCGCCCAGGATGGCTACGCGGCCTTGGGCAAGGTGCTGACCGAGATGACCCCCCAGCAGGTTATTGACACCATGCTGGCCTCTGGCCTGCGGGGCCGGGGCGGCGCGGGCTTCCCCACGGGCCTGAAGTGGAAGTTTGCCGCGGCCAACCAGGCTGACCAGAAGTATGCCTGCTGCAACGCGGACGAGGGCGACCCGGGCGCGTTCATGGACCGTTCTGTGCTGGAGGGCGACCCCCACAGCGTGCTGGAGGCCATGGCCATCGCGGGCTATGCCATTGGCGCCTCCCAGGGCTACATCTACATCCGGGCCGAGTACCCCATCGCGGTAAAGCGCCTGCAGATCGCCATTCAGCAGGCCCGGGATTACGGCCTGCTGGGCAAGAACATCTTTGATTCCGGCTTTGACTTTGACATAGACATCCGCCTGGGCGCCGGCGCTTTTGTGTGCGGCGAGGAGACCGCCCTGATGACCTCCATTGAGGGCAAGCGGGGCGAGCCGAGAGTGCGGCCTCCCTTCCCGGCGCTGAAGGGCCTGTTTGGCAAGCCCACGGTTCTGAACAACGTGGAGACCTATGCCAACATTCCCCAGATCATTTTGAAGGGCGCGGACTGGTTCAAGTCCATTGGCACAGAGAAGTCCCCAGGCACCAAGGTCTTTGCTTTGGGCGGCAAGATCACCAACACCGGCCTGGTGGAGGTTCCCATGGGCACCACCTTGCGGGAGGTTGTGGAGGACATCGGCGGCGGCGTGCCGGACGGCCACACCTTTAAGGCAGCCCAGACCGGCGGCCCCTCTGGCGGCTGCATCCCCGCCTCTTTAATCGACACCCCCATTGACTATGACAACCTGATCGCCATTGGCTCCATGATGGGCTCCGGCGGATTGATCGTGATGGACGAGACCACCTGCATGGTGGATATCGCCAAGTTCTTCTTGGAGTTTACCGTGGACGAGAGCTGCGGCAAATGCACCCCCTGCCGGGTGGGCACCAAGCGTCTGCTGGAAATTCTGGACAAGATCACCAGCGGCAAGGGCACCCTGGAGGATATTGACAAGATGGAGGAGCTGTGCTACTACATCAAGGAGAACTCCCTGTGCGGCCTGGGCCAGACAGCCCCCAACCCGGTGCTCTCTACCCTGAAGTATTTCCGAGACGAGTATGTGGCCCATGTCACCGAGCACCGTTGCCCGGCCGGAGCCTGCAAGGCGCTGACCAACTTCCATATCGAGGCCGACAAGTGCAAGGGCTGCACCCTCTGCGCCCGGAACTGCCCGGTTGGGGCTATCTCCGGCAAGGTGAAGGAAGCCCATGTGATCGATACCGAGAAGTGCATCAAGTGCGGCGTGTGCATGGAGAAGTGTAAGTTTAACGCCGTTGTGAAGAAGTAAGCCCAGACCCGAGAGAAACCTGAAAGGATTGATTATAAATCTATGGATATGGTCAACGTAAAAATCAACGGCGTGGACTATCAGGTACCCAAGGAGGCCACCATCCTGGAGGCTGCCCGGTACGCCGGTATTGATATCCCCACCCTGTGCTATTTAAAGGACATCAACCAGCTGGGCGCCTGCCGTATGTGCATGGTGGAAGTAAAGGGCGCCCGCTCTCTGGCCGCTGCCTGCGTGTATCCGGTAAACGACGGCATGGAGATTTTCACCAACTCCCCCAAGGTTCAGGAGTCCCGGAAGATGACCCTGGAGCTGCTGCTCTCTGTCCACGAGCGCAAGTGCCTGACCTGTGAGCGCAGCGGCAACTGTGAGCTGCAGAAGCTGTGCGCCGATATGGGCATTGAAGAGGACAGCCGCTTTGAGGGCGTTATGCCCGCTGGCAACAAGGACCTCTCCACCCAGTACCTGGAGCGCAACAACGCCAAGTGCGTGCTGTGCCGCCGCTGCGTGGCCGCCTGCCAGAACCAGCATGTGGCTGTTATTGGCGCCAACAACCGGGGCTTTGACACAGAAATCGGCTGCGCCTTTGAGAACACGCTGGACGCTGTCTCTTGTGTGGCCTGCGGCCAGTGCATTGTCAGCTGCCCCACTGGCGCGCTGACAGAGAAGGACAACACCCCGGAGGTTATTGAGGCCATCAATGACCCCGAGAAAATCGTTATTGTACAAACCGCTCCCGCTGTGCGGGCTGCTTTGGGTGAGGAGTTCGGCCTGCCCATTGGCACCAATGTGGAGGGCAAAATGGCTGCCGCTCTGCGCCGCCTGGGCTTTGACAAGGTGTTTGACACGGACTTTGGCGCGGACATGACCATCATGGAAGAGGCCCACGAGTTCATCGGCCGGGTGAAGAACGGCGGCATCCTGCCCATGATCACCTCCTGCTCCCCTGGCTGGATCAAGTTCTGCGAGCACTACTACCCGGACCTGCTTGACCACCTGTCCAGCTGCAAGTCTCCCCAGAATATGGCTGGCGCGCTGATCAAGACCTGGTACGCGGAGAAAGAGGGCATTGATCCCCAGAAGATCGTCTCTGTGTCTGTGATGCCCTGTACGGCCAAGAAGTTCGAGATTGGCCGGGACGATGAGAACGCTGCTGGCCTGCCGGATGTGGATATCAGCATTACCACCCGGGAACTGGCCCGGCTCATCAAGAAGGCCCAGCTGAACTTTAACGCCCTGCCTGACGAGAAGTTTGACGACGCCATGGGCGTTTCCACTGGCGCGGCTGTGATCTTCGGCGCCACGGGCGGCGTGATGGAAGCTGCCCTGCGCACCGCGGCCGACGTACTCAGCGGCGAGAGCCAGGAGTCTATTGAGTACAATGAGATTCGCGGCACCGAGGGCATTAAAGAGGCTGTATACAACGTGGCTGGCATGGATGTGAAGGTAGCTGTAGTCAGCGGCCTCTCCAATGCTGACAAGATCTTGAAGAAGGTACAGGCGGGTGAAGCTGACTACCAGTTTATTGAGATCATGTGCTGCCCCGGCGGCTGCGTCAACGGCGGCGGACAGCCTGTGCGCTCTGCCAACGACTGGGCGTATAATGACATCAAGACCCTGCGCGCCAAGGCCCTGTACGACCAGGACAAGGCCATGCCTCTGCGCAAGTCTCATGACAACCCGGTGGTGAAGAAGTGCTATGAGGAGTTCTTGGGCGAGCCCGGCAGCCACAAGGCCCACGAGATTCTGCACACCAGCTATGTAAAGCGGGGCAATAAGTTCTAAGTTTCCGCTGGTTTTTCATAAAGAAAAGGGAGCGTTGGCCAAGCTGGCCATCGCTCCTTTTGTGTTTATTGGCTTTATTGGCTTATTGCATATTTCTCCTTTAAGCCCCTAAAAGGGCGCTGGAGAGGGGAGCTGCTTTGGTTCACTTCCGGCCGCTCACCCGGGTCAGCAGGGCCACCAAAATGGCAATAAGGCCAATAACCACAAAGATACCCAGCATCCCATTGGCCATGATATGCAAAGCTTCGGCCAGGTCCCCGGTGATATAGACAGAAGTGGGACCATCTGCCCCGCCGATGACGCCAGCGCTGGCGTTGAGTAATTGAGTTAGCATGATTCGCGCTCCTTTTTGATTGGATTCGTTCAATGGGGATTCCGGTGTAAGGCAGGCTTTCCTTTACATAAAGAATCCCAGCACAATGCCGCCAGCCACAGCAGAGGCAATCTGACCGGATACATTGGCCCCCACGGCGTGCATCAGCAGGTGGTTCTGATTGTCCTCCGCAATACCCATCTTTTCCACCACCCGGGCAGACATGGGAAAGGCCGAGATGCCAGCCGCGCCGATCATGGGGTTGATCTTATCCCGGCTGAACAGATTGATCAGCTTGGCGAACAACACCCCGCCGATGGTGTCAAACACAAAGGCAAACAGGCCCAGGGCCATGATCATCAGAGTCTCCACGTTGACAAAGCGCTCTGCCTGCATGGAGAAAGAGATGGTAATGCCCAGCAGCAGGGTGACCAGGTTGGCCAAGTCGTTCTGGGCGGTCTCGGAAAGGCGGTTGAGCACCCCGCACTCCCGGATGAGATTGCCGAACATCAGAAAGCCCACCAGGCTGACCGATGCAGGCGCTACCAGCCCAGCCACAAAGGTGACCAAAATGGGGAACAGGATACGGGTAGTCTTGCTGACCGCCGCAGGACGGTAGGTCATGCGGATGGCCCGCTCCTTCTTGGTTGTTACGGCGTTAATGGCCAGGGGCTGGATAATGGGCACCAGGGCCATGTAAGAGTACGCCGCCACAGCAATGGGGCCAATATAGCTGGACTTAAGCACCTGACTTACCAAAATAGAGGTGGGACCGTCTGCCGCGCCAATAATGCCAATGGACGCCGCATCCCGGATGTTGAAGCCCAGCAGGGCTGCCAGCACAATCGTTAAAAAGATGCCGAACTGAGCCGCCGCTCCAAAGAGAAACATCTTGGGATTGGAGAGCAGAGGGCCAAAATCAATCATAGCCCCAATGCCAATAAACAGCAGCAAGGGGAAAGCTTCAGAGGCCTCTATGCCGGTCTCAAACAGCCATTGGATGATGCCCTGGGTCTCTCCCACTCCCTGCATGGTCTGGTTCAGCACACCGGAAAGGGGCAGGTTTACCAAGATGGCGCCAAAGCCCATGGGCAGCAGCAGGGCTGGCTCATAGTCCTTTTTGATGGCAAGCCAAATCAAAATGGCCCCCACCAAATACATCACAACCTGCTGCCAGGTGATGGACAGCAATCCTTCCCACAAAAATTCCATTTACCTCTTCCTCTCTTTTTGAAGTTCGCCGCGCAAATCGGGCCTTTTCTCTCTTTATATCCTTACTATGCCCAACTTTGCGCCATATATAAAAACAGACCTGTGCCACCAAAGGCCACAGCCTTCGTGCGCACAGGTCTGGTCATTTCAAGCTAACCCAGAGCAAAGCTCCCTTGCAGGAGGCCTGCCCATGATTGTTGACTTAGCTGCTGAACGGCACCGCTTTTCCAGCTGGCCGTCCAGCCGACTACTCCCCCATAGCATGGCCAAATTATACCATTCTTTGGAGAGCTTGTCAAGGACTTATTCCTCGTCTTCCTCTGTCTCTTCTACAGGAAACTCCTCTTCGTCCTCCTCGTCATCACCAAAGTCAAACTCCAAGGTCTCGCCGCAGCCGGGGCAGAGCATGGTGTCCTGCTCCAGCATCTCTTCGGTCAGTTCAATGGTCTTTCCGCAGCTGGGGCAGATGGCCTCAAAGGTCATTTCCCCGCTGTGGTGATGGTGGTGGCAGCCACAGCCGCCGTGATGACCATGATGGTGGCAGCCACAGCCCTCGTCATCCTCATCGTCATCCTCCAGACCGTAATACTCCTCTTCCAGGTCGCCCAGATCGTGGTCAATATCATCCACCTGCTCACTGAGCTCCTCGAAGCCATCCTCCATCTCCTCTACAGAAGCGCTCAGATCGTCCAGCAGGTCAATAATGGCAGAAAACAGCTTGGTCTCTTTGGCATTGGGGTCCAGCTCCATACCGTCCATCAGACCCCGGATGTAAGACGCACGCTCAGAATTGCTCATAATTTTTTACCTCTTTATTTTCTCAAATCATTCCTATGGCCAGCGGGAGGAACGCAGAGCAGTTCCCGCAGCGGGCCGCCATCATCCGTGCAACAGGCGCTAGGGCAAAGTCCACGCCACCAGGCCCAAAACCTCTGGTTCTGCCTGTTACGCACGTTCCATATACTCTCCGGTGCGGGTGTCCACCCGGACCATTTCGCCCTCGTTGATAAACAGCGGCACACGAATCTCCGCGCCGGTCTCCAAGGTTGCGGGCTTCAGAGTATTGGTGGCTGTGTCGCCTTTCACGCCGGGCTCGGTCTTGGTGATCTCCAGCTCCACAAAGTTGGGGGGCTCCACGCCAAAGACACTGCCCTTGTAGGAGAGCACCTTGCACTCCATGTTCTCTTTTACAAACTTAAAGTTGTCGGAAAGCTCAGACTTGTTAATGGGGATCTGCTCATAGGTCTCTGTGTCCATAAAGTAGTACAGGTCCCCGTCGCTGTAGAGATACTGCATGTCCTTGCGCTCAATAAAGGCGGTGGGGAATTTGTCGTTGGGGTTGAAGGTGCGCTCGGTCACAGCGCCGGAGATCACATTGCGGATCTTCGTGCGCACAAAGGCCGCGCCCTTGCCGGGCTTTACGTGCTGGAACTCAATGATCGAGTACACGCCCCCGTCCATCTCAAAGGTCACGCCGTTTCTAAAATCGCCTGCGGTTACCATAAAAAAACCTCCCGAAATATTCTAGCCTGCTTGTCTCTCACTTATTCTAATATATTTCCCTGGCAATTTCAAGTATTTTTTCTTTGCAGGGCCATATCCCCCGCCTGCTGGCTTTTCCCCGGTAGCTTACAGCTCGATAAGCTCTTTGGGGGACTTAGTCAGGCTGCGGCAGCCGTCCTCTGTCACCAGCAGCATGTCCTCAATGCGCACGCCGTACTTGGCAGGCACATAGATGCCCGGCTCGTCGGTGATCACCATGCCAGGGGCGCAGGGGGTCTGGTCCCGGTGGGAGAAGGCAGGCCACTCGTGGATCTCAAAGCCCACCCCATGGCCCAGTCCATGGCCAAAGGTGCCGGGATAGTCCTTCTCAATAATGTCCCGGGCAATCTTGTCCACATCGCAGCAGAGCATACCGGGCTTCACTGCGTCAATCACCGCCAGCTGGGCCTGCAGAACCGTCTCATAGACCTCGCGCTGCTCGTCGCTGACATGCCCCAGGGCCACGGTACGTGTCATGTCTGAGTGGTACCCGTCCAGCATGGCCCCTGTATCCATGGTGATGAAGTCGCCCTTCTGCACCTTGTTGGCACTGGGTACCGCATGGCACTGGGAGCCATTTTTGCCCGCAGCCACAATCACGTCAAACGCCACGGCCTCGGCGCCGTTATTGCGCATAAAGAACTCAATCTCCAGGGCCAGCTCCCTCTCCGTGACCCCCTCCTTGATGAAGGGCAGAATGTGCTCAAAGGCCGCGTCCGTGATGGCCTGGGCAGCCTCGATTTTAGCCACTTCCTCCGGGGACTTGATCATCCGCTGGTCCTTGATGGCCTTGTCCAGGGTGTCATCCAGTATGGCCTCCATGCCATGCTCCTGAAACAGCTTCTCAAAGGTCCGGGCGTCCGCCACAGAGAGCTTGTTGATCTCCATGTACACCTGCTTCACGCCGTGCTTTTCCAGCAGCTCACAGAGCTTCTCCTTAAAGTCTTTAAAGCCCACCACCGTGCAGTTTTTCGCCGTGTAGCTGGCTGCCTCCTCATAGCGGAAGTCCTGCAGCAAGTAGGCCTCCTCCGCTGTAATCAGCAGCGCGCCCGCGTCTGAGGGAAACTCGGTAAAATACCGGCGGTTTCTTTCCGAATAGACCATAATCGCCTTCTGGCTGTCGCCGGCAATCAGTTTTTCCGCGATTCTTTCAACAGGATTCTTCATTGTATGACATCCTTTCGCTTAGTGAATTTTTCCCGCAGCCCCCGCTCAAAATACCGCCGCGCCCGGAAGGTAAAACCCTCCTCCAGCTCCAGGGGAGTAAGTAAAACAGAGCGCATCCCGCACAAGTTGGCCCCCACCACATCGGTAAAGACCTGGTCGCCCACCACCACGCAGCGGCGGGGCCGGGTCTTCAGCAGCCGGCTGGCTTTCAGGTAGCCAAAGGGCAGCGGCTTTAAGGCGAAGCTGACAAAATCCAACCCAAAGCGGGCCGCAAAGGGGCCCACCCTCTTCTTATAGTTGTTAGAGACAATCACCACCCGGAAGCCCTCTCTGGCCAGTGCCCTGGCCCACTCCGCCGCGCCGGGGATGGGCTGGTGAGAGCTGTAGGCGGCAATGGTGTTGTCCACATCCAGCAACACGGCCTTCACCCCCAGACGCCGAAGCAGCTGCGGGCTGATGTCCGTAACCCGGCGTTTCAACACGTCCGGTGTAAAAATACCCATAAATATTTCTCCTGCCGGGAACAAAAAAGCGGGCGATCTGCCCGCTTTCCTTCAGCTTTGCTGCCCGAACGCGCAGGGAAGGACCCGCGCTCTCTACAGGCGGCCAGTCAAGAGCCTGTACACAGACCCTTACTTATACTTGCGCTTGCGGGCCGCTTCGGACTTTTTCTTGCGCTTTACCGAGGGCTTTTCATAAGCCTCGCGCTTGCGAACTTCCTGAATCACACCGGCGCGGGCGCACTGCTTCTTGAAGCGCCGCAGGGCACTGTCCAGGGACTCATTGTCCTTGAGCCGTATCTCAGCCATCCATATCCCTCCCATCCGCCCAAAAGGCAGGGGTGTACGTCGTAAATATTACAATACAACACCATCATTATAGCTCCAACGCCCAGGCTTGTCAACCCCATGGGAAGCACTTTTTTGCATTATTCCTGTTTGTTTACCGATTCTTCACAGTTCTGCCTTTTTTGACTGCGGCCCAGGGCAGCGTCATATTTTTGGCCCATCACTCGGAAATAGAGTTCAAAGCCCAGGCTGAACACACCGAAAGCGATCAAAAAGATCCCGATAAATGCTGCCCAGTGCCCCGGATGGTCCAGCCAGAACCAGCCGAAACAGGCGGCGAACAGCACGCACACGCCAAAGCACAGCGTTCCAAACAGCAACATCCGCAAGCTGTAACTCATTTTCTTGATTACCTTTCCCGAGAAAAACACGTACTGCAGCAGGGTGATGCATATACTCAGCCCCAGCATGGGGTATAGGACTCTATAGCTGATTTTCCTGGACAGGAACCCCTCCAGGCTGAACCAGGCGGATGTCTTGGGGCTTAGGCAGTAGGATACGTAATCAAACAGAGTATAGATGACCACTGCTCCCGTAAAGCTTAAACAAGTCCAGGACTTCACTTCGCCTGCAAATCTCAAAAACTTTTTCATGGTTTTCCTCCTTTGATGTTACAGTCCCAGCCGCTTTTTCAGCAGCGGCGCGTATTGCCGGGAGACATAGATGGCCTCGCCGCCCCGCATGGTCAGGCGGATGCGGCCCCCCAGGTCTGGCCGCAGGGACTGGATGGCGTTGAAATTTACCAGCGCCGATTTGCTGGCCCGGAAAAAGTCTCGGCCCCGCAGCTGGGACTCCAGCTCGTAAAGCCGCAGCTCTGTCTCATACACAGCCTCCTGGGTGTACAGGAAGGTCTTTTTGTCCACTGTGTCCGCGTACAGCACCTGGGCAAAGTCCAGCAGGTAAGTCTGGCCATCCCGGATGCCCGTGAGCTTTTGGGCAGGCTGAAACTCCCCCAGCACTGCCAGCAGCCTGGCGGTCTGGCTGTCTCCCGGGCTGCAGCGGATAATCACCTCTGTCTCCGCCAGGCCCAGCTCCTCTTCTATCCTGATCTTCATGGCCCGCTCCTTTCCCATCTTTACTTTGCAGCTGCAAGCACAGTATAGTCCAAAAAAACTTCTGGCGCAAGGGCTTTTGCCCCACCTGCATCCCGCCCCACCTGACCTGCGCCCGGGACCCCTGCCAGTTGCCTGGCCCCAAGCAGAAAGGAGAGCTTCCGCTCTCCTTTCTCTGCTGTTTATATGGATTTTTCTTTACTATACTATGAATACCCGGCCTTCCCAGCATCAGTCCTCCGGCTTCTGGCCCTCCTCCTTTTGGGGAGAGGGTGAAAGCTTCACGCGGATTTCCTCCGCCCGGTTGTTGGCCGCTTTGGTCACCAAAAAGCTGACGCCCATAAACTGGAAGCTGTCCCCAGCCTGGGGAATCCTGTCCAGCCGTCCGGCAATCCAGCCATTGACGGTAGACGCCTCTGTCTCGCAGTCCAGGTGCAAAAACTCAAACAGGTCATCGGGCGCGGCAGAGCCATACACCCGGTACAGCCCTTCACCCAGGGGAAGAATCCCCTCCTGGGTCACCTCGTCGTGTTCGTCCCAGATCTCGCCCACCAGTTCTTCAATCACATCCTCCAGGGTCACAATGCCCTCGGTGCCGCCAAACTCGTCCACAATCACCGCCATGTGCAGCTTTTTCTGCTGCAGCAGCCGGAGAAGGTCCGAGATTTTCATGGAGGGGGGAATAAATTCCGCAGGTTTTAGAATAGACAGGGGCGGGTTTGCTGTGCCCCACACGCTGCCGAAAAAGTCCTTCTCATGGATAACCCCTGTAATGCTGTCAATGGTCTCCTCATAGACTGGCAGCCGGGAATATCCTGTCTGCCGAAACACCAGGGCAATCTCTTCCGTGGTGGCCTCTTGGGAGACAGCCTCCACATCCACCCGGGGGGTCATGATCTCAATGGCCTGGATGTCATCGAACTCAATCACGTTGCGAAGCATGTCGCCCTCATTCTTGTCAATGCCTCCCTCCTGCTCCGCCTCCTCTACCAGGGTCAGCAGCTCGCTGTCCGTGACAGAGTGCTTGGGAGAGGACCGCACCAGCTTACGCAGGCCCTTTTTCAGCTGGCTGAAGAGAAAGTTCACGGGCTTCAGCAGCACAATCAAAACACGCAGGAAGGGAGCCGAAAGCATGGCGAAGGCCTCGGCGTTTTCTTTGGCCAGGCTTTTGGGAGAGACCTCTCCAAACACCAGCACCACCACCGTCATAACCACCGTGGACACCGTGGGGCCTGTCGCGCCCCCCAAAAGCTGTACAAACAGCAGGGTGGCAATGGTGGTAGAGGCTATGTTGACCAGGTTGTTGCCCACCAAAATGGTGGAGAGCAGCTCGTCGTAATTCTCAGAAAGCTCAAAGGCCAGCTTGGCCCGCTTGTTGCCCCCATTGACCAGGCTTTTCAGCCGAATACGGTTGAGGGATGAGAAGGCCGTCTCCGTGGCCGAAAAATAGGCGGAGAAGGCGACGAGCACGATGAGCACCATGATAAGCGCCGTACTGTGACTGTCCATAATAGGAAAAAACCAACACCTTTTTTGATAAATTTGCGTCCGTGGACGCAGAGAATACCTATATCATACCATATCCCATGAAAAAAAGCAAGCCCGCCAGCGCTTCCAGCTCCCCGGCCTTTTTTATT
>CAJUPK010000009.1:21241-31198 GCA_910588415.1 uncultured Oscillospiraceae bacterium | reverse complement strand
CAGACGTGTGCTCTTCCGATCTTTTCTTTGAAAATGGATATCTTGGACGTTTTGGCGCTAAAGCGCAAGGCCGTGGGACTTTGGTCTGGACCAGTTGGCATACCAAACTCGTTGGCTCGGTCGGGTCAGAACGATTGCCACGGGCAATCTTCCCCGCCCCTGGACCGCGTAATTAGATATACCAGTCCCTAAAAGCGGCGTGCGGCCTGCGCCCAGAGGAGGAAAAGCCTATGGAGTACATAACCGTCTGGCAGGAGGGCGCGGAGGAATTTGTGGAGAGGAAATCCCGGTTTATTGGCTCCTGCAAGCCTGTAAGCACAGAGGAGGAGGCGCTGGACTTTATTGCCCAGCTTAAAACCAAATACTGGGACGCCTCTCACAATGTGTACGCCTATATCCTGCGGGAAGGAGGCGTGCAGCGGTTTTCAGACGATGGAGAACCCCAGGGCACGGCGGGCATCCCGGTGATAGACACCCTGAAAAAAGCCGGGGTGACGGACGTGGTGGTGGTGGCCACCCGGTACTTTGGGGGGATTCTGCTGGGCGGGGGCGGGCTGATCCGGGCCTACTCCCACACGGCCAGCCTGGCCTTGGAGGCGGCCCAGAAGGTGCGCATGAAGGAGTGCCTGCTGGCCCAGGTGAGCTGCGGGTATGAAAATTTTGGACGGGTGCAGACCCTGGTGCCCGAATACGGCGGCGTAGTGGAGGACACGGAGTTTTTGGAGCAGGTGAGCCTGCGTTTCCACCTGGAGCCGGAGCGGCTGGAAGAGCTGTCCCGGCGGCTGGCGGACGCCACAGCGGGCCGGGCGGCGCTGGAGCAGCGGGGAACAGGGTATTTCCCCTTCCCCTTAGAGTAGGGACGGGAACCTTTCGAGGTTTTTGAGAGCAGCGGGAAAAATTTTTGTCCACTTTTTCAAGAAGTGGCAGAGCGCGCCTTAGGAGGGTCTCGCGGCCTTGCCGGAGTCGGCGTTCTGTGCGCACAGAAGCCATCTCGGTGAGACGGCGAAACTTTTCCCTTCGCTCTCATGGGCCAATTTTTGAAATTTAAAAAAGGTAATCGGGTGCAGAGGATGGAACTGGATATAAGCAGGATGGAGTGGACCCGGGAGCCCGCCAGCTGCCAGGTGGCGGGCGGGGTGATTCAAGTGGTTACAAGGCCTTTTACGGACCTGTGGCAGAGGACCTACTATCATTTTAGAAACGACAGCGCGCCAGTGCTGCAGATAAGCACAGAGGAGCAGTTTTTTTCCTTTGTGGTGAAAACAGAGTTTGCCAGCAGCCATCGGTTTGACCAGTGCGGCGTGGTGTTGTATCTGGACAGCGAGAACTGGCTGAAAGCCTCGGTTGAATACGAGAACCAGCGGTTTCAGCATTTGGGCAGTGTGGTGACCAATCACGGCTTTTCCGATTGGGCCACCACGGAGATAGACGCCTCTGTCAAGTCCATGTGGTACCGGCTTAGCCGCCGGGAGAGCGACTACCGCTTGGAATGTTCCCTGGACGGCCAGACCTTTCAGCAGATGCGCATTTGCCATTTGTGTAACGGCGGCGGGAGGATTCGTTTTGGCATATATGCCTGCAGTCCGGAGGATTCTTCCTTTCAGGCGGTGTTTTCCCATCTGCGGGTGACAGATTGCCAATGGCAGCCCCACTCTGGCCAGCAGCCGGATGAGGCGGACTAGAGTCTGTTTTAAAACTCCGAAATACTGTCTGTTTTGACCAGAAATGGAGCTTTCAGTGTCAAAAATCCTCGAAAGGCGGCAGCCTTTCTTGCGGTTTTTTCCTTGAAATCCCTCATTTCTAGCCAAAAATCCAGCATTTCTCCGGTTTTAAAACAGACTCTAGACAGGCCCTAGATTTGAAAGAAGAAAATAATCAGCCCATACACCACGCTGGCGGTAATGCCAAACACCAGCACAGGCCCGGCCACGGTGAACAGCTTGGAGCCCAGGCCTGTGATGAAACCCTCTGACTTAAACTCCATGGCTGGTGAAACCATGGAGTTGGCAAACCCGGTGATGGGCACCAGCACACCAGCTCCGGCGTGCTTGGCAATGTTGTCATACCAGCCCAGGGCTGTCAGGGTAGCGGAGAGCAGGATCAGGCTGACGGAAACCGCTATCCGGGCGTCGGGCAGCTCCAGCCCTAAGTTTTGGTACAAATTGCATAAAACCTGCCCCACTACACACACAAATCCCCCAAATAGGAAGGCCAGTACACAGTCCTTCACCACAGGGGAGGGGGGAGAGGCGGCCTGAACGGCCTGGGCATAGGTTTGGGGAGTCGGCGTCTTCAAGGCGCAGGCACCTGCCTTTCAAAAATAGAATGTACGGCTAGTGTCTGCAAAAAAAGCGAAACTATGCGGCCATCCCCTTGTTTGAGCCATGGAAAAAATATAGCGGATATAAGAGCGTGCTCTCTGCTTGAAATACACCTAGAGCCTGCTTGGAAAAATCCGGCTTTTCTCCGGTTTTCAAACAGGCCCTAAAACCCTAAAAAGGCAGCTGGCGCGGTCAGTTGCCCCTCTCCAGCTCGTTGACAAGGGGGGGAATCTGGGAGAGCATGTTGTCTATATCTTCAAACATGGCGCTTTTGGTGGTGCCCAAATTGCTGGCGCTTTCGATGTGCTTTACCACCTCTTGGTGCTGGTCCTTGATCTGGTCAAAGAACTGGCATATTTCCATCAGCTCTCTCTGGGAGGACTCTATTACCCCGGAAATACCTGTCTGCACAGACACCGCGCCCTCCGCGGCTTCGGTAATGCTGGAAAAGCTCTCGTCGGTCTGGGCGACAATGCCCACGCCCTGGCCCAGGGTTTCCTGAGAGGCGTTGATGCGGGCGTTCAGCTCTTTGGTGCCGCTCTCCACATCCCGCACGCCGGTGTCCACCTCCCGGGACAGGCTTTTGATCTCCTCGGCCAGAGATTTCACCTGGGTGGCCACCACGGAAAAGCCCTTGCCCGCGGCCCCGGCCCTGGCTGCCTCGATGGAGGCGTTTAGGGCCAGTATGTTGGTTTGATCTGCAATAGAAACAATTTTTTTCATGCACTGGCGAATTTCCTCTACCGCGGACTGAAGCTGCGAGAAGGTTTCCGTCATCTTGTCATAGGAGCTTTGGACCTCCACGGAGATCTGTCCCAGCTGCTCCATTTGGGCCTGGGCGCCCAAAACCGACTGGGCGATATCTTCCCGCACCTGGCCAAACTGTTCGGCCGTCTGGTCAATGTGGGCAAAGGACTGGCCCAGGTCCTGCAGCTTGACCTGGAAATGCTCGGCCTCTTTCAGCACGCTGGCAAAAGAGCTGCCCACCATGCTGAGCTCCCATAGGGAGGAGACCTCTTTCTGCACCAGCTCCCGCTGATAGTCCCGCAGGCTGTTGGCCACATGCAGCACAGGGTAAAGGCTTTTTTCCTCCTGGGCCGGATGGGCCGGCTGCCGGTTTTTGTTCCAAAACGCCATTGCCTTTCCCTCCTTTATCACTCAAAGACCACGCAGGTCATAGACTGGTTTACAAAGCGGTTGTTGTAGTGCTCGCCGTATCCCACAAAGCCAGCGTGGTTGCCTAGGGCCGCCATGTCCTGGAGATAGGTCTGCATATAGTCCTGCTCGGAAAACAGCTTGTAGCGGAACAGGCAGTTGACAGAGAAAATAGCCGAACGGCTGGGAAAGTCATGGCATATCTGCCGGATGGTTTCCTGGGCAATGGCCCGGTAGTCCCCCAGCTCCAGCAGGAGCAGCACGTCCGAGTCGTTGACCTGTCGGAAGCAGGCCAGCGCGTTGCCGTTGACCTCTTTGATGGAAATAATGCAGGTGTCGTCCCCGTTCAGCTTGCCAAAGGGATTTTGGAAGGTCCGGGTCAAAATCTCCTCGTCCGTCACATGGAGAATGCTTTTATATACCTCTTTGGCGGGCTTGCCGTTTAAAGAGCCCAGGATGTAGTTGGCCCTGTCTGTGTTGGAGGCAATGAAGCGGTAATTGCCCATCTGGTGGTATATATTCTCCTTATAGGTTTTCACTCGGCCGCCCTCGTTGCGCACCAGGGCATAGGCCACAGCGTCCTCGTATACCTTCCCGTTGGCGGACACTTTGCCCTGGTCCCCTGTGCCGCCTACCAGGGAGATGCCCTGGCGGCGCAGGGCGGTGTAGATGGTGGTCAGCACGCAGGCATCGTTGCCAGCGCAGAGGTCTATGCAGACCGTGTCCTCTCCCGAGCCGCCTACCTGCCGCATGTCCTGCTCTAAGCGCTTTATGTATTTGACCGGCATGGTGGAGACCTGCTCCAGCACGTTGGCCGCAGCGCGGACACCGCCGGAGAAGGCCACCACCCCCACGCCATTGCTTACGATCCCCGTCTGATAACTCATGCCGATGCACCCAATGCTGGGCACCCCAGGAAACCGTTTCTCCAAGGCAGCCACATGGGCCTCAAATTGGCCGTCGTTGGTAAACAGCATGATAAACTGGGGGCTGTGAAGGCCCCGCAGGGCCTCGTCCAAGTCGCCCCTTTGGCTCATACCAAAATATTGCTTCACGCCACTGTTCTCCTCCCGTCGCTTTCTAACTTGGGTCATATCCTTAAAATTATACAGGAAAATTCTGGGACTGTCAACCTTTTGGGCCCGCTGTAAGAGGCAAAAGAGCGGTTTTTTCCCATCCGGAGGCTGTGCGGCGGCCGTGCCGCGGCAAATCCGGGGCCAGGCAGGCTGAAAAAAAGGCGGGTGAAACCCAAAAAAGGGACGGAGGCCAAGCCCCCGTCCCTTGCGCTGCTCCTGCTTGTCCGTCCAGGCAGGAGGGATGTATGGAATTTTACAGATAGTTTCTCGGGTTTACCCGGCCGCCGTTCTCCCACACCTCAAAGTGCAGGTGGGGGCCCGTGGAGTCACCGGTGCTGCCCTCGTAGCCGATCACCTGGCCCTGGCTTACGTACTGGCCGTCCGAGACAGCCACAGAGCTCATGTGGGCATACAGGGTGCTGTAGGTGCCGTTGTGATAGATCATCACGTGGTAGCCCCAGCCCATGCCCCAGGTGTCAGAGGTCCAGGCCCGTGTCACGGTGCCGGATTCCGCCGCCACGATCTCTGTACCAAAGGGCCCGGCAATGTCCATGCCCTGGTGCCCGCGGGCGCCGCCGTATTCATCGGAGATATAGGTGACCCCTGGCATGGGCCAGCAGGGGTGGAAGCCCTCTACGCCGCCAGAGCCCCCCGGCGTCCATGTCACGCCGCCTCCGCCGCCAGAGGAGGAGCCGCCGGAAGAGCCGCCTCCGCTGTTCTGGTTGGCGGCAGCCTCCTCGGCCCGCTTGCGCTCTTCTTCCTCCCGCTTTTTCTGCTCAGCAATCAGGTCCTGCATCTCCTGGTCGCGGGCAGCCATCTCCTCCTCGTTGCGGTTCAGCTCGCCTGTGGTGGTCACCTGGGCGCCCTGCAGGTCCGCAATGGCCTGGGCGTTCTCCTCGTACAGACCGCTCAGTTCGCTCTGCTTCTGCTCCATGCCTTTTTTCAGCTCGGCCACCATGTTTTTCTGTTTTTCCCGCTCTTCCCGCTCGTCCTTGGTGTCGTCCACATACTGGGCGATCTTGTCCAGCAGCTCCTGATCGTGCCGACTCATGTTGCCCAGCATTTCTGAGCGCATGGAAAAGTCGCTGAAGCTGTTGGAGTTCAGCAGAATCTCCAGGGTGCTTACGGATCCGGCCCGGTAAATGGCCGTTACCCGCTGCTTAAACTGGTCAATGGTATCCGCCGCCTCTTCCTGGGACTTTTTCAGCTTCATGTCCAGCTCGCTGATATTGGCGTTCAGGGTTTCAATGTCCTGCCGGGCGGTGGTAATCTGGTTTTCCAGCACGGTAATCTGTTTTTGCAAAGTTTCCTGGTACTCCTGCTTCTGGGCCTCGTCGGCCCGCAGCTGCTCCAGCTTTGCCTGCAGCTCCTGGCGTTCAGCCTCCAGCTGCTGCTGCTCGGCCTCCACCTCGTCCATGGTCCGGGCCAGGGCGGGCAGGGGGGTCAGCGCCACAAAAAGCGCGGCCAGCAGTCCGGAAATCACCCGGCGTGCCTTGGAGGGCCTTCCTATCCGTTTCATAACATCCTTCCTTTCTGAAAAAAGTCTGAAAAGGGACATAGGTTGACGGCCTGGGTCCCTGGAAAAACTCCTGCAGTTCCATGGACCGGAACAGCCAAAAAAGCGCGCCAGAGTCCATGGGCTTGTCCCCATTATAGACCAAAGCACGCGATTTTATTTTCCAGAAAGGAATTATCTTTGTAAACAAACTGTAAAGCACCCTATTTGGGGGAGAACAGGCGGCCGCCATCCCCCTGGTTGCGGCCCTGCCCAGCCCCTACACCCTGCGGCGGTTGCTGTGGTATTTCAGGCGGTTGCGCAGCATCAGGGCCCGGGCCAGCTCTCTTCTCCGGCGGGCCCGCTCCCGGAGGGATATGGCCAGGGCAACGGCCATGCACCCGGCCAGGACCAGGCTCCACCCGGCGCGGCCCAGGGCCTCCTGCAAAAGGGGGTCGCGGCCCAGGGCAAGCAGAAAGTCCATGCCTTCCATGGCTTGGCCCCTTACCCTTCCCGCCTGGGGGGCAGGCAGAAGAACTCCCCCAGAAATTCCAGCACCTGGTCTGCCCGGGTCACGTCCCAAGTTTTCTCCTGGCCAAAGGCCTTCACGGTCAGCTGGGTCCGGCTGGGCTGCCTGTCCACCCGGGCCAGTGGCGTGGCATCCCCAAAGCTCAGTTTCCGGCCCTGGTAGTCCACGGCCAGCAGGCCGGCCCCTGTCATAAACACAAACAGCCCCAGTCCCAGGCCAAACCAGAAGGGCCTTCTGTCTTTTTTCATGCTATATCCGCTCCTATGCCGCGTTTTATTGGGGTTTGATGCGCGGGGAGGCAGGGCCGCCCTGTTTCCAGAGGCCGTTTTGCCTGCCGTCATTCCCTCTTATAGTTAACGCAGTTGAAAAGAGGTATACCTCTTTTCAAGCGCGTTACCTATACCTATAGCATGGCCGCAGGAGGGGCCAATATGCGCACCCCGGGAATTTTCCCAAGGGTTATGGGCAGTTTTTCAGAGTTTCGGCCAGAATTTCGCCCACCAGTTTTCCGGTGTACCGGGCCTCGGCCACAGTGGTTACCTCGGTGCCCACCTCGATGAGCATGGAGCCGTGGGTGGCGTTCATGTTGTATTTGCTGTTGGAAAAGTTCAGGGGCCGCATCAGGCCGGGGTACAGCTCCTGGGCTTTCTGCTGCACCCGCAGCATCAGGCGCAGGTTCTGCTTCCAGTCGGGAAAGTCCCCCCAGCTGCCGTCAAAGTCGCAGCCGGCAATCATCATGGCCTGGGCGGCCTTGCGCCCGTCCACCTCCACGGTGGGCTTATACTTTACCCCGGCCTCTGTGGTCATGGAGTCCCGGTGCAGGTCAATGGTCACCTGGATGTCCGGGTACTTCTCCAGGTTGGACTGGATGACCTCCCAGCTGCGGGAGTAGGAGCCGTTGTAGACCCCGTCGTTTACGGTTTTGTCGTGGACCACCCCGATGCCCTGGGCCTCCAGGGCCTTGGCCAGCTCCTCCCCGGCGGCCACCACGCTCATGTCCTGGTTCTGGGTGCGGGTCTCCATGTCCGTATAATAGAAGCCCGGGCTGCTGAGGGAGTATGCCTCGGAGGTATGGGTGTGGTAAATAAGCACCTCTACCCGGCCGTCCGCCTGAATATGCACGTCCGGCTCCTCCAAAAGCTCTGCCGCCAGGTCCGTGCCGGAGCCTGTGGAGTCCCGCACGTAAAAGCTGTCCACCTGCTGGCCCCCGTCCAGCTGCAGCTCCTCTACAGGGCCGCTGCTTCTGGCAGGGTCCGGGGTGGAGGAGGCCCCGGGCAGCAGGTCGCTGTGAAAGGGCACCACCCCGTCGTCCGGCAGCCCGGCGCCGTTCTGGGCGGCGCCGCCGTATGAAAGCCCGTCCTGGCTCCACACCGGCACATTCTGGGGGCTGGCGGCACTTTCCGCGGGCGGTTCTGGAGAGGCGGCGCTTTCAGCCGGGGAAGAGGGGGCCTCTGTCCCGGTCATGCCCGCCGCAAACAGCAGGGCCTCGCCGCCCCGGTCCCTGGCCCAGTTCTGAAGGCCCTCTGCCGCGCACCAGATACACACGGCGGCGCAGGCCAGAATGACCAGATTTTTACAGAGACGGCGGAGAATTTGCATAGGGGCACCTGCTTTCCTAAAGAATAAGAATAAGGGAGGGGACGGGGAGCTGCCCGGTTTCTCCCGGCTGGCCGGGAGCGGGGCAGGACTTTTTGTCCCCTGGGAAAATTGTTTACATTTTGGCTCTTGCGTTTATTCAAAATCTTTCGTATAATAAACTTTGAAACTATTACATAAAGGAACGGAACCGATGATGGAAAACCCTGCGGAAAATAGAAAGGAGATTCCCCTATGTCTGTGTATTCTGAGATTCGGCCGGAGATACAGTCCCTGGCCCGGCACTGTGTGGACAACAGCCGCATAGACCCAGAGCTGTACGCCAAGTTTGACGTAAAGCGTGGCCTGCGGGACCTGAACGGCAAGGGCGTGCTTACAGGCCTTACCAATATTTCTGAGATCGTGTCCTCCAGGACGGTGGACGGAAAGTCCGTCCCCTGCGAGGGCAAACTGTATTTCCGGGGCTATGACGTGGAGGAGCTGATCCGCCGCCAGCCCCCTACCGACAGCTTTGGCTATGAGCGCACCGCCTACCTGCTGCTGTTTGGCGAACTGCCGGATGAAGGCCAGCTGAAAGATTTTTGCAAACTGTTGTCCTTTTACCGCACACTGCCCACCAGCTTTGTGCGGGATATTATTATGAAGGCTCCCAGCAGCGACATGATGAACACCCTGGCCCGCAGCGTGCTTACCCTCTATTCATATGACGAAGATGCGGAGGATATTTCCATTCCCAATGTTTTGCGCCAGTGCATCCAGCTGATTGCCCTGTTTCCCCTGCTCTCTGTCTATGGTTACCAGGCTTACCGCCACTATCACGACGGGCAGAGCCTGTTTATCCACCAGCCGGACCCGCAGCTCTCCACCGCGGAGAATATCCTGCGGATTCTGCGGCCGGACTGCCAGTACACGGCCTTAGAGGCCAAGGTGCTGGACATTGCCCTGATTCTCCACGCGGACCACGGCGGCGGCAACAACTCCACCTTTACCACCCATGTGGTCACCTCCTCCGGCACAGATACCTACTCGGCCATTGCGGCGGCCCTAGGCTCTTTAAAAGGACCCAAGCACGGCGGGGCCAACATTAAGGTGGTGCAGATGTTTGAAGATATCAAGGCCCACCTCCAGGACTGGAACAACGAGGAGGAGATCAGCGCCTATCTCTACAAGCTGCTGCACAAAGAGGCTTTTGACCGCTCCGGCCTGATCTATGGCATGGGCCATGCGGTGTACTCCATTTCGGACCCCCGTGCCAAGACCATGGCCCGGTTTGTGGAGGGCCTCTCCCAGGAGAAAGGCCGCACAGCCGAGTATCAGCTGTACCAGAATGTAGAGCGGCTGGCCGTGCAGGCCATCACCAAGGACCGGAAGATCTACAAAGGCGTTTCCGCCAATGTGGACTTTTACAGCGGCTTTATTTACAGTATGCTGGACCTGCCCATGGAGCTGTACACCCCCATTTTTGCCATCTCCCGCATTGCGGGCTGGAGCGCCCACCGCATCGAGGAGCTTGTGGGCGGGGGCAAGATCATCCGGCCGTCCTATAAGGCTGTGCAGGAGCACCGGGATTTCAGCGATTAAGCCAGTAAGAAGCAGTGCCAATCGATCCCTGCGCCCATCTTTTCGGGACTTTTGTGTTGGAGATCCCTGCCATGCGGCAGCGTATTCCGCGGTTTGCGCTTGGAATCTCCCTGAACTTTCTCGAAAAGCTTCGCGCCTATCTGATCGGCACAGCTTCCAGGCGTTTTTTCTATAGACTGGGCAGAAACATCCCCCATGCCGTGT
>CAJUPK010000009.1:0-21231 GCA_910588415.1 uncultured Oscillospiraceae bacterium | reverse complement strand
CACTCTTTCCCTACACGACGCTCTTCCGATCTTTTTCGGTAAAAAATCGCACTTCTGCCTATGTTCCAACAGGCCAGGGCCATAGAAAACCAACCATAAAAAAGGCTGCCTTTGCCCCTAAAACCTTTCAGCAGGTTCTGGGACAAAGACAGCTTTTTTGCTGGGGATTTTTATGTGCGGGGAACCGCCTGCCCGGGAAGCCTGCAGGCGCCCGGCTTAAAACCCGGCGTCCAAGGGGTTTTTCGGCGGGCTTATGGATTCTCCAGTTCCCCGGTAAGCTGGCAGATCTCGTCGATCATGCCGCCAATAGTTGCAATGGTGTCCAGCAGGGGGCCGTCGGTGGAGATGTCCACCCCGGCCATTTTGGCAAGCTCCAGGGGCGTGCCCGTGCCGCCGGCGGCCAGCACCTTCTTCCAGTCCTCCACAGCGGGCTGGCCCTGTGCCTGTATGCGCTTGCAGGCCTGGGTGGCCACAGTGAGGCCCGCGCTGTAGGTGTAGGAATAGAGGCCCATGTAGTAGTGGGGCTGGCGCATCCAGGTCAGCTCTGCCCCGGGGGTCAGCTCTACCGCGTCTCCCCAGAATTTCTCCAGGGTCTCCCGCATAATGCGGCTCAGGGTCTCGGCCTGGACGCTGCCGCCCTGATCGATGATCCTGTACACCTCTCGCTGATAGGCGGCCTCCAGCAGGTGGGTGACAAAGTTGTGGTAATAGGTGTTGCCCACCATATTGCTCAGCACCCACCGGCGGAAACGCTTGTCCGGGTTGGTGTTTAAAAGGTAGTGGGCCATAAGCAGCTCGTTCATGGTGGAGGGGGCCTCTACAAAGTAGGTGGAAACGTCTGTGTCAAACAGGGACTGGGCGGCGTTGCAGGCCTTAAAGTGCCCGGCATGTCCCAGCTCGTGGGCCAGGGTGAACACATCAGACATGCCCCCGTGCCAGCTGAACAGGATGTAGGAGTGGCTGCCATAGGGACTGGCGCAGAAGCCCCCGGTGGACTTGCCCTGGTTCTGGGCAAAGTCCACCCAGCGGTCCCGGAAGGCGGCCTGGACCATCTCTGTGTAGTCCGGGCCCAAAATGGCCAGGCCCTTTTCTATGTAGGCCTGGGCCTCCTCTAAGGTTACAGAGGCGCTGAAAGCCGGATCCACAGGCACCTTCAGGTCCGCGTAGGTCATTTTGTCCAGGCCGTGGACTTTTTGCAGAAGCCGGGCGTATTGGCGCATGTGGGGGGCCAGCTTGTCCATAATCAGGTCAATCTGCCGGTCATACATCTCCCGGGTGACCCGCTGGCCGAACAGCAGGGAGTCGAACACAGAGTCAAAGCCCCGGAGAGTGGCCAGGGTCTTCTCCTTCTGGACCTGGCCCTGGTAGGCGGCAGCCGTGACGTTCTCATATTCCCGCAGCTTGCCGGAGAAGGCCCGGAAAGCCTCCCGGCGCACAGAGGTGCGGGGGTCATACTCATAGCGGTCTTCAAACAGGGAGTACCCCAGGGGAAGCTCCTCTCCCTCCGCGGAAAAGGCCGGGAAGCGCATGTCCGCCAGCTTGGCCATGTTGTAGGCCTGGTAGGGCAGGCCCAGGCTGGGGGAAAGGGCGGTCAGCACCTTCTCGGTCTCTGGCTGCAGCTGGTGGGGCTTCCAGCGCAGCAGCTCTTTCAGGTAGCCGCAGGCGGACCCGCCCTGGGCAATGGCAGCCTCCAGGGTCTCCTGGGGCTGGGCGGTTATCTCGCTGTCAATAAAGCTCAGGCGGCTCAGCAGGTCTGAGACCAGGCGGGAGACAGCCTCGTCGTCCTCCTGGAGTTTTGGGTCTCCAAAGTCTACCGAAGCGGCCAGGTTCCGGTAGCTGGCTGCCAGGTACAGGACCTTCTGCAGCTCCTGGTACAGGTCCAGGCAGGCCAGGATGGCCTCCGGGGTGTCCAGCTTTCCTTTATAGTCCTTTTCCAGCTGGTCCGTCAGGGCCTTGGCCTTGTCCACATCTGCCTGAAAGGCAGCCTCGTCTTTGTACAGGGCGGACAGGTCCCAGGTCAGCTCCACGGGCACGTCTTTGCGCAGGGCCAGTTCCATACAATCATCCTCCTTGGGATTTCATTGGGGTATAGGTAACGCAGTTCAGATTTTAAGGGCGTTTGCTTAATAGGGTCCTGGTGCCATTATATATCCGGGCCAGGGGGATGTCAAGGCAGGGCAGGGGCAGGCAGAAAAAAAGACGGGCCTGCTGTTACCTTTTAAGCAGCTGGTCCGTCTAATAGGCAGAAAACCCAAAGGAGGGGCAAACATGGAGAAAATGGAACGTACAAAAGGACGGGACAGGCTGCCCAGAGAGAAGACCCACTGGGGCACAAAACTGTTGGCCTGTGCCTGGATAAGCGCGCTGCTGTTTGTGGCTGGCATGGTGGTGGGCGGTATGCTGAACCAGGAGGGCCACGCCGAGGACCTGTATGACGGGGAGCCGGAACAGAAAATCCTGGACGCGCCCTTTATTGATCAGCGGGAGGAGTTTCCCACAGGATGCGAGAGCGTGTCCGCGGTGATGGCCCTGCAGCACGCAGGGGTAGAGGTGACTGTGCGGGAGTTTATAGACAGCTGCCTGCCCCAGGGCCCTGTGCCGGAGAACGGCCCGGACGGCATACTCTATGGCCAGAACCCCCGGGAGGCCTTTCTTGGCAGCCCCTATTCGGAGAGCGGCTGGGGCTGCTACGCCCCGGCGATCCAAAAAGCTATGGACGCCCTGCTGGCGGAAAAGAAGGCTGGCCTTGCCGTGACAGACGCCAGCGGCAAGACCCTGGAGGAGCTGTGCCAGGCGTACATAAGCCGGGACATGCCTGTAATCGTGTGGACCACCATGTATATGGAGGAGCCCAGCTTTACAGAGGTGACAGACTCCCGCACAGGCCAGCCCTTCTCCTGGGTTTCCCCGGAGCACTGCCTGCTTTTGGTGGGCGCGGACCAGCAGTATTACTATTTTAACGACCCCTTGGCAGGCAAGGCCGTGCCCTATGAGAAAGCGGCGGCAGAGGCAGCCTACCAGGCTCTTGGCTGTCAGGCTCTGGTCCTGGAGGCGGGCCGGCCAGAGGGGGGCGGGGGCATCTTCAGCGCCATCAGCCGCTCTTTGCCCTTGGCGGGCACCCGGTAGGATTCCCGGATTTTCTGGATGGCCTTGTTCTGGGTAAAGGCGGGCAGAGTCTGGCGCTCCAGCAGGGGCAGCGTCAGCTGGGGAAATTTGATATAGCACACAGAGAGGGCCCAGGCCGCGGCCATGCGGATATAGTAGTCCTCCTGGTCCAAGTCCTCCAGCAGCTCCAGGCCCTGGGACACATAGGGCACCTCTACAAAGCGGCCCAAAAACAGCACCAGGGCAAACCGGGCGTAAAACTCCCGCCTGTCCTGAAAGAGGGGGAGGATAAAGCGCCACAGCTGTTCTTTCTCCTGGGGGCCCTTGGGCCGTAGGCTGCTGCAGAAGGTATCGCACACCGCCCAGTTGTCAATCAGGGGCAGAAAGCTTTCGATCAGGGGCAGGCGCTCTGCCATGGGCAGCTTCATGCGGGCGATGACCATGCCCCGAATCATAATTTCCTCAAAGGACCCTGGGGCAGAAACGGCCAAAAAGCCCCCAGGGTCCTTTTGCAGAATGGCTTGGGCAATCTGGCGCAGCTGGGGCACCCGTACCCCGTAGGCAGTGGCTGTGCCGGGAATCAGGCTCTCGTTGAACTTCTTATATTCCCCGTCCGCCAGGGAGGCCAGCTGGGCCAGCATGGCCTGGTAGTCTGCTGGGGAAAAGCTCATGAGCGGGCACCCGCGGGGACCTTCTTCACCAGCTGCCCCATCAGGGCCAGCAGATTGGGAATGGACTGGGACTTGTCAAACTCCGCGCAGTTGTTGCGCATGGCCTGCAGGCGGTGCTTTTCCTCCAGCAGCCGGGAGATTTCCTGGGCAAAATTGCCGTCCTTTTCAATGCGCACGCACATGTCGTGGGTCTTCAGGAATTTGGCATTGTCCTCCTCCGGGCCGGGGATGGCGTCGAACACAGCCATGGGCAGGTTGCAGGCCAGGGCCTCGGAGACTGTAAGGCCCCCGGGCTTGGTGACCAGCAGGTCGGCGGCGTGCATGTACTTTTCCACCTCGTCGGTAAAGTACAGCAGCCGGGTGGGGATGGCCTGGTTGCTTTGAATTTCCTTCTCAAAGGCGTCAAACAGCTTCTGGTTCCGGCCGGTGATGACGATGATCTGCATTTTCACCTGGGTCTCCGCCAGGTCCCGGTACAGCTTGATGATGCCCGACACCCCAAAGCTGCCAGCCATAAACAGCAGGGTGGGCAGGTCCGGGTCCAGGTTCAGCTGGCGCAGCAACATCCCCTGGTCCTGGGGGTCAAAGAAGACCCCGTGGACGGGAATACCGAAGGGATAGATCTTCTCCTTGGGCACCCCAAAGTCCATAAGCTCCGGCACCATGTCCTCGCTGGCCACCACATAGGCGTCCACCTCCCGGGCAATATAGGCCCGGTGGGCGCCGTAGTCGGTGATAATGCACACAAGAGGGGCGTTTACAAGGCCCTCGGCCTTTAGGGCGGCCACCATCTCCGTGGCAAAGGGATGGGTGGTGATGATTACATCCGGGTCATAGCCCTCGATGGCAGGGTACAGCATGTTGCTGAACAGCCTGCTGAGCCGGGGGACCAGGCTGGAGAAAAGGTTCTGCTTGTTGGTGCGCTTATACAGGCTGCCAAAGACCGGGGGCACTTTTTTTGCCATAAACAGGTAACTGTCGCAAACGGTTTTGTCCAGCAGGCGGCCCACAGCTTTCAGGCAGTCCACGGTGCGCACGTCCCAGCCGGTGTTTTCCCGGATGTATTCCTCCACCGCGTTGGCGGCGCTGATGTGCCCGGCCCCGGTAGCGGCGGTGAGAAGCAAGGTTTTCATGTTTTATAGTCTCCTTTTTCCATATGAAAGGCGTTCTTTCGTGTTTTGAAGCGGCAAGGGCTCCGCAATGGTTATTTTTGGACAGGGGAAGGGGATTATGCCTCCGGGGGATGCTTATAGAGGGATTCCCCGGAAAAGAACCCCAGGCCCGCCTGGGGCGCTGTGCCCAAAGGCTGCGGAGCTTCCCCCAGCCGCAAAGCAGCCGCCTCCTGCCCCGGCAGCCTGCCGGGAGTTTGCGCGTACAGAAAGCAGGGGGTTCTCTGAATTTTTGCAGAGCAAAACCGAGCGCTTCGACTTGCCCCAGGCAATGCCGCCGCGAGGGGAGGAAACTCCCGTACACGGCCACATAAGCTGCATTTACCATCTCAGTCCGTGCCGTGCATCATAAAACCTGGAGAGTTTTCTCTGCACTTTTGCGGAGCAAAAGCGAGCGCTTCGACTTGCCCCAGGCAATGTCGCCGCGAAGAGAGAAAACTCCCGTACACGGCCATATAAGCTCTATTTACCATCCCGGTTCACGCCGTGTACCGTGTACATTGTAGCATAAAGCGTCGCGGGTTTCCAGCGTTTTTAAAAAGCGTAAGTTTTTTGTAAGCAGGCTGGCGGGGATTTTTTCGTTTGTTGGGCAGAATGATAACAAAATTGAAACTATTTTCATAGGCTTGACGGCTTTACATTTGCAGGCGGACCATGTATAATATTATGGAAACTAAATTGTAAACAAAATTTTCCCGCCCCGGCGGGAGGAAAGGCGGTATAGATGGAAGACTACGGCAAAAGGCTTGTGTGGAAGCGGGCCGCGGCTCTGGCGGCAGCTGCCATGCTGCTTACCCTGGGGCTGGGTGCCTGTAAGGGAGAGGGGGAAGACGTAAGCCAGGAATCCAGCTTGGTCTCCTCCCAGGTGAACGACCCCAGTCTGTTCCCGGAAGGAACCACCATCGGCGGAAAGAATATTGGGGGGAAGAGCGTCAGCGAGGCCACGAAGATTGCCCAGGAGGCTCTGGACGAGACGCTGGCCAGCCTGGAGATCAGCGTGAAATTTAAGGATGACACCGTGTCTTTAAAAGGGGAGGACTTTGCCTCTCAGAATGTACTGGAGCTGGTTTTGCCGGACATGCTGAAAAGCGGTCGGGCGGAGAAGTACGAGCTGCCCTTTGTGACCGACCTCTCTGAGACAGGCCGGCAGAAGCTGGAGGAGGCCGCCAAGGCCTGCTATGCCCAGGCCAAGGACTCTGGCATTGCCAGCTATGACGGGGCTTCCGGCTCGTTCTCCTTTACGGACGAGCAGCCCGGCAGCCGGGTGGACATGGCCGCCACCCTGAAAAGCGTGCGGGAGCTGCTGGCCCAAAAGCACGGGGGGGCCATTCAGGCCGCCTTTGTGGACACCCAGCCCAAGGTGACAAAGAAATACCTGGAGGAGCATTTCAAGAAGCTCTCTACCTACAGCACCACCTCCAGCAACACGGCCAATGGCAACAGCAACATGAGCCTGGCCCTCTCAAAGGTGAACGGCACCATTTTAAAACCAGGCGATGTGTTTTCCTATAACACAGCCACAGGGGACAGCACAGACCCCTCTGCCGGCTGGCTGCCGGCAGGGGGCCTGGTAGGCGGCCAAAGCGTGCAGGTCTATGGCGGCGGCATCTGCCAGGGGTCCACCACGCTTTACAACGCGGCGCTGATGGCCGGCATGGAGATTGTGGAGCGAGACTGCCACAGCAGCCCCTCTGGCTACTGCCCCATCGGCCTGGACGCCACCGTGGACTATGGCAGCATTGACTTCCGGTTTAAGAACGCTCTGGAAAACCCCGTGTACATTGCCGCCTGGATGGATGGCGTGACGCTGACGGTCAGCTTCTTTGGCTGCTTCCCAGAGGATTGGGACAACATTGAGCTGGGCTCTGAGCAGACAGGCAGCGAGCCGCCCCGGGATTCCGTGGAGTTTGAGGTGGACGGCTCCCTGGCAGCGGGCCAGTATGTGCGCAAGACCTCTGGCAACAATGGCTATTACGCCAGCGCCTGGCGGGTCTTCTATAAGAACGGGGAACAGGTGCGCACAGAAAGCCTGCCGGATTCCTACTACCGGTCCACGGGCAAGATCTTCTTGGTGGGGCCGGGAACAGACACGTCCAAGGTAGATACGAGCTGTGAGAGCGGCAACACCTCGCCCACGCCCTCGCCGTCTCCCTCTGCCGCCCCCACGGTTAAGCCCACAGCGAAACCCGCGGACCCGCCCGCGCCTACCAAGGCCCCGGATCCGCCCGCGCCGCCTGTGGCAACGCCGGAACCGCCGCCTCCCAGCGAGGACCCGGACCCGCCCGCTCCCCCGGAGGAGACCCCGGAGCCGCCTCCCAGCGAAGATCCCCCGGCGTCTGACCCCACAGGGGATGGAGACGGGGACGCCGGCGCCCAGGAGTAAAAAAGCAACTGCCAAGGCCGCAGGAACTTCCTGTGGCCTTTTGGTGTGTGGGCACCAGACTGCTGCAGCCGAGCTGGGCGTCTTTTGCCCCATGGATACGATGGATAACAAGGAGGTTTTACCATGAAAGACGGATTTTTTCGAGTGGCGGCAGCCACCCCGGAGGTTCGCGTGGCCCATGTGGAGGAGAACCGGGCCCGCATCCAGGCCCTGATTGCCCAGGCGGCCCAGGCCGGGTGCGGGGCCGTCTGCCTGCCGGAACTGGCCCTGACAGCCTATACCTGCGGGGACCTGTTCCTAAACCGCACTTTGCTTGCCGGGGCGGAGCGGGCCCTGGAACGGCTGATGAAGGACACGGCCAGCCTGGATATCCTCTGCGTGGTGGGGGTGCCTGTGGCCTGGCAGGGCTCCCGCTACAACTGCGCGGCGGTGTTCCACCAGGGGCGGCTGCTGGGCCTGCCTGCCAAAAGCGCCATCCCCAACTATGGGGAGTTTTACGAGGCCCGGTACTTTGCCCCGGCCCCAGAGCCCCAGGAGATCCTGTTTGCGGGACAGACCGTCTGGATGGGCAAAAACCTGCTGTTCCCCTGCAGGAACGTGGAGGGCCTGACCGCGGGGGTGGAGATCTGCGAGGACCTGTGGGGCCCAGAGCCCCCCAGCGCTCAGCTGGCCAGAAGCGGGGCCACGGTGCTTTTCAACCCCTCCTGCAGCAACGAGGCGGCGGGCAAGGCCGCCTACCGCCGGGGCCTGGTGGAGATGTGGTCCGGCCACACCATAAGCGGCTATGTCTACGCGGACGCCGGGACAGGGGAGTCCACCGGGGACCTGGTGTTTGCCGGCCATGACCTGGTGGGGGAAAACGGCACCCTGCTGGCAGAGAGCTCCCTTTTCACCACCGGGTTGACCGTGGCAGAGCTGGACCTGGAGAAGCTGGTTCAGGAGCGCCGCAGGACCAATACCTGGCAGGACCGCCAGTCCGGGGACATGGTGCAGATTCCCTTTGCCTACCAGCCGGAGACCGTGGCCCGGTTTGAGCCCCAGCGGGCCTTTGCCTGCCAGCCCTTTGTCCCCAGCAGCCCCGCTGCCCGGCAGGAGCGCTGCCAGCTGATTCTCACCCTGCAGGCCCAGGGCCTGGCCACCCGCCTGCGGCATACGGGCTGCAAAAGCGCGGTGGTAGCTTTCTCCGGAGGGCTGGATTCCACTTTGGCGGCCCTGGTGACAGTGCGGGCCTTTGACATCCTGGGCCTGGACAGAAAGGGTATTTTGACCATCTCCATGCCCTGCTTTGGCACCACAGAGCGCACAAAGCGCAACGCGGAGGCCATGGCCCGGGAGCTAGGGGTGGAGTTCCGGGAGCAGTCCATTGCCCAGACGGTGCTCAGCCACTTTGCGGACATTGGCCAGGACCCGGAGCAATACGACGTGACCTTTGAGAACGCCCAGGCCCGGGAGCGGATGCAGGTGGCCATGGACATTGCCAACCAGCGGGGGGGCCTGGTGATTGGCACCGGGGACCTGTCTGAGCTGGCATTGGGATGGGCCACCTACAACGGGGACCACATGTCCATGTACGCGGTAAACGCCGGTGTGCCCAAGACCTTGGTGCGCCACCTGGTCCGCTTTGAGGCGGACCGCCTGGGCGGAAAGCTGGGAGAGGCCCTGCTGGACGTGCTGGACACGCCGGTAAGCCCAGAGCTGCTGCCCCCCAAAGACGGGGAGATCGCCCAGAAAACCGAGGAGCTGGTGGGCCCCTACGAGCTGCACGACTTCTTTTTGTACCACCTGCTGCGCCACGGCTTTGGTCCGGGGAAAATTTACCACATGGCCTGCCGCAGCTTTGCCGGGCAGTTCCCGCCAGAGACCATAAAGGGCTGGCTGCAGGTATTCTTCCGGCGGTTCTTCTCCCAGCAGTTCAAGCGGTCCTGCCTGCCGGACGGACCCAAGGTGGGCGCTGTGGCTGTGTCTCCCCGAGGGGACCTGCGGATGCCCAGCGACGCCTGCGCGGACCTGTGGCTGGAGGAGATTGCCGGACTGTAGGCCCTGCCGGAGAGGAACGGGCCAAACCACTTTATATAGTAAATAAACAGGAGGTTTCCCATGGACACACCCCATATCCTTGTTACCATCCCCTTGTCCCAACAGCAGCGGGAGGCGCTTTTTGCCGCCGCGCCCCAGGCGGAGATACGCTTCCGCCTGGGGGAAGACCTGCCCTCCGGCCGGGGCGGGACCCTGCCCTTTCCCCAGCTGCTGCCTGCGGAGAGGGTTACAGAGGAGGACGCGGCCTGGGCCCACGCCATTCTGGGCAATGTGACCCCCGGCCTGCTGGAAAAGGCGGCCTGCCTGCAGTGGCTGCAGACCAGCAGCGCCGGAGTGGAATGGTACACCCAGCCAGGGGTTCTGCCCCAGGGCGCGGTGCTGACCAATGCCACCGGGGCCTATGGCCTGGCCATCTCCGAGCACATGCTGGGCACCCTGTTGATGATCTTTAAAAAGCTGGAGCTGTACCGGGACGCCCAAAACCGGGAAGCCTGGGCCAGCCAGGGCCAGGTGCGCACTTTGCGGGGGGCTGTGGTGCTGGTGCTGGGCCTGGGGGATATTGGCGGGGACTTTGCCCGGCTGTGCAAGGCCCTGGGCGCCTATGTGATTGGCCTGCGGCGCACCGGGGGAGAGAAGCCGGACTTTGTGGACGAGCTGCACCTGACCGGGGATCTGGACCGGCTGCTTCCCCAGGCGGACGTGGTGGCTGTCACCCTGCCCGGCACGCCCCAGACCCGGGGGATGCTCAGCCGGGAGCGCATCGGGGAGATGAAAGAGGGGGCTGTGGTCCTGAATGTGGGCCGGGGGTATATCGTGGATACCGAGGCCCTGTGCGACGCTTTGGAGAGCGGCCGCCTGGGCGGGGCTGGCCTGGATGTGACAGACCCAGAACCCCTGCCCCCTGGCCACAGGCTGTGGCGGCTGCCTACAGCGGTGGTGACCCCCCATGTGTCCGGAGGGTATCATCTGTGGGAGACCCATGAGCGGATTGCCGGGATCTTCGCGGAAAATCTGGGCCGCTTTATGCGGGGCGAGCCCTTGAAAAACCAGGTGGATTTCTCTACCGGCTACCGCAGGCGGTGAGAGCCATGGAGCACACAGAGCACTACCTGGACAACGCTGCCACCACCCAGGTGCTGCCAGAGGCCGCCGCGGAGGCCCTGCGCCTGATGACCGAGCAGTGGGGCAACCCCTCCTCCCTGCACAGCCGGGGCTTTGCGGCAAAAAAGGAGCTGGACAAGGCCCGGGCAGCTATCGCGAAACGGCTGGGGGTTGGCCCCGGGGAGCTGGTCTTTACCGGGGGCGGCACAGAGGCCAACAACCTGGCCCTTTTGGGCGCGGCCCAGGCCCGGCGGCGGCTGGGTAATAAGATCGTCACCACGGCCGTGGAGCATGATTCTGTGCTGGAGGCGGTCAGGGAGCTGGAGAACCGGGGATTTCAGGCCGTGTACCTGCAGCCGGACAGCACAGGGCGGATCGACCCGGCCGCCCTGGCCGAGGCCATTGACGGGGACACCATTCTGGTCAGCCTGATGCTGGTGAACAACGAGACGGGGGCTGTGCTGCCAGTGGAGGCGGCGGCGCGGGCCATCCGGGCAAAAAAAGCCCCGGCCCTGCTGCACACAGACTGCGTTCAGGCTTTCTGCAAGCTGGACTTTGCCCCCCCCAAGCTGGGGGCCGACCTGTGTACCATCAGCGCCCACAAGATACACGGCCCCAAGGGGCTGGGGGCCCTGTATGTAAAGCGGGGGACCCGCATCCTGCCCCAGGTCTTTGGCGGGGGGCAGGAACAGGGCCTGCGCCCGGGCACAGAGAGCCTGCCGCTGGCAGGGGCCTTTGCCAAGGCTGTGGAGCTGGCCCCCCGGCCAGGGGAGCTGCTGCCAAAGATGAAGGGGCTGCAGGGCCTGCTGCGGGAGCTTTTGGCCGCCATCCCGGAGGTAAGGGTCAACAGCCCGGAGGACAGCCTGCCCTATATCCTGAATTTCTCCCCCGTGGGGGTGCGGGCAGAGACCATGCTGCACTTCCTGGCCCAGCGGGGGGTCTATGTGTCCGCTGGGTCTGCCTGCGGCCGGGGCAAGCCCAGCCATGTGCTGGCGGCCATGGGCCTGCCCCGGGAACAGGCGGCCTCTGCTTTGCGGGCCAGCTTTTCCCATTTTACCCGGGAAGAGGATGTGCGGGCCTTGGCAGAGGGAGTGAAGGCTGGGCTGGAGAGCCTGGCAAAGGAGAGGCAGAGGAGAGGTAGAGGATGAAGTACAAGGCGATCTTTTTTGACCGGGACGGCACCTTGGTGCGGGGGGACCCGGAGTGGACCCGCTTTCGCAATGAGCGCCTGGAACAGTGGAGCGGCCGGAAATTCGATGATTCCTACGACTATTTCATGAAATTCTTTGAGAAAGTGCAGGGGGGCGGCTTCCCCTTCGCGCCCTATACAACCATGGAGCAGGAGCTGGATTTTTTCCGTCAGTGGTATCTCTATGTGTTTGAGGACATGGGGATTACAGAGCATACCGGGGAGCGGGCGGACATGCTGGTGGAGAAGCTCTGGTACTTAAAAAAGTACCCCTACCCGGAGACCGTGGACGTGCTGGAATATTTTAAAAACAAGGGATACAAAATGGGGGTCATCAGCGACAGCCCGCCCTCTTTGGAGACAACCCTGATGAACTGCGGCCTGCATGGGTACTTTACCAGCTTTACGGCCAGCTCTCTGGTGGGGGCCAGCAAGCCGGACCCGGTGATTTTCAGCGCCGCCTTAGAGGCCCAGGGCGTTACGGCGCAGGAGAGCCTGTATGTGGACGACTATCCCCCTGAGGCCGATGGGGCCAGGGAGCAGGGCTTTACCTCTTTTTTGATCGACCGGAGCGAACACCAGCCGGATGCCCCGTGGACTATCCGCAACCTGCGGGAGCTGGTGAATTTTGTGGAGCGGAAAGGACGGAGATAAGATGGGCGAGGTTATTTTGCTGAAGCTGGGAGAGGTGGCCCTGAAGGGCCTGAACCGCCGGAGCTTTGAGGAAGTGCTGATGAAAAACGTGAAGCGGCGGCTGAAGGACGCAGGGGAGTTTGCGGTAAGCGCCCGGCAGTCCACGGTCTATGTGGAGCCCCTGGACCATGCCGCTGACATGGACCTGGCCGGGGAGCGCTGCGGGAAGGTGTTCGGGGTGGTGAGCTATACCCGGGCAGGCACCGCGGAGAAGGACCTGCCAGCCATTCAGGAGCGGGCGGCAGAGTACCTGCGGGACCAGCTGGAGGAGGTCCGCACCTTTAAGGTGGAGTGCAAGCGCAGCGACAAGAAGTTTCCCTACAAGTCCCCGGAGATCTGCGCGGAGGTGGGCGGGTATCTTCTGGAGAAGTACCCCCATCTCCAGGTGGATGTACACCGCCCGGACCTGGAGGTGCGGGTAGAGGTGCGGGAGCAGTATGCCTTTGTCCACGCCAACGCCCAGCCCGGGGCCGGGGGCATCCCGGTGGGCACAGGGGGCCGGGGCCTGGTGCTGATCAGCGGGGGCTTAGACAGCCCGGTGGCTGCCTGGCAGATGGCCAAGCGGGGCCTGGAGCTTACCGCCGTACACTTTGCCAGCCCCCCCTACACCAGCGAGCTGGCCCACGACAAGGTGGTGCGCCTTTTGGAAAAGGTGAGCCAGTACGCGGGGCGGATCAAGCTGGTGACCGTGGAACTGACCCGCCTGCAGGAGGCCATTCGGGACTGCTGCCCCGAGGACCTGGGCACCGTGATTCTCCGGCGGTACATGCTGCGGGCCGCCCAGCGGGTGGCAGAGCAGGAGGGCTGCCAGTGCCTGATTACCGGGGAGAGCCTGGGCCAGGTGGCCAGCCAGACCCTGCAGGCCATTGCCTGCACGGACGCGGTGGCGGATATGCCTGTGTTCCGGCCCCTGATTGGCAGCGACAAGGCGGAGATTATAAAGACCGCCCGGCGCATCGACACCTTTGACACCTCCATCGAGCCTTACGAGGACTGCTGTACCATCTTTACCCCCCGGCACCCCCGCACCAAACCCACCCTGGAGATGGTGGAGCGGGGCGAACAGGCTATCGACGGAGAATCGCTGCTGAAGGAGGCCCTCCAACATGTGAGGACCACGCATATCAGCGCCTATTAACAGATCCAGTTCCGTCAAGTCTTGTGTACCAGTGTACCAGCGGCAGACAGAAAGAGAGGCCCATGAAAATGGGCCTCTCAGAGGTAGATCAGCTCTGCTGCCAGAGGCTGGAAAGAATGTCTTTCAATATCAGGAAGGCCGACCTCCTGTGCCAGCTTCTCCAGCAATCCTTCCAGAGATTGGGTATAGGGGGCGGGGTCCATCTCCTCCCGGTAGCGGGCAAGCACCGGGTATTTCTCTGCCCAAAGCTTGGTCCAGTCCACCTTATCGCTGGTCTCCTGGGTGGTGCGCCGGACCACGTCCTCCACCTCCTGCACGTCCGCGTCAAAGGCAATCAAATCGTCCAGGGACAGGCCGTACAGCGCGGCCAGCCCCTTGGCCTGCCGGATGTCCGGCAGGGTCTCCCCGGTCTCCCACTTGGAGATGGTCTGGCGGCTGACCCCCAGCTTTTCAGCCACAGCCTCCTGAGAGAGCCCCTTGCGCTTTCTGGCGTTGCAAAGACTGTTTCCAATTCCCATTTTCATGTCCTCCTTTGTTTGATGTAAGCAGATTATACCAGAATCCTTCCGGGCGGTCCACCTGCTGTTTTGTACAGTTTCGCCCGGATTGTGAACAGAAAGGGAGCGTGATCGTATGAACCGCATTACCACGAAACCATTCAGTATCCTGAGCGACCACATGGCCGTGTACCAATTCATGCTGGACATATATGAGAAGGATTGGCGCAATGGCGTGGCCGCTCCCTTCTGGGAGTACGCCCTGTGCTCGGATTGGATGGACAAGTCCTACCTCCACCGGTGCCGGATGTGGCTGGACGGGGAGAAGATGGTGGGCTTCTGCTTTCACGAAAACCCGGTGACAGACGTATATTTCAGCCTGCGGCCCGGCTATGAGACCCTGGCTCCAGAGATGGTGGCCTACGCGGGAGAGCATATGCCTGTCCATGGAGAACACCAGCTGGTGCTATTCGGAAGCCAGACAGCCCTCCGCCAGGCAGCGGAGAAGCTTGGCTATACCCAGCGGGGCGGCTATGATGACATGCAGTACGACTTTGACAAGCCCCTGGATTACCCTCTGCCAGAGGGCTTCCGGTTTACAGAGCCGGGCACTCTGGACGTGGCCAAGTGCTGCGAGTGCTGCTGGAAGGGCTTTGACCACGAGGAGTCGGAGGGGCCCTGGAACGGGGAGTTTGAGTCCAGCTATGCCCTGGTCTGCGCCCCCCACGCCACGCCGGAGCGCCACATCGCCGTGATGAACGAGGCAGGGGACTATGTGTGCTACGCGGGCATGTGGTGGGCGCCGGAAAACAAGCTGGCCTATATGGAGCCCTTATGCACGGTGCCGGAGTACCGCCGCAGGGGCCTGGCCGCGGCAGTGCTTTCGGAGCATTACAGGCGGCTGAAACCCCTGGGTGCCACTCATATGACCGGCGGGGGGAACCCCTTTTACCAGAAAATCGGCTATAGGCCGGGGGTGCGGTGGACATACTGGAAGAGGTGAGGCATATGGACATCCGCTTGTATTACCAGGAGAAGGGCAGGGGCCGCCCTCTGGTGCTTTTGCACGGCAACGGCGAGGACGGCAGCTATTTTCGCCACCAAGTGGAATATTTTTCCCCACAATACCGGGTCCTTGCGGTGGACACCCGGGGGCATGGAAAGTCCCCCCGGGGGACCGCGCCCTTTACCATGGAGCAGTTCGCGGAGGACTTGAAGGGGCTTCTGGACGAGCTGGACATAGAGGCCCCCATTCTTCTGGGCTTCTCCGATGGAGCGAACATTGCCATGAAGTTTGCGCTGCGGTACCCCGAGCGGCTCACCGCCCTGATTCTGAATGGCGGCAACCTGCACCCCCGGGGAATCAAGAGATGGGTCCAGCTGCCCATTGAGCTGGGCTATTGGATGGCCGGGCGGTTCGCGGGAAAGTCGGAGGAAGCCCGGCGCAATAGGGAGATACTGGGCCTGATGGTCCTGGAGCCGGATATAGAGCCCCTGGCGCTGTCAGCCATCCGGGTGCCCACCTTAGTTATTGCAGGCACCCGGGACATGGTGAAAACCGCCCATACCCGGGAAATCGCGGCGCATATTCCCCAGGCGAGGCTGGCCCTTCTGCCGGGGAACCACTTCATTGCCGGAAAAAAGCCGGAGCTCTTCAACCGGGAAGTGGAGCGGTTTTTGGACACGATCGAACAATCACAAGGGAAACCCTAAAGAAAGGTGATAGCATGAACGCAGAAATCATATCCGTTGGCACCGAGCTGCTTTTGGGCGCGGTGGTCAACTCTGACGCGGCCATTGTGGCCAGGGCCCTGTCCGGGCTGGGCATCAACCTGCTGCATACCTGTGTGGTGGGGGACAATCCCCAGCGGCTGAAGGAGGCGGTGGAAACGGCCATCAGCCGCAGCGACCTGCTGGTCATGACCGGAGGCCTGGGCCCCACGGCCGACGACCTGACCAAGGAGACCACTGCCGCTGCTGCCGGAAAAAGGCTCTGCCTGCACCAGCCCAGCCTGGAGCGCATCCAGAACTATTTTAACGAGAGGCAGGTCAGCGAGAACCAGCAGAAGCAGGCATGGCTTCCCGAGGGCTGCCATGTGCTGCAAAACGACAACGGCACGGCCCCTGGCTGCGCCTTCCAGGCAGAAAACGGCTGCACCATCCTCATGCTGCCTGGCCCACCCAGCGAGCTGGCCCCCATGCTCCACAACTATGCCGTACCCTATCTGCAGCAGAGCCAGGAGTTTACCATTGTGTCCCACAATGTCCGCATCTATGGCCGGGGAGAGGCCCCGGTAGCCCAGATGATGGATGACTTGATGGACGGGGAGAACCCCACCTTAGCCCCCTATGCCAACGAGGGGGAGTGCTATCTCCGGGTGACCGCCAAGGCTCCCAGCCAGGAGAAGGCGGACCAGCTGTGCCAGCCTCTGATCCAGGAGATCCAAAAGCGGCTGGGGGACTTTGTCTATGGCGTGGACGTGGACAGCCTGGAAGAGCTGGTGGTACAGCTGCTCCGGGAGCAGGGCAAGACCCTGGCCACTGCGGAGAGCTGCACAGGCGGCCTTTTGGCCAAGCGGCTGACAGATATCTCCGGCTCCTCGGCGGTGTTCCACATGGGGGTGGTCACCTATGCCAATGCTGCGAAGGAGCAGCTGCTGGGCGTGCCCCCTGGGATTTTGGAGGCCCACGGGGCCGTGAGTCCGGAGACTGCCCGGGCCATGGCACAGGGCATTGTGGAGGCCAGCGGCAGCAGCCTGGGCATTGGCATCACGGGCATTGCCGGGCCGGAAGGGGGCACCCGGGAGAAGCCAGTGGGGCTGATTTACATTGCCCTCAGCGACGGCAGGGAGACCTGGGTCGCCAAGCGAAGCCCTATTGGCCGCACCAAAAGCCGGGACTGGCACCGCCACTGCGCGGCCTCTCAGGCCCTGGACATGGTCCGGCGGTATCTGGCGGGCCTTCCGGTGCTGGCAGAACATTCGTATGAGGGCGATAAGACCAGCCGGGGGTGAGAGCATGGGGGAAGTTGTGGGCCGCTTCGCCCCCAGCCCCAGCGGCCGGATGCACCTGGGCAATCTGTTCAGCTGCCTGCTCAGCTGGCTGTCGGTCCGGTCCCAGGGGGGCCGGGTCATCCTGCGCATGGAGGACCTGGACCCCCAGCGCACCAGCCGGACCCATGGCGAACAGATGATGCGGGACCTGGAATCCCTGGGCCTTTCCTGGGACCAGGGCCCCTGCTGGCAGTCTGAGCGGGGAGAATACTACCAGCAGTGCCTGGACAGGCTGAAAGATCAAGGACTGGTATATAAGTGCTTCTGCACCCGGGCAGAGCTTCACGCTGCCAACGCGCCCCACGCTGAGGACGGGGACTACCTCTATCCCGGCACCTGCCGGGAGCTGACCGAGGAGCAGGCGGCCCGGCTGGAGATCCGCCGCCCGCCAGCCCTGCGGCTGAAGGCTGCTGGCAGGGAGGGCTTTGTGGACGGGCACTATGGCCCCCAGTCCTATGACCTGGCGAAAGACTGCGGGGATTTTATCCTGCGCCGCTCGGACGGGGTGTTCGCCTACCAGCTGGCCGTCACAGCGGACGACGGGGCCATGGGGGTCACAGAGGTGGTGCGGGGCCGGGACCTGCTGTCCTCCACGCCCCGGCAGCTCTGCCTGTACCGGATGCTGGGGCTGCCCAGGCCGGCGTTTATCCACATTCCCATGCTGCTGGCACAGGATGGACGGCGGCTCTCCAAGCGGGAGAGGGATGTGAGCCTGGAGGAGCTGCAGACGCGCCTGTCCCCCCAGGAGATTGTGGGGCGGCTGGCCTGTCTGGCCGGACAGCTGGACAGGCCGGAGCCTGTGAAGCCCCAGGAGTTGGTCCCCCTGTTCAGCTGGGAGAAAGTCCCCCGGGAGGATATCCTTCTGCCTGAAAGCTGGTTTGCGTAGTTGTACACCGCCCATAGGGAAAAGGCCGGGTGTTTGTGCTGGAAGAAAAGAGCGCCGCAAAAATTGAAATTACCTCTTGCCAGGGCGCATCTTCTGTGCTTCCGGGTACTCTTCCAGGCACATCATATACAGCAGCTCCAAATCGTCGCTGTGGTCCTCTTCGCGCTCCTTATAGTCCAGCTTTTTCAGCAGCGACCACTGGAAAGCCTCCGGATTTTCGGTATAGGCCTTCTGCATTTCACGATTGGGCCAGGAGCCAAGCTTCAGCTGGAACAAGCTGCCATTATAGTCCGCGTTGGCGTCTCTGGAAATGGCAATCCACATTTTCTCACCGTTCTGCCAGCAGACGATCCCCATGTCGGGTTTTCTCTGGTCATACTGCGCGCGCAGGGCTTTCTTCGTTTGGTTGTCCATAAGGGTGATTCCTTTCAAAAATAGAGTGTTCTATGGGTCTAGAGTCTGTTTAAAAACTCCGAAATACTGTCAGTTTTGACCAGAAATGGAGCTTTCGGTGATCCCGGTTTCTTTCCTTGAAATCCCTCATTTCTAGCCAAAAATCCAGCATTTCTCCGGTTTTCAAACAGACTCTAGGGCTTGCTTGAAAAGAGAGGGAATGACGAATTTTTGGTCAGAAGCGGTCAGCTTCCAGGAAAAAACCGAGAGTTGTACGCAACTCTTTGGCAGCTCTTTCGGCTGTCGAGGATTTTTGACGCGGAAGATGGCTGCTTTCGATGTTCGCTTTGCAAAACCGAGCAAAAAGAGGGGGTTTCGATTTTGCAAACAAGCCCTCGCTTACAGCAAGTATAGCATACTTGCGCCGCGGATTCAACATCGCGTAAAAATTGGGAGTGTCCAAACCAAGTTGTTAAAGGAGAAAACTTTCGGCAGCCAAAAAGCAAAAAGTTTCGTTGTCTCATCGAGTTGGCACACCAACTCGTCGGTTCGGTCGGCTCGGGACGGTCCCTCTACTTGGCAAAGCCAAGTAGAGGGACCGTTGCCCTTTTCAAAGGTGGTGGGGGTCTTGGGGGCGAAGCCCCGAGCCGCCGGAGGCCAAAACATCGTCAAAAAGCTGCGTTTCGGACACTCCCCAAAAATGGGGAGCGCCCCCATGCGCTGCTTTACAACAAGCTTCCCCCAGGGGGAAAGAAAAAGCTGTTCTTAGGGGCGCCCCTTATGCCGCCAAAGGCCAGACTATCCTTTTAATAATTTCATTTCTGACCCCTTCTATGTCCCTGGAACACATTGCTTTTTTCACCTATATAGGCTATAATAGAGACAAGCAAAGCGGAAATATCCGTGCTAATCGAAAAAACGAGGTGTTTTACAATGAAAGATGTATTTCTGCAGCTCTACTCCCTGGGGCCCTGCACGTCCCAGGACATGATCGAGAATTTTAAGCTGGTCAGCGAGATGGGCTATGCTGGCGTTGAGTTCGCCGGGTCCAACTACGGCGGGCTCTCCGTGGAGGATATGAAGGCCGCTCTGGCTAAGTATAACCTGAAGACCCGCAGCGCCCATATGCAGTATGCTGCCGTGGAGCGGGATCTGCAGTATCTGCATGATATCGGCGTGGAGTACGCCATCATCGCCATGCACCCCATCGCGGACCATGCCGCTGCCCTGGAGTTTGCCGGGCAGCTCAACGAGCTGGGCGAAAAGGCCGCCAAGCTGGGCATGAAGGTGGGCTACCACAACCACACCCAAGAGTTCAATGTCAGCGAGGGCGAGACCTTCCTGAAGACCCTGCTGGACAACACCAGCGAGAACGTGGTGTTTGAGCTGGACTGCGGTTGGGCTGCCGCCGCTGCCGGCAAGGAGAACGTGATGCACTACCTGACCGAGTACGCGGGCCGCTTTAAGGCCATACATATCAAGGAGAACAACAAGGTCATTGGCGCCGAGCCTCCCTTTACCCCCGCCATGTTCGCTGCCCGGCCCTCCGCAAAGCCTGCCGGGGAGCTGACCGAGGAGGACAAGAAGCGCATTGATGAAATGCAGAAGAAGCGCCTGGAGCGGGAGAGCTGGAACTGCCCCACTGGCCAGGGCCTGCTGGACTGGAACGAGGTCAAGCAGCTGTGCAACAACACCGGCATCGACCTGTTTGTGGTAGAGCGCGAGGCCAGCTACAACGGCCACAGCCGCCTGTTCTGCCTGGCAGAGGATGTGAAGTACCTGACCGAGAACGTGAAGGACTGATTGCAGGAATAGCAGGAAAAAGGCTGCTTACGGGCAGTCTGCCCATGAAACCGTATCGTAAGCGGAAACAGGGTAGCTGCCATACAGGAGAAAAGTACAGCGAGCGTATCACTTAAATCAAGTGGTACGCTCGCTGTACGCCTATCAGAACGGCTCAAACCTCCCTTTGTTTGGGCCGTTGGATTTTATGCTTTGCGTTTTTGTGACCAGCTATGGCTGTAGCCGCCCGCATGAAGGAGCGGGAGGTCAAGGTGAAAACCCGCCCCGGCTGGGCCAGAAGCCCGAGAACGGCAAAAAGGTATCTGGCCCATACACCAGCCAAGTGTATGCGGACATGCTGAAGGAGGCCAATCATTTCTCCAAAGAGGACCAGCGGGAGGCCCTGAGCCTTGCCGTGGCCCGGACTAAGAAGCTGCTGACCGCCGATGCCAAGGCCTTTCTTGAGAGTGTCTACGGCGACTTGAATGAGTACCTGCAGAGCCGCATCGAGAGGGAGGTCTGCAACCAGAAGATGGGGTGGGCGCCTTGGCACTGAGTGCATAAGGATATGTTCCCAAAGAATCGTGTTTTCAAGCACCTATTTTTCGGAAAATATCCGAGAGCTCCCGGCTTTCCCGGGCCGATGTGGGGGCTTTTTTGCTTTCCTGGATACTGCGCCTTGCTCCGACACGCCACTGTGTATCCTTCCCTTTCACCTCTGGCAATTCGTATATCGGCCTCACAAAGCCGCTTGACTCCAAGTCGTTCCTGAATAATCCGTCATATACTGCAACCGATTTCAGCGAACTGCTAGATAATATCGGTTTCGATGGCCTGCATAGGGGGAGGTTCTCCTGGTTCTGGATGAGGGGCTGCTTTTACCAGTGATGAATTCTTGGAGCTCTTCTGCTGGATGGCATGTTTGGCCTGGAAATTGCGGCCTTGCATTTGTGCGGATGCCGGGGTAACGGTGAGGCTAGAATTTGTGGCGGACCTGCGCAGGGAAAGAGGCTGTTTCACCGAGGTTTCCGGCCTGGAGATAGCCGGGGCCGGCTTTGAGTAGTCCCACGCAGCACTAAGCCAGCGGCGGCAAAGGGCAAAATCCTCTCATAATCTTTCAGGGTAAAGCCCTGC
>CAJUPK010000008.1:29446-31725 GCA_910588415.1 uncultured Oscillospiraceae bacterium | reverse complement strand
GCAAGTATGGAGCAATGCCTGCAGGGCGGAGCAGTGCCGCAGTGGTATATGGCCGTGGACCAGGGGGAGATTCTTGGGGGGCTTGGGGTTATTGAGAACGACTTTCACGACCGCCCTGACTTAACTCCCAATGTCTGCGCTGTATATGTGGACGAACCCTATAGAAAACAGGGAATTGCCGGGGCGCTGTTAAGGCTTGTCTGTGCGGACATGGCCAAACTAGGAGTGGAAACGCTCTACCTTGTTACCAGCCACACCTCTTTCTATGAACGGTACGGCTGGGAGTTCTTCTGCATGGTAAATACCGAGAGCGGGCCGTCCCGGATGTACAGACATAGTGTGTCCCAGGAAAACTCTGCACAGAAAATATCCTTATGTGGAGATAATTGCCTGCAATGTCCCCGCTACCAGTCAAAAACGCTGGAAGAATGGAAAACAGCAGCGGAATTGTGGCACCGCGTAGGGTGGCGGGATACGGTTCTGCCGCCGGAGGAAATGCGCTGTGAGGGCTGTTCTTTGGACAAGCCTTGCGGGTATGGCCTGACAGACTGTGTAAAATCCCGGGGAATATCCCAGTGCGGCCAGTGTGGGGCATTTCCCTGTGAGAAGGTGCAGGCAATGCTGGAAAAGTCGCAGGCGGGACAGGAAATGTGCAGGGAGGTCTGCACAGCAGAAGAATACGCGCAGCTGGAGCGGGCTTTTTTTCACAAGGAGGAAAACCTGCGAAAGTAGAGACGGAGCACCGCACACAATCAGAAACACTTCATAAAATGGCATATCCGACAGGAATGAGGTGTTCTGTATGATCATGATTGACGGCCCTGCGGAGCTTGGCGGGGAACTGGCTATCCAAGGCGCGAAGAACAGTACATTGCCCCTGCTGGCAGCTGCTCTGCTATGCAAGGGCCAGACAGTGCTGCACAACTGCCCAAACCTCTCTGATGTAGACACAGCGGTACGGATTTTAGAGCATCTGGGCTGCCGCTGCAGACGAGAGGGCCATGATCTGACCGTGGACAGCGGCATGAATGACTGTGAGATCCCGGAAGAACTGATGCGGGGGATGCGTTCGTCCATTGTGTTTTTAGGAGCCATGATCGCCCGCTGCGGCAGGGCGAGGCTCTGCTCTCCCGGAGGGTGCGAGTTGGGGCCCCGGCCCATTGACCTGCATCTGTCCTCCCTGCGGCGGCTGGGGGTGGAGATTGACGAGAGCGGCGGCTGGCTGACCTGCCAGGCCCCGGAGGGGGTCCAAGGGGCCTATGTGTCCCTGTCTTTCCCCAGTGTGGGGGCTACAGAGAATCTAATCTTAGCTGCCGTGTGCGGCAAGGGGACCACCATTATCGCCAATGCTGCCAGAGAACCGGAAATATGCGATTTGGCTGAATATTTAAACCGCTGTGGCGGCCGGGTCTATGGAGCGGGAGAAAGCTGTGTAATTATCGACGGGGTAAAGGAGCTTTTTGGAAGTGAACATAGGGTAATGCCAGACCGGATTGCGACAGTGACCTATATGGCTGCGGCCGCGGTTACAGGAGGAAATATTACCTTGCGGGATGTGGATAATGCCCACATCCTGCCCATGCTTTCTCCCTTTGAAGAGGCTGGCTGCGAGGTCCGGCAGTTGGGTGGCAGCCTGAACATTATGGCGCCCCGGCCATTGGGAGCGGTAAAGCATATCCGCACGATGCCATATCCTGGCTTTCCTACGGATGCCCAGCCGCCGGTTATGGCAATGGCCGCAGTGGGCCAGGGGACCAGTGTGTTTGTAGAGAACATATTTGAAAGCCGCTATCGCCATGCAGAGGGCCTCCAACGTATGGGAGCGAAGATCAAGGTAGAGGGAAAGGTGGCGGTGATAGAGGGGGTAGAGAGGCTAACAGGCGCCTCTGTAGAGGCGGCTGACCTGCGCGGCGGCGCAGCTTTGGTAGTGGCTGGGCTTGCGGCCCAGGGGCGCACTCTAGTAGGCGGTACAGAATATATCTGCCGCGGCTATGAGAATCTAGCAGGAGGCTTGGCTGATTTAGGAGCCAGGATTCGGGAAGTTTAGAAAATACGCGGGAAAGGAGGCGGCATCATGAGCAGCAGAAAGGGACGGCGGGACCTTTGGGATGGAGATGAATTTGTGGACATCAATTCCCGCTCGGATGGAGAACCGCCTCAAGGAGATTGGCAGGCATTACAAGCCGATAACAGAAACGAAAGCGGGGTGCGCAAACCAAGAAGCGCTCCGCCTGACAGCCGGAAATCCTCCCGAGAGCAGCGGAAGACAGGGGCTGGAA
>CAJUPK010000008.1:0-29436 GCA_910588415.1 uncultured Oscillospiraceae bacterium | reverse complement strand
AGAAAAAGCGGAAATAGGAAAGAGCCCCGGCGCAGCAGGTCCGGTCAGGGAGGGCAAAGCAGGGCTGTTAAGAGGGAGACGTCTGTGCCCAGAGGCCGGCCGGAGCCACAGCCACGAAAACGCCGCAGGACCATGAGCTTGACGAAACGCCGGTTCCTTATTGTATTGGCCTTGCTGGTTATGGTGGGGGGGACGCTCTTTTTGGCGGAATCCCTGCTGCTGCGGGTAGCGGAAGTGCGGGTGACTGGAGACAGCGTATACCCGGAAGAGGAGATTCTGCAAATCTGTGACTATAAAAAAGGCGATAACCTTTTATTTATTCCTATTTCCAGCCGGGAAGAGAAGCTTCAAGAACAGCTGCCTTATGTTGCCAAAGCAAAGATCAGCCGCAGGCTTCCCAGTACCGTGGTGGTAGAGATTACAGCGGCTCGCGCCGCCTGCTGCCTGCAGGCTGGTGGGACCTGGTATGTGGTGGATGGTCAGGGGAAAGTATTAGAAGCTAGAGCGGATCCGCCTGACGGGCTTTTGCAGGCCACGGGTTTTGTCTTAAATGCCGCGCAGATTGGCCAGCCCTTGGGTGTGGAAGACCCAGCAGCCGCAGAGGCTTTGGCACAGATACTTAGAACGGTAGACAGCTTGGGAGTGGCTGGGGATTTTACCAGGCTGGATGTGACCGATTTGTACAATATCCAGATATGGTATCAGGACAGAGTGGAATGCAGGCTGGGCAGTGCCGTAGAGTTGGAAAACAAACTGCAATATGCCGTAGGATTGCTGACAGGTGAAACTGGAAAGGGGGTACGGCCAGAGGAAAATGGCGTGCTGGAGCTTTCGCATTTGCCAGATATGAAAACGGCTTACTTCACGCCAGGGAAAGACTCTCCAGTGGTTCAGACACCGGCGCCCAGTTCTAGGGCCACGCCTAGTCCAACACCAGAATCCAGCTCAGAGGAAGAGTCTGGGGAAGAAGACATAGGCGAGGAGGATGAGCAGTACACTTCTGTTGCCGGAGAGCCAGAAGGCGAGTACACGGAAGATAATGGTGAAGATGAGGGGTATAGTGACCCAGAGGAAGAGGAAGAAAGTACAGAAGAAGGTGGAGGTGATGAAGACTGGGAAGATACCGGATACGAGGAAGGCGGCGTGGAACCTGTTTCGGAAGAATAGTCCGGGGCTGCTCCAACTTTGCCGGGAATGTGCTGGTTACAGGATATGAGAAAGGGAACGATTTTATTCCTGGTCAGCAGTAAGGCTATATATTGTGGGAAAGGAAAGTGCTATGCGTATTTTAGCGCAAAAATCCTGGAAAAATTTATTTTACCGGGTCTTTTTTCAAGATAATCCTTGAAATTTATCTGAAAAAGTGATAGATTATACCATGTAACACTAAGTTAACGTAATTTCGTGTTCAGCTGGCCTTTGGTAATAAGGGCATGGAGGAGTGTGGCGAAGGGGAGACCTTTGCAGTTTCTATTTTCTAGTTTAGTGAAAATGAAGGGTGGTCGTAAAAATGCCTTTTGAAGTTGACAATTTATTGGATGAAACCCCACAGACCATAAAGGTGGTAGGTGTGGGCGGCGGCGGCGGAAACGCTGTAAACCGCATTGCCAGCGCCGGTGTGCGCAGTGTAGAGCTGGTCTGTATGAACACTGACAAGCAGGCTTTACAGCGCAGCCAGGCCTCTATCAAGGTGCAGCTGGGTGAAAAGCTGACCAGTGGCCGGGGAGCTGGCTCCAAACCGGAGGTAGGTGAGAAAGCGGCTGAAGAGAGCCGGGAGGTTATCTCCCAGACCTTGAAAGACGCGGACATGGTCTTTATTACTGCTGGCATGGGCGGCGGTACCGGAACTGGCGCCGCGCCAGCTGTGGCAAAGATTGCCCGCGAACAGGGCGCTTTAACCGTTGGCATTGTTACCAAGCCCTTTGCCTTTGAAGGCCGCCGCAGGATGGAACAGGCAGAGCGGGGCATTGCGTCTCTGCGGGAGCATGTGGATTCCCTGGTGGTCATTCCAAATGAGCGGCTGAAGCTGGTCAGCGATGAACGCATTACATTGGCCAATGCCTTTTTGGTGGCGGACGATGTGCTGCGCCAGGGTGTGCAGAGCATTTCGGATTTGATCCAGCTGCCTGGCATTGTCAATCTGGACTTTGAAGATGTAAAGTCTGTGATGCAGGACGCTGGATACGCGCATATGGGCGTGGGCCACGGAACAGGGAAAGACAAAGCTGAGCAGGCTGCTATGGCGGCTATTTCCAGTCCCTTGCTGGAGACAAAGATTGCTGGTGCCAGAGGTGTTATTATTAACATCACCTCCAGCCCTGACATTGCTCTGGATGAGATAGATACCGCTTCTCAGATTGTCACAGAGCGTGCCCATCAGGATGCCAACATCATTTGGGGCGCTACCTTTGATGAGTCCATGGAAGACGAGATGAATGTCACGGTGATTGCGACTGGCTTTGAGGGGATGAATGGGGAAAAATCCAAGCAAGCTTTGGACATTGACCTGGATGATGACTTTTTAGGGCCTGCGCCAGCGGAGCAGACCAATGTGGTTTCCAGCCGGGGCGGCAATGCGCCTATTCGCAGCAATCAAAGCCTGCGGGGCAGCGAACCCCGGGTAGACCCAGCTGTGATTGATGACGACGATACCTTTACAGATATTATGTCAATTTTTAATCGAAAATAAAAAGGAGCCAGCTATATGGGCAAATTCATTCAAGGCGTACATCACATTGCTGTAAAGCCTACAGCAGAGCAGTATAAAAAGACCGTTGAATTTTACACCCAGATTTTAGATATGGAAGTGAAACAGACCTGGGGAGATCCAGAAAGGCCCTGCATGATGGTTTCCTGCGGGGACAATACCTGCATAGAGATTTTGAGCAGCGATAGTGAAATTCCCGCAGGGGGACCGCTGGCACATATCGCCTTCGCCACTGACAAGGTGGATGAGATTATTGGAAAGGTGCGTGAAGCTGGGTATCAGGTGACCAACGAGCCTATGGATGCCAGCATTGGTGACCAGCCTATCCATATAGCCTTTTTCTATGGTCCTACCCAGGAACATATTGAGCTTTTTTGGGAGAAGTAGCTCTCTTCTGCAATATTTGACGGCTCCTGGCCTGGATGCCGGGGGCCGCCTTTCTGTTTGTTTGGCATCAGAGCGGCAGTGGATAACCGCGCAATCCCAAAGGAATGGAAAGGAGCAGGGAGATGGATCCAGATTTCCTGTTAAAAAGATATGGCGAGCTTTACGGACCCGAAGCCGGGCCGTGGAATCTGTCGGTGGAGAGCAAATATTTAGAGTATCGGATTACAGCCTTTTTTGAAGAGAACTTCACGGTGGGCGAGGGCGCGGATATCTGTAATGTGGGTATTGGCGCAGGATATTGGGACCGCTACTTGAGCTATCAGCTGCAAGGGGGCAGCCTGACCAGTATCGACTTAGATGGCAACATTTGCCGTGGGCTGTCAGAATGTCTGAAGAACGAGGGCAATCCCAGCCCAGTGAAGATTATCCACAAAGATGTGATGGAGTGTACGGAACTGTGCGGCAAGTTTGATATTGTAACGATGGTAGGCAGTACCCGGCTGGAGAGCGGCCTTTTTGAGAGTATTCTGGAGAGGCTGTTCTCCCTGCTGAAGCCAGGTGGATGTCTATACTACCAGTCCATAGCGCAGGATGAGGACGCGGAAGCAGTAAAGACGCTGTGCCGCCGGAACGGCCTGCAGGTGGAGAACTATCTGCAAGAAAAGCCCTTTGGACGTCCCTATCATTATTGGAAAATCGCCACTGGATCGTGCATGTAGGGTGTATGCAATTTTACTGAAACAGTTGAAGCGGCTCTAAGCCTAGGTGCTAGGGTCGCTTTTCTATCCTGTTATCAATCTGCCAGCCTATGGGACAGTGATGGAAACAACCAGGGAAAGGAGTAGAGCTGAAATGCCGCTTTCTGGTATTGAGCAGCCGGATGTCTTACAGTTAACGGAGACATTGCGGCTGAAACGATATGATGGACACTATGAAAAAGCCCTTGCTGGCTATCAGGACCCTTATGTGTATCAAAATTCAGAGGGGATTTTTGACGAAAGCAAGAAACCAGATTTGCACTATATCAAAGGAATGTGTGAATTTCTGGACAAAGCAGGAGAGCTGTATTTTATTGAGATACAAAAGAATGGTGTATATACAGCGGTTGGAGACGTGACAATAAAAGGAGAGAACCCGCCCATTGCAATCTGGACATCTGAATACCGTGGCAAGGGGATAGGGACATCTGTGATGCAAGCGGTTATAAACCGGCTGCGGGCACTAGGCTATCAAAAAATCACAGGCTCCAGTGTATTTAAGTGGAATAAGGCTTCTTTGCGTATGCACCAGAAGCTGGGCTTTCACATCGTCCGGGAAACGGAGAAAGACTATTATCTGGACTTAGACTTGACAACACAGGAGGCAGGTCAAAATGGATGAGATCAGACTGAATACAAGCCGGCTGTCAGAGAAGGCGGCAAGCCTGCGGGCAGGCCAGCGGGTTCTGCTTAGCGGCACGGTCTATACCAGCCGGGACGCTGCGCATAAACGGATTACTGAGATGCTGGACCGGGGAGAGGGGCCGCCCTATCCGCTGCAAGGGGCGGCGATTTATTATGCCGGGCCCACACCTGCGCGTCCGGGGGCTGTGATTGGCTCCTGCGGGCCTACTACCAGTGTCCGTATGGACCCCTATACCCCCCGGTTTTTGGATTTAGGCGTCAAGTGCATGATTGGAAAAGGAAAACGGAGCGCCGCGGTAGTAGAAGCCATACAGAGAAACAGCGCCGTGTATCTTTGCGCCCTGGGCGGGGCAGGCGCATTGGCAGCCCAGTGTATTACAGAATGTCAGGTCATCGCTTTTGAAGACTTGGGATGTGAGTCCGTAAAGCGGTTGACTTTGAAGGACTTTCCACTGCTTGTAGGAATTGACAGCCAGGGCAACAGCATTTTAGTGTGAGAGTAAGGAGGGGGCCCTGTGTTTGACCACATCATGAAAAGACTGGTGAAAGGGTATGGCAGTGAACCAGAACCCGCTGTTCGGGAAAAATCAGGACGTGTTGCGGGCGCTGTGGGGATTACTACGAACCTGCTGCTGTTTGTCATCAAACTGTTAGCTGGCCTGCTGTCTCACAGTGTGGCGATTATGGCGGACGCCATAAACAACTTGACGGACTCAGGCTCTTCGATTATTATGCTGGTGGGGTTTCGTTTGGCAGGCAAACCAGCCGATAAGGAGCACCCCTTTGGCCATGCCAGAATCGAGTATCTTTGCGGGGTGATTGTCTCCTTTATTGTGTTGTTTTTGGGGCTGGAGCTGGGAAAAACTTCCATTGAGAAGATTGTGTCGCCAGAAGCAGCAAACTTTGGCCCTGTGGCCATGGGGGTGTTGGTGGTTTCTGTGCTGCTGAAACTGTGGCAGTGCGGCTTCTATCGCAGTGTTGGGAAGAGAATTGGCAGCCAGGCACTTGTGGCCACGGCCAGCGACAGCCGCAATGACGTGATTACCACTGGAGTGGTATTGCTGGGTGCGGTGATTACCCAGCTGACCAACCTTCGTTTGGATGGGTGGCTGGGACTGTTGGTAGCGGTTTTCATTGTAGTTTCCGGCATCAAACTGGTTTTGGAAACTGCGGACCCCTTATTGGGGCTGGCGCCTAAACCAGAACTAGTTCAACATGTATACAGAAAAATACGAACGTATCCGGGTGTTATTGGGATTCATGATCTGACAGTTCACAGCTATGGAGAGGGCAGATGTTTTGCCAGCGTACACTGCGAAGTCCCTGCCGAGGAGGACATTTTGGTCAGTCACGATCTGATTGACAACATAGAGCGGGACTTTTTGGAGGAGGACGGCATCCATCTGGTAATCCATTTAGATCCAGTGGTGACCGGAGACCCCAAGACAGACCAGCTTCGCCAGCAGGTGACGGACAGAGTCAAAGACTTGTACCCCCAAGCCGCTATCCATGATTTTCGGGTGGTTTGGGGTGTGACACATTCCAATATTGTTTTCGATGTGGCTGTCCCCTTCACGTTAAAAGACAGCGAACAGACGATCAAAGACCAAATTGTCCGGCAGCTCCAGACATTGGATCCCACCTACCGGGTAGTGCTTACGATAGATAGAGTGAGCGTTGTCAATGAAATGGAGAGCTGACGCTGTACGGAAAGGCGTTGGCAGACATTCGGCCCAAAGGTTTGGGGGAAGCTCCCGGCAATAGGAAGAAGCATAGAGGATGACAACATGAAGCAGATTATAACCATACAGCACGCCCAGTCAGAGCATCATGTGAATGGCATGATGGGCGGCTGGAACGATTGGGAGCTCACGCCCCTGGGGCACGGGCAGGCCCAGCGCATCGGCGAACGCTTGGGCGCGGAACTGGCCGGACAGTCTGTGAAAATTTTTTCTTCCGACCTGAAGCGGGCGGCTCAAACTGCCGCACCTCTGGCAAAGCGGCTGGGTCTGGTGGTGGAGTACCGCAAGGAGCTGCGGGAGAGAAACCACGGCCCCGAGACAATGGGGAAGTCCAGCCAATGGTTTGCGGAGCACAAGGGCCGGGACAGGTACATAGACGACCGGCCCCTTCCCGGCAGTGAGACCCGCCGGGAGATGTACCAGCGCTTGGAGCCTATCTGTCGGGAAGTGCTGGAACAGCCGGAAGATACGGTAATTCTGGTCTCCCATGGCGGGGCGCTGATGGTGTGGAACTGTCTGTGGCTGGGCTTGCCCCCAGAGACCATGGACCAGTGCTCTATCCGGGGAAAGGCCAGCAGCGTTAGTTTCTTTGATATCTATGACGGCTGGTGTAGGCGGATCCTGCGTGTTGGAGATTTGTCTTACAGCAGGGAATAAAGACGAAAGGAGGCCGGGCTTTGCATAGAGTGGGAGATTTTTTTCAGAGAGAGCTGGAAGGCAAAAGCCTGCCGGAGGCTCTTTTGCAGGGCGAATTGCAGAGCTTTACCCTAAACCGGGCGGAACAGGCGGTAACAATGGCAGTGCGCTTTTTTGACCCGGTGGAGTATGTCCAGCTGCGCCGTATGGGAGAAATGCTGGAAGGCACAGGTCTGCGACGGGTTAAGATCGAGCCGAGCTTCCCCGCCGCTTGCTTTTCACCAGAAAGCCTGCCGTCTTTGGCAGAAGCCTTGAAGGAGCAGGACGCCAGCTTGAACGGCACTCTGCATCAAGCGCAGGCCCGGCTGGCAGAGGGCTGCTTCTCCGTAGCCCTGGCCCATGGTGGTCACGAGCTGCTCTCCGCCAGGCACACAGGCGAAAAGATGCAGGAGCTGATTGCCCGATGGTTTGGGGTGGACTGTCAGGTACGGTTTGAGGGCAAGCTGGCTGTAAAAGAAGGAGAGGGCTCGCTGGTAGAGCAAGTACAAAAGGAAGCGGTCCAGCGCCAGCGGGAGGCAGTGATCCGTGAGCTGGAGGAATACGAGGAGGCTATGGCAGACCAGGCTGCCAAGCGCAAAATAGAGATACGGGAAGGAGACAACCTGCTTCCACAGATTGTCCAGGATACAGCCCGTCCTCTGCTGGGACAGGTGCCAAAGAACAGGCCAGTCCCTCTGCGGGAACTGAGCCTGGAATTGGGCAGTACCGTGGTTTGGGGCGAGATTTTTGACCTGGAGAGCAAGGAGACTCGGGATAAATCTAAAAAGATATACTCGATTGACATCACAGACTACACAGGTTCCACCACTTTAAAGATTATTCAGGATGCCAGCCAATGTAAGGAGCTGGACAGCTTAAAAAAAGGACAGTCGCTTCTGGTGCGGGGCGCCTTAGAATATGATAAATATGACCGGGAAAATGTGCTGCGGCCCAGAGCTGTGGCTACCGTCAGTCAGGTGGAAGTGGTGGACAACGCTTTGGAAAAACGGGTCGAGCTGCACTTGCACTCCAGTATGTCTGACCTGGACGGCATGACCCCTGCCGGAGACCTAGTTATGCAGGCCCATAAGTGGGGACAGCGGGCAGTGGCTATTACGGACCACGGCGTGGCTCAGGCTTTCCCAGAGGCTATGCTGGCGGAAGAGGCCATCCGCAAAGAGGACCCGGACTTCAAAGTGATCTACGGCATGGAAGCGTACTTTGTCAACGACCTGGTGGCTGCGGTTTCCGGCGCATGTACCCGTCCTCTGGATGGGGAATTTATCTGCTTTGACCTGGAGACCACGGGGCTTTCTCCCAGAAAAGACCGCATCACGGAAATCGGCGCGGTGCGGGTGCGCAATGGCCAGGTGACAGATCATTTTGACACTTTTGTAAACCCGGAGAAGCCTATCCCTGCTAATATTACAAAATTGACGGGGATCACAGACCAGATGGTAGCGGATGCTCCTTTGGAAGCACAGGCTTTAAGAGACTTCTATGCCTTCTGTGGAGAAGACCCCGTGCTGGTAGCCCACAATGCTGGTTTTGATACAAGCTTTCTCAGAGCAGCGGGAGAACGCACAGGGATTGCATTTTCTTACCCATACATTGATACGGTGCCCATGTGCCGTTCTCTGCTGAAGGACATCAAAGACTGCAAACTGGATACAGTGGCCAACTATCTACGGCTAGGGGATTTCCAGCATCACCGGGCCGATGATGACGCAGCCGTGCTGGGAGAAATCTACCTGCGGCTTTTGCAGCGTCTGCAGGACGAGCAGGGGATTAACACAGTAGAGGGCATCAACGCCGCACTGGCTGGGGGAGACCCCAAAAAGCAGCGCTCCTACCATCAGATCATTTTAGTAAAGAATCACACAGGCCTAAAGAATCTTTACAAGCTGATTTCAGCAGGCCATCTGGAATACTATTACCGCCACCCCCGCACGCCCCGCAGCCTGCTGGATAAGCACCGGGAGGGACTTCTGATTGGCAGCGCTTGTGAGGCAGGAGAGCTGTTTCAGGCGATGATTCGGGGAGAAAGTTTTGATAACCTTTGTAAGATCGCGGAATATTACGACTATCTGGAAATACAGCCCATTGGCAATAATATGTTTATGGTGCGCAATGGCGATACCGATGAAGAGGGCCTGCGGGAGTATAACCGTACCATTGTAAAGATTGGGGAAAAGCTGCATAAGCCTGTAGTGGCAACCTGTGATGTTCACTTTAAAGACCCAAAAGACGCGGATTACCGGCGGGTCATTATGAAAAATTTTGCAGATGGGGACCAGCAGGCGCCGCTTTATATGAGAACAACGGCTGAGATGCTCCGTGAGTTCGCGTATCTAGGCAAGGAGAAGGCCTATGAAGTGGTAGTGACCAATCCCAACAAGCTGACCGATATGGTGGACCATGTACGGCCTGTGCCAATGGGCAATTTCCCGCCCTTTATAGAGGGAGCTCAGGAACAGCTGGTGGAGATTACCTGGAGGCGGGCCAAAGAACGCTATGGGGATCCTCTGCCGGAAATTGTGGAGAAACGTCTGAATAAAGAACTAGGCTCTATCATCAAACACGGCTTTTCCGTGCTGTATATGACAGCCCAAAAGCTGGTGGCAGACAGCGAGGACCACGGCTATCTGGTAGGCTCCCGCGGGTCAGTGGGATCCTCCTTTGTGGCCAGCATGTCGGGCATTTCAGAGGTGAACCCCCTGGAACCGCACTATGTCTGCCCCCAATGCCGTCACAGTGAGTTTATTACCGATGGCAGCTATGACTCAGGCTTTGACCTGCCCCCCAAGGACTGTCCCGTGTGTGGGGAACCCATGGACCGGGACGGCCATACGATCCCCTTTGAGACATTCTTGGGATTTGACGGGGATAAAGTGCCGGATATCGACCTGAATTTTTCTGGTGAATATCAGAGCGGAGCCCACCGTTACACAGAGGTCCTGTTTGGCCGGGACAATGTGTTCAAGGCAGGTACCATTTCTACTGTGGCAGAAAAAACAGCCTATGGCTATGTGAAAAGCTATGCGGAGGACCGGGGGCGCACGCTTCATAAGGCGGAGGAGAAACGGCTGGCTCTAGGCTGTACAGGTGTTAAGCGCACCACGGGCCAGCATCCCGGCGGCATGATCGTGGTGCCCAGAGGTATGGAGGTCTATGACTTCTGCCCCGTACAGCATCCTGCTAACGACCAAAAATCGCCTAACATCACAACCCATTTTGACTTCCACTCCATCCACGACAATGTGTGCAAGCTGGACGAGCTGGGGCACGATGTGCCCACCATTTACCATTACCTGGAGGAATACACGGGCATCCCGGTGATGAAAGTCTCCATGAGCGATCCAGAGGTTATGAGCCTCTTCAGCTCTCCGGCGGCGCTGGGCATCACTCCCGAGGACATTGGCGGCGTGAAGACCGGTACGCTTTCACTGCCAGAATTGGGGACCAATTTTGTGCGGGGTATGCTGGAGGAATGTAAGCCCACAAGGTTTTCAGACTTTTTGCAGATTTCCGGCTTATCGCACGGTACGGACGTGTGGCTGGGAAATGCCCAGGAGTTGATCCAGAATGGTACCTGCACCATATCCGAGGTGATTGGAACCCGGGACCAGATCATGGTTTATCTGCTTAATAAGGGATTAGACCCCAAGATGGCCTTTAAGATCATGGAGATCGTGCGAAAAGGCAAGGCGGGCAAACTGCTGACCCAAGAGCATATTGCGGCCATGAAGGACCACGATGTACCCCAGTGGTATATTGACTCCTGTTTCAAAATCAAATACATGTTTCCCAAAGCCCATGCGGCGGCATATATGATTGCCGCCCTGCGGCTGGGGTGGTATAAGGTGCATAAGCCGATTGAGTTTTATGCCGCCTATTTTACAGTGCGAAGCACAGATTTTGATGGCGCTACAGCCTTAGGCGGCCGGGACGAGGTTCGCAGAAAAATGCAGGAGCTGGACCAGAAGATTAAAAACCGGGAGGCCAGCGCCAAAGAAGAGGCGGAGTTTGAAACCCTGCAGATTATTAACGAGATGATGGCCCGAGGCATCGAACTGCTGACCGTAGATCTATATAAGTCTTCCGCCACCCGTTTTTTGGTGGAGGCGGGGAAGATTCGTCTGCCCTTCTCCAGCCTGAAGGGGGTAGGTGACGCGGCGGCAGCCAGTTTACAGGAAGCCCGTAAGACGGGCGGAGAGTATATTTCCATTGATGATTTACAGGCCCGGGCCAAGGTGTCCAGCGCGGTGATAGATACTCTGCGGGCGGTAGGCGCCCTGAACGGGCTGCCGGAAAGCAGCCAGACCACGCTGTTTTAAACAACTGAGTAAATACTATATGAACAGGAGGCTACAAAAATGAGAACGCTTTATGTGGAGTGTAACATGGGGGCGGCAGGTGACATGCTGGCAGCGGCTCTGCTGGAGCTGCACCCAGACCGGGAAGACTTCCTGCACAGGCTGAACAGCCTGGGTTTGTCCGGCGTGCAGGTAACGGCCAGAGAGGCTGTAAAGTGCGGTATAACTGGTACGCATGTGGAGGTAACTGTGCATGGCCAAGAGGAGCACAGCCATGATATTGCTCATGGGCATACCCATACGCACCATACTCACGAGCATCCCCAGGGCCACTTGCACAGTCATGACGGACATTCTCATCCGCACACCCATGGCCATCATGACCATGAAGGGGGCCATAGCCATCATCATGCGGGAATGAAGGACATTGAGCATATCATCTCCCACCTGGACCTGCCCGAGGAAGTACGTGCGGATGTGCTGGCGGTATATGGATTGATTGCTCAGGCTGAGAGCCGGGCCCATGGTGTGCCAGTCAGTGAGATTCATTTTCATGAAGTGGGTACAATGGACGCAGTAGCAGATATAACGGCTGTATGTATGCTGATCCACGAGCTGAAGCTGGATGAGGTTATTTGCTCTCCCATCCATGTGGGCAGTGGACAAGTGCGCTGTGCCCACGGTATTCTGCCTGTACCAGCGCCTGCCACAGCGGATATTCTCCGGGAGGTGCCAACCTATGGCGGACAGGTGCAGGGGGAATTGTGTACGCCCACAGGCGCTGCGCTGTTAAAACACTTTGCCCAGGCATTTGGCCCTGCCCCTGTTATGAAGGTAAAGCAGATTGGCTATGGTATGGGAACGAAAGATTTTGAGTCGATGAATGGGGTAAGGGTTATGCTGGGCGATACGCAGGAAGGCGCGGAAGAACAGATTGCGGAGCTGTCCTGCAACCTGGATGACATGACTCCAGAGGCGGTTGCCTTTGCGGCGGAGACTTTGCTGGAGGCTGGCGCGCTGGATGTGTTTACCACCCCGATTGGCATGAAAAAAAGCAGGCCAGGCATACTGCTGACCTGCTTGTGCCGGTTAGAGGACCGGGAGAAACTCATCGGCCTGCTGTTTGCCCATACAACGACTCTCGGTGTGCGGGAAACTCTCTGCGGGCGATATACGCTGCGCCGGGAGACGGGCCGGATAGACACCCAATATGGCCCGGTGAGTATTAAGCGTTCCCAGGGGTGGGGTGTAACCAGGGAGAAAGCGGAATATGGCGATCTGGCGAGAATCGCCCAGGAACAGGGACTGTCTTTGGAAAAGGTAAAAGATTTGGTGAAAGAGGAGGGCTCTGCAAGTATATAGCTAAAATTAAAAGAATTTGGTGGAGATCCTCTTTTCGCTTTGAGCGGGGGAGTAGACAAATTCCTCCATGGTGCTGCCGCTGAAGAAATATTCTGGAGGTGAGGGGCGGCGTGGCTGGCTGTCAAAGGTCTCAATGATAATCAACTTAATTTTCATCCGGGCAGGCAAGACGCTTTTAATAAAAACGCTTGCCTGCTGGCCAGGAAAAATATTCTCTTTCAATTCAGCCAGGCCTGCCAAATTGGGGGCCAATTCAACGAATACACCATAGCTTTCAATGCTGCGTATTACGCCAGCCACTGTTTCCCCCGCTCGAAACCGGGCTGCATTTTCCTCCCAAGTGCCTAAAAGCTCTTTGTGCGACAGGTTTACCCGGTTTCCCTCTCGGCTTTTTACCACAGCTCGAATGTCCATACCAGGCAGAAAGCGCTCGCTGGGGTGTTCTATACGGGAGACGGAAATAGCGTCAATAGGCAACAAGGAGGAAACACCGCAGCCAATGTCAGCAAATACCCCAAAGGGCTCTAAATGGGTCACTCTGGCGTCTATCACATCGCCAGGAGACAAAGTCTCTATGTACTGAGCCAGGCACTGTTCTTGGGCAGCCCGGCGTGAAAGAATAGCGGTAACCTGCCCCTGCTCATTCCGCTGCAGGTCTTGCACCATGAAGCACACGGGGCGGTTAACCCGGGAGAGAATGGCAATGTCCCGCACCGTGCCTTCCCGTATTCCCAAAGCCCCTTCTTCCCGGGGAATAATTCCCTTTATGCCAGCCAGGTCCAAGAGGAGATCGTGATTGCCCGTACACATGAATGCCCGGGCTTCCAGAATTTTTTTTTCACGCATGGCCTCACTGAGAGCAGCAGGAGACTGCAGGGCAGCTATGTTTTCAGGCAAATCCAGCAAATAACCTTCCGGATAAAATCGCATTTTTCTGACACATCCCTTTCTGTTCATGTAGACGGATCTATTCGTCTTCCCCAAAGCGTTCCTGTTTGAAGCCGGAATATTCGGAAAAACAGGCTTTGGCTTTTTCAAAAAATATATATGCTGTACGGGACGGCTTCATGCAGACTGAGCAGAGAAGGGAATGGGGATATACGGGAACCAATAGAGTCTATATGCCAGCCTGTGCGTCTGCCCGGGAAAAAAAGCTTGCATATTTGGACGGAATACTATAAAATAGTAGAAAAATTAAGTTGTGTAGGAGGACTGAATGTTGAAACGCTTTGTTTGCGCACTTCTTGTTTTCGTGATGGCTTTGGAATTGGCGGCCTGTGGTGCTGGAACAACCGGTGAGGCCAGTGCCGCGGCAAAAGTAATCGGCACCACAGGCAGTTTGATCCCTGTGGAGGAATTGGAACCGCATAGCAGCAGTAAGGAGCTTGGCTGGCAGTTGGACATGCCGGAAAAGGGAGAGGAGATTGCGGTGATAACTATGAAGACCGGCGAGGTTATCAAGATCCGCTTTTTCCCAGAAGAGGCTCCAAAGGCTGTATATAATTTTAAGCTGCACGCTTTGCAGGGTTATTATGATGGTTTGACATTCCACCGAGTCATGGAAAACTTTATGATTCAGGGCGGCAGTCCTGACGGCACGGGAGCGGACGGGGAGAGTGTTTGGCAAGAGGATTTTGAGGATGAGTTTGCGGACAACCTGCTGAACCTGGACGGAGCGCTCTCTATGGCTAACCGGGGAGAAAATACCAATGGCAGCCAATTTTTTATTAACTGTACCAATACGCCTACGGACGCTTCTATATGGGACCAGTACCAGCAGGGGTTTGAGATATATAAGCAGGATCCCGACACATTTACGAAGGTATATGCGGAAAAGTGGCTGGATATGGACAAGGTGAAGAAACAGGGCAAATACAAGGAACTGTACGATACCCACGGCGGAAACTATTTTCTGGATGGAGCCTACTCAACAAATCAGACAGGCCACACGGTCTTTGGCCAGGTGTTCGAGGGGATGGACAGCGTATATGCTCTTTCCCAAGTTGAGACCGATTCTCAGACAAACAAGCCCGTGGAGGATATGGTTATAGAGAAGATTGAGATTGTTGAATATCAATAAGTTCTGTAGAGAGGTCATTATTTTGAAAATCCTTTCTCCCGTAAGCTGCGGATGAAACAAAGTATGTAGGAAAGCCCGCCCCGCTTTATCTAGTTTGCGGGGCGGGCTTTTTGGAATAATCCCTATTGCTTTGAAAGAAAGAAGGATGGATTTGCGCATATAGCAAGAAATAGTGAGAATCTGCTTTGTATGGCAAGTTAAACAGTTAATCGCTTTCCCGATGGAGATTTACTCGGACCTCTGTACCCGTACCCGGTGTGGATAGGACCTGGATGGTATTTCCCAGCTTGTCCAAAACCTGCTTGGTGAGATAAAGGCCAAGCCCTGTGCTGCTGCCCTCTACACGTCCGTTGCGACCAGTGAAGCCCCGCTCGAAGATACGGGGCAAGTCTCCGGGGTCAATGCCCACGCCACTATCTTTTATACTCAAAATATCCTGGCTGTCCATGCGGATGGCAATCCAGCCATTGCGGGAAGTATATTTGATCGCGTTTGAGATCAGCTGTTCCAACACAAAGACCAGCCACTTTTCATCGGTAATAACTTGATTATCAAATTCAGCCAGTTCCAGCCGTAAACCCTTATAGATAAACTGGGTGGCAAACTTTTTGACTGCCTGAGCGGCCAACGGCCGTACAGACCGCAGGTTTAGCTGTAAGTCAGCGTTCATAGAATAAATACGAAGGTATCCCAGCACCAATTCAATGTAACGCTCTGTTTTGAAAAGCTCCTGCCCTAGGGCTTCGCTGTCCTCAGGTTTCGACTGCAGGATCAGCCGCATAGCGGCCAAAGGAGTTTTTACCTGATGGACCCACAGAGTATAATACTCCAGCATCTCCTCTTGGCGGTCCAGCTGATTCTGTTCCCGTTCGGTTTTATGCAGGCGCAGTGACTCTAAGGTTTCTGTCAGCAGTTGTTCTGCCAGGGGAGTCTCTTTCGAGGGTACCAAAGGCTCTGGCAGTTCAGGCGCCATTTGCCGAAGGGTTTTCAGCGCGGCGATACGCCGGGCGTACCGGATATAGTCCGGCACACCGAATAAGCCGGCCCCCACTACAGCGGTAACCAGGCAGCAGTAAGCTATCTCGGAGAAAGTCAGCCCGAACAGCCACAGAATACTCCCCGCAGCCAGCCACAACAGCAGAAAGCCCACAGCTACTCGGCGCCGGTCATGGATATAGTCAAACAAGATCATGTGCTTACTCCAAAATATATCCCTGGCCCTTACGGGTGGTTAAAAAGCCTGCCAGACCTACGTTTTCTAGCTTTTTGCGCAGCCGAGAGATATTAACTGTCAATGTGTTGTCATCAATAAAGCTTTCATTTTCCCACAGCAGCACCATCAGCTGGCTGCGGCTGACCGTATGTCCCGCGTTTTCCATCAGCACTTTGAGAATACGAAACTCATTTTTTGTCAGTTCCCGCTGGCCGTCTGGTCCAGATACGGTTTCAGCGCTCAGATCCAGCAGAGCGCCTTGATGCTCCAGAATGTCCCGGCCTTTGGGCAGGGAATAGGTCCTGCGCAGCACTGCCTGTATTTTAGCGGTAAGCACGGTAAGATCAAAGGGTTTTGGAATAAAGTCATCGCCTCCCAGCTGGATGGCGGTGACAATATTGATATTGTCCGAGGCGGAAGAGAGGAATATTACGGGCGTTTGCGAGCGCGTCCGGATCTCTTGTACCCAATGAAATCCATTGAATACCGGCAGGCCAATGTCCAGCAAAACGAGGTGGGGCGCAAAGGCAGTGAACTCTTCAACGGTGTGAGAGAAATCCTGGGCGGCCTGTACCTGGTATCCCCATAGGCTTAAATGCTCCGTCACAGTTTGGCAGATTACAGGATCATCTTCCACCAGAAAAATTTTATACATGCCGGAGTATCTCCCGAATCCCAGCGTAATCTTCCGCCTGCCAAGTGTACAGAGGAGCAGGGGAATCATAAACCCCTAGTCCGGGGGGATGGAACCAGAGGCTGTGAAGTCCAGCATTTACGGCGCCTTGGATATCAGAGGAAAGAGAGTCCCCAATAACAAGAGCCTCTTGAGGTGTGAAACCGGGGATATGGGCCGCCACATAGTCAAAGTAGCGCTTGTCCGGCTTTCCCACGCCCACAGCTTCTGAGACAAATACCTCTTTAAAATAGGGAAGAAGACCCGCATGCTCCAGCCGGGGAAACTGGCTGACCACATTGCCGTTGGTAATCATATAGAGATCGTATGTTTCTGCAAGATCTGCCACCAGCTCTACAGCGCCAGGGTAGGGGGTGCCAGTTTTTGCCAAGGAGGAGAAATAGGTTTCGTTTATCTCTATAGGATCGCCGGACAGACCTGTCTCAGCCAGAAAATCGATAAAACGGGAGAGGTAAAGTTCCTGTTTGGTACATTCGCCCCGCTCAAATCTGGTCCAGGCCCGGTTGTTGCAGTCCTCATAGCAGGCAAGAAGCTCCAAAGTAAAGGGCTTCTGAGCGGCAAAGTGGGCTGCGTACATCAGGTGAAAAGCCTTGGTCATGTCCTGGGGAAAATCCAGAAGGGTGCAGTCGGCATCAAACAGCAGAAAACGATAGCTCATAGGATCATCCTTTCGCGCATATACTTTTGATGACCGGGCGAAGTTCCGCCGCCGGAATATGAAGTGATTATAACCTGAAATTTTGCCCCTGTCAACTGTTTAACAGGTGGCGGGGCGTTACCTGCGGTACAATAGAGAGGATACTTCATTCGTTCAATTATAGGAAGCTCCAGGAGGAATACAAAATGAAAGGAACACGAATCATTCGGTATGGAGCGGGCTGGCTGGCACTGACAGCAGCGGTGCTGGCAGTCTGGCTGCTGGGCGGCCAGCAAAACAGGCCAACGGCGATGAAGCCTGCGCCGGAAGCATCTCCGCAGCCCGCTTCTTCCCAGGAGGAAATCACAGAAGAGACAGCCGTTGCGGAGGAGAGGGAAGAGATGGCGGGAGTATGGGTGCCGTATATGGTCCTGGCAACACAGGAACACAGCCAGCAGGCATTTGAGGATAATTTCAAGGCGATTGCGGACAGCGCCAAAAAGAAGGGACTAAATGCGCTGTTCGTCCATGTGAGAGCGTTTAGCGACGCTTTTTATCCTTCAGAGCTGTATCCGTGGTCGCATTTACTGACAGGAGAACAGGGAAAAGATCCTGGATTTGACCCTCTGCAGTTTATGGTAGACTATACCCACAGTTTGGGCATGGAATTTCACGCCTGGATCAACCCTCTGCGCATACGTACAACCGAGACGCCGCAATCCCTTTCGCAGGATAATCCCTATGAGGCCTTGCGGGCGGACAATCCTTACTATTTTATGGAATGGGAGGGAGCGGTCTACTTGAACCCCGCCTATCCGTATGTACGAACGCTGATTGCAAAGGGAGCGGCGGAGATCGCGGAAAAGTATCCGGTAGACGGCATCCATTTTGACGACTATTTTTATCCTACCGAGGAAGCGGCTTTGGATGCGGAGAGCTATGAGCTGTACTGCCAGACGACTGCGCAGCCCATTGGTCTGCTGGAATGGCGCACGGCTAATATCAGCGCCATGGTGGCAGAGGTATATGACCGGGTTAAGAAGGCAAGCCCAGATATGGTCTTTGGAATTTCCCCACAGGGCAATTTGGAAAATGACAAGAAAATGGGTGCAGATATTGCAGCATGGTGCTCGCAGGCCGGGTATGTGGACTATATCTGCCCGCAGCTTTACTACGGATTTGAAAACCCAGTTCTCAGTTATTCCCAGGCGCTGGAGCAATGGAACGCCCTGCCCAAGCACCAGGGGTTAAAGCTTTACGCTGGCTTGGCTTTGTATAAGGCGGGGAATTCCCAGCAGGGAGAGGACTGGATGGGGGGCGATGTGATTAGCCGGCAGATTGAAGAGGCCCGCAGTATGCAGTGCAGCGGAGTTTTACTGTATAGTTCCGCTTATCTGGACCACCCCCAGACAGAGATGGAAGTGCAGAATGCGGTGGAAACCCTGGCCCGCCTGGAGGAGAACGAGTAAGCGCAGGAGACAAAGATTTCCTTGACATTCCTGGGTTTTCGTGCTATGCTATATAAGCCGCATATTGTGGGTTATAAGATGTGAAGACAGGCAATAAAGCAGCTGCTTTCACACGCCCAAGGTAGCGAGACTAATAATAAAGGTAGGAAATCAGATGTTTGCAGTGATCGAGACAGGCGGTAAGCAGTATAAAGTCCAGTACGGCGACGTGATTTTTGTAGAAAAGCTGGATGCCGCGGAGAATGATACAGTTGAGTTCCCGGTGGTAGCCGTATTTGGAGAGGGCGAGCCGAAAGTGGGCAGTCCTTATGTAGAAGGCGCTTCTGTTACCGGCAAGGTGGTAAAAAACGGGAAGGCAAAGAAAATCACCGTATTTACCTATAAGCCCAAGAAAAATTCTAAGCGGAAGATGGGACACCGCCAGCCCTATACGAAGATTCAGATTGAGGCTGTAAAGGCCTGATGATCTCAGCCGAATTCTTTACCCTGCCAGATGGCCGGCTGGCTGGATTTCATATCAGGGGTCATGCAGGCTGGGGAGAAGAGGGAACGGATATTGTTTGCGCGGCGGTTTCTTCTGCTGCGTATATGGCGGCCAATACCATAACGGAAATATTAGCTGTGCAGCCGTTGGCTTTGAAAGCTGACGAGGGCGAAATGCTTCTGCAGCTGCATGAGCAGGACGAGCCCTTGTGCCGGACGCTTTTGCAGGGGTTAAGGCTGCATGTCAGTGGGCTGGCAGAGCAATATCCAGCCTATATAACCGTAAGTGATTCCATGATTTCAAACCATCATAATTTGTGAAAGGAAGGCAATCATAATGCTGAAAATCAATATACAGCTTTTTGCACATAAGAAGGGCATGGGTTCTACCAAGAATGGCCGCGACTCCGAGTCTAAGCGCCTGGGCGTGAAGCGGGCGGATGGCCAGTTTGTGCTGGCTGGCAATATTCTGGTCAAGCAGCGCGGCACCAAGATCCATCCCGGTGAGAACGTGGGCCGTGGCAAGGATGATACCCTGTTCGCCAAGGTGGACGGCAAAGTGCGTTTTGAGCGCATGGGTGCAGACCGCAAGAAGGTAAGCGTGTACGCTGAGTAAATGGACTCTTTACGAGTGTGAACCTGCAAAAAGCCTCTTCGACTTGAAGGGGCTTTTTTGTGGTAAATGGGAAACGCGGAAAGTTCCTGGAGAGAAGCGCAAGGGGGGCGGAATATGTTGTTGGAAACAGAGAGATTGTACTTTCGAGAAATGGAGCAGGCAGACTTTGACGCTTTGTGCCAAATATTGCAGGATGAAGAAACCATGTATGCGTATGAGGGAGCGTTTAGTGATGCAGAGGTACAGGAATGGCTGGACAGACAGATTTCCCGATATCAAAAATGGGGATTCGGCTTATGGGCCGTTGTGCTAAAAGAAACAGATACTTTGATTGGACAGTGCGGCCTTACTATGCAGCCATGGAAAGACCAGGAGGTCCTTGAGATCGGCTATCTTTTTCAGAGAGCGTATTGGCATCAAGGGTATGCTACAGAGGCCGCAAAGGCTTGCAAAAACTATGCGTTTGAAGTTTTAGGGGCAGAGGAAGTCTGCTCTATCATCCGGGACACAAATGCAGCCTCGCAAAATGTAGCGCTTAGGAATGGCATGGCTGTAGAGGATAGTTGGACAAAGCATTATAGAGGTGTAGATATGCCGCACCAGCGTTATGCAGTACACCGCCATCATATTTCCTAGGAGGTCTCTATGTTTATAGACATTGCCAAAATTTATATCAAGGCTGGTGACGGCGGCGATGGAGCGGTAGCCTTTCACCGGGAAAAGTACGTGGCTTCGGGAGGCCCTGATGGCGGTGACGGAGGCCGGGGAGGCAATGTGCTTTTCCAGGCGGACAGCAACCTGTCTACTTTGGCGGATTTTCGATATAAGCGGAAGTACGTAGCCCAACGGGGAGAAAACGGACGGGGAGGACGCTGTTCCGGCAAATCCGCCCCGGACTTGATTGTGCGGGTTCCTCGCGGCACCCTGGTAAAAGATGCGGAGACCGGCCGGGTGATGGCGGATATATGGGATGACGAGCCCCAAGTGATTGCCCGCGGGGGCCGGGGGGGCTGGGGCAACACGCATTTTGCTACTCCATCCAGACAGACGCCCCGGTTTGCCAAGCCGGGTTTACGGGGTCAAGAATTTACGGTGCAGCTGGAGTTGAAGCTTCTGGCGGATGTGGGATTGGTGGGCTTTCCCAATGTGGGCAAGTCTACGCTGATTTCTGTAGTATCCGAGGCTAAGCCCAATATTGCCAACTATCATTTTACCACTCTTACTCCCGTATTGGGAGTGGTGCCGTTGGGAGAAGGCCGCTCCTTTGTGATGGCGGATATTCCCGGACTGATTGAAGGCGCTTGGGAGGGAAAAGGGCTGGGACACCAGTTCCTGCGCCATGTTGAGCGCTGCCGGATGCTGGTGCATATAGTGGATGTATCAGGCAGCGAGGGCCGGGACCCTAAAGAGGATTTCCGTATTATCAACGAAGAGCTGAAGAAGTTTAATGCCGAACTGGCAGAGCGCCCCATGCTGGTGGCGGGTAATAAGTGTGACCTGGCGCAAGAGGAACAGATTGAAGATTTTCGACATTTTGTGGAGGCACAGGGATATGCGTTTTATCCTATGATCGCGCCTATTAACGAACAGGTGGACCCGCTGATCAATGCCATTACAGCCCAGCTGCAAAAGCTTCCGCCGATTTTCCGCTATCAGCCAGAAGTCATGGATTGGCAGCCGGAACAGCAGCGGGAAAAAGTAACCGTGACCCTTGAGGAGGGAATCTACTTGGTAGAAGCGCCCTGGCTGGAACGGATTATGCAGACGGTCGATTTTGACGACACGGAGTCCCTACAGTATTTCCAGAGAGTGCTCATTCAGACAGGCGTGATAGAGGCCCTGCGGGAAGCGGGATGCGATGAAGGCGATACAGTGGATATATATGGATTAGAGTTCGATTTTGTGGAGTAGAAGAGGTGAAAGTTTGACACAAACCAACACTTTATTGGGGATTCCCTCCAATTACCGGCAGTTGAGTACCTTAGACCTGGCTTTTGTAGGAGATGGAGTCTATGACCTGCTCTGCCGGGAATGGCTGCTAAAGGCTGGCAGCAGCCCAGTGAAGAAACTGCATAGAGAAAAAACAGAGCTGGTAAATTGCCAGGCGCAGGCCCGGCTTTTAAAAGTCCTTTGGCCCTTGTTAACAGAAGAGGAACAGGGAGTGGCTTTGCGGGGACGGAATGCCCATGTGGGCCATGTACCCAAAAATGCCAGTACAGCGGATTATCATGGTGCCACTGCTCTGGAGGCGCTGTTTGGCTGGCTGTATCTGGCGGGAGAGATCCATCGGGTGCAGGAATTGTTTGGGCTGGCTGTGCGGGCAGGGGCCAGTGAATGACGTGTATAGGGATGGGGAGTATATGGGAGAATTTCAGGATATCCTGATGGACGACTTTACCCAGCGGGAGTTTTGCCAAGTATTCCAGCTCTACTTTCAAGAGCTGGGGCTGGCTGTAAAGGATTGGGATGCTCTGTTTCAGGAGATGAACAGCGATGGCAGAGAGAACCGTGCCTTTGTACGTAAAGACGGCGGCCAAACAGTAGGTTTCATCCAATTCTGTCCCATGGAGCTGGCAAGCTGGTTCTTTACCCAGAGAGTGGGCTTTGTGAGAGAGTTTTGGGTAGCGCCTGCATACCGAGGGCATGGGCATGGAGCACAGCTGTTAACCCAGGCTGAGAATTGGTTTATAGGAATGGACATTCACCGAATACTATTGACCACGGATACAGTTCCCGGCTTTTATGAACACATGGGATATCATCTCGATAAGAGTTTTAAGGCGAATAATCATGACATGGTATATGTAAAAGAAATGTAAGCGAAAAAGGGGGATCCATCATGGTGAGCAGACGGAAGGACATTTTTATGGATGTGGCATTTCTTTTGGCGGGAGCCCTGGTGTATGCGGCGGCTGTCACGGGGCTTACTGCACCGAACAATATTGCGCCTGGCGGCGTGACAGGCATCTGCACAATGCTGAATTTCCTTTTTGGCACACCCATTGGTTTGGTAAGCTTTCTCATTAACATTCCCATTATCGTTTGGGCTGTGGTAGAGATCGGCTATAAGCTGGTAATGCGTACCATAGCTGCCATTGTTCTCAGCTCACTTTTTATTGACCTGCTGACAGGTGTTATGCCTATATACCGGGGCAACCCCATCCTGGTTGCCGTTTTTTCCGGTGTGTGCGAAGGGCTGGGGCTTTCTTTAACCTTTGTACGGGGTGCGACCACGGGAGGCACCGATATGGTGGCTCGGCTGCTGGAACGCCGTATGCCGCATCTCTCTATGGGCAAATTGATGCTGGCCCTGGACGGTGTGATTATTGCGGCCTCTGCAGTAGTATTTGGCAGTATAGAAAATGCAATGTATGCCTGTATCGATATATTTGTCTGTACAAGCATCATTGACTCCATTCTTTACGGTACGGATGTGGGTACAGGCAAGCTGTTCTTTGTAATGTCACCTAAAGTCCGCCAGATGGGAGAGCGGGTTATCCATGAGTTGGACCGTACTGTCACCTATTTGGATAGCCGGGGCGGCTACAGCAAAGAGCCCGGTGAAACTATGCTCTGTGCTGTGCGGAGGTTTGAAGTGTATCAGGTACAGGCCATTATCCGCGAAGAGGACAAAAACGCATTTGTTATTGTGGGCGATGCCGGCCAGATCACCGGCGAGGGATTTCGTCCCATGCGTTCAGACGATAAGCCGCTGGGTGAACTGATTCGGGAGCTGCGCGGGGGACAACAGGCAGGCGGGCAAGAACCGCCTGTCCAGAATCCCCCTTCCGACAAGAATTAGGGCTTTACAAGAATAGTACGTATCTTTAATTGTAGAAAAGAAAAGGCCCGGCGGCTGCCGGGTCTCCTCTTTGCAGAACGGTTAGAACTGCTGGTTCTGCTCCTGCTGGTTGTAGTTAGAGCGCTGGTTCTGGTTCTTGGACTTGCTGTTCTGGCTGTTCTTGTTGTTCTGGTTCTGAGAGCGGTTGTTCTGATTCTGGTTGTTCTGGCTGTTGTTTTGATTGTTCTGATTCTGGTTAGACATAATGAAGACTTCCTTTCTATTAAGAAGATGAAGCCGTCAGCGCGGCTCTGGCATGGCCAGAGCTTCGCTAAAGCCTTCCGCAGAATATTGTTCGCAGCTGTTGCCCGATTATGCGGCCAAAGAGCATTTTCTCTGTTTGCGTGTTGGAAATCTGTTATAGTCAGAGGAAAGAGAACTAGTAGATACATTTCGTGTGTTTGTAAGAGCAGTTTTAAAATGGCCTAGCAGGCGAAGGAGTGAATCAAATGCAATATTATAAAAAGATGGTAGGCAGCCGTGTGTATCTTTCACCTATCGATGACAGTGAGGTGGAAAGCTATTTAAAGTGGATGAATGACGAAGCGGTTGCCATTCCTTTTGGACAGTACTCTCGAGTAGTTTCATCCAGAGAGGATCTTAAATGGATCTATGAACCGCCTAAGGATATGCAGCGCTATGCCATTGTGCTTCTGGATGGAGACGTATTGATTGGCAATATTAGTCTGCACAATATTGACCATTTGCACCGCAACGCTTTCATAGGAATATTTATTGGCGAGGAGCAGCAGCGGGGCCAGGGACTGGGTGCAGAGGCAATCCGGCTCATCTTACAGTATGGTTTTAAAACACTGAATCTGCATAACATTATGCTTACAGTTCATGCGGATAATGACGCAGGCATTGCCTGCTACAAGAATGTAGGATTCCGGGAAGTGGGGCGGCTGCCAGAATGGACGTTTAAAGATGGGAAATATGTGGACAAGCTTTATATGAGTATCATGGAGCATGAATTTGAAAGCGGATCAGCTACGCCTGCGCCAATGAATGTATAGTTTTTTATGTGGGAGGAGATAGTATTGGAGCTGCCCCAAGACTTTTTGAACAGAATGAAGGTCCAGCTGGGTCCAGAATATCCGGAATTTTTAGAGGGGTATGAACAGCCGGCCTATCGGGGTGTGCGGCTGAATCCACTGAAGTGTGGCGAGAATGTCCTGCGGGCCAGCCTGCCCTTTGGACTGACAGCGTCACCCTTTTCACCATGGAGCTTTTACGCGGATTATCAAGAGGGATTTGGGCCGCTGCCAGCCCACCATGGGGGAATGTTTTATGCCCAAGAGCCTTCGGCCTCCGCAGCGGTAACAGCACTGGATCCAAGGCCTGGGGAACGGGTGTTAGATCTCTGTGCAGCGCCTGGAGGAAAAGCCACTCAAATCGCTGGTATGCTGGAAGGAACGGGCTTGCTATGGGCAAACGAGGCTGTGCGCAGCCGGACCAGCGCGCTGCTTTCCAATATAGAGAGGTTAGGTGTGACGAATGCCGTGGTATCTAATTGCCACCCCCAAACTCTTTGTTCCGCGCTTCAGGGCTTTTTTCATCGGGTATTGGTGGACGCCCCCTGTTCGGGAGAGGGGATGTTTCGCCGCCATCCCCAAGCCATAGGACAGTGGTCGCTGGAGGCGACAGCTTCCTGTGCTGCCCGGCAATCAGCTATTTTGGATTCTGCAGCCCAGGCAGTGGCCGCAGACGGTGTTTTGGTCTATTCGACCTGTACTTTTGCGCCCGAGGAGAACGAAGGCGTGGTAGAACGGTTTCTGGAGACCCACCCAGAGTTTATTGCTGAGCCAATTACCGCTGCCTTTGGCAGGCCGGATTTAAACGGTGGACTGGCCCGGCGAATCTATCCGATGGACGGAGGGGAGGGGCATTTTATTGCCCGTTTTCGCCGGACAAAAGAAAATGATGGGATGTCTGGAGAATTCACAGGCTTTTTGGCAGGCGCCCTGGAAAAGACAGCCCAGAAGTTCTACAAGGAGCTTTTTACGGACAGCTGTCCGGATAGACTGATCCAGGCAGGACGCGCCTTGCTGCTGGCTCCTCCAGACCTGCCCGCGCTAAATGGCCTGGGGGTGCTTAGAGCAGGGGTAGAACTGGCGTATATGCGTCCAGGACGGCTGGAGCCAGCTCACGGTGCGTTTATGAGCCGGACTGGCGCTGTTTGCCGCGAACCGTTGGAATTGTCTTTGGAACAGCCAGCGCTCAGGTCATTCCTGCGGGGAGAAGAATTAGAATGTTCTGGAAAAGGCTATCGGGCGGTTTGCGTAAACGGTGTAACCCTCGGGTTTGGAAAAGCCAGCCAGGGAAAACTGAAAAATCACTACCCAAAAGGATTGAGAAATTTACGGTAAGCGGATCAGCGGGCGGGTAAAGTCCTGCCCGGCACGCTGGGGAAGGGGGCAGGCCAGCACATAAAGATTGTCTGCCTGCACCTCGTTCTGAAAGACCGCATGAGCTTTTTGACCTAGTTTGCGAAGGTCACTGGCCCTGGTAATCACAGGCAAACCAGAAGAGAGCTGCTTCAGAACCTGCAGACCCCGCTGGGTTACCCCCAGAATCCGCAGGTAAGGGGGAAGCTCCTGTAATGGAGCCCGTATCCCCAAAAAGCCAGATAGCACCAATCTGCGTATCCTGGCATGGGAGTACCGCTTGGATTTTATCTGCGCAAACAGTTCCTCTAAGGATCTGGCCTGCTGGACTGCCTTATACAGTCTGTGTTCCAAGCCTTCACTTATATCGGGCAAAGAAGGAAACTCCTCCTTTGGGATACTCCGAAGCACGCAGAGTATAGCTCGTTCCAGGTATTCCATTTTGGCTGGGAAGCTCCCCTGGGCTGCTGCAGATTCGATCTCAGCGGCTGTTGATTCTGGTACAAGACCAGCAAGCGAGTGTCCCCGGATTGCCCGCTCCCGCAGCTGGCTCCCGGAAAGCAGGGGAATATCCTCTGCTTTTTGCTGGAACGGTATGGGCAAGCTTTCCCCATGACCCGCCCCCTGGCGGAGGATAGGGCAGGGAAGGATGGGAGCATTTTGACGGCGAATGGCTTTAATGTATTCAACTCCTAAGTTGGCGTTGGGAAAAGCAAGCAGGGAAGCTGTGTCCGGTCCCAAAAGCTGGGCAGCGGCACGCTGACGGCGCTGGGCAAAGCTTTCGCCAGGGCGCGACTGCGATGCCAGTTCCTGATGGAAGGCGGGGGAGAGCAAGGCTTCAGCCAAAAGGGAGAGCTTCTGGGAATCTGGACACTCACTGCCAAACCAGAGGCGGTCCGCGCCTAAAGCGGTTGCCAGAGCCACGCCTCCGGACGCAAACCGCTCGGCCCCGGCACATGCCCAAGAAAGGGGAAGCTCGGCAACCAAATCCGCGCCATTTTGCAGCGCCAGCCGGGCACGGGACCATTTGTCCAACATGGAGGGAGTGCCGCGCTGGACAAAATTGCCGCTTATAATGCAGCATACAGCACCGCCCGCTTTCCAGGCGGTGTCTAGGAGCAGTTTGTGGCCAAAGTGCAGGGGGTCGAACTCGCAGATAATAGCGGAAACCGGGATTTTCTCTGTCATTTCTTGAAAACTCCTTGAATTTGTATACATGATATAGTATAATATGGAAGACAAAGGGGGCGATTGTGATATGTCATTGGGCCTGAAGCGGGGCACCGTGAAGGTCGAGCCTCATGATCCCGCCTGGGAGCGCTCGGCGCAGCAGATAATGGCTGTTCTTCAGGAAATATTGGGGGCGGATGCCAAGGATATCCAACATATTGGCAGCACTTCCATCCAAAATATTGTAGCCAAGCCCATTGTTGACATTGCGGTGGGCGTGGAGGCTTTGGAGAATATGCGTGGGCACGATGCCGAACTGGCCTCCCGGGGCTTTCTGTTCCGGGGCGAGGACGTGCCCGGACAGCTTCTCTACGTCCTGGCTGGGCCGGAGGATATCCGCACCCACCATATCCATACGGTAATTTGGGGGCAGAAGGACTGGAGCAATTACATAAACTTCCGGGACTACCTCAACAGCCATCCTGACATGGCCCAGAGCTACTCCCAACTGAAAGAAAAGCTCTGCGGGCAGTACGGGGAGGATAGGGGCTCCTACACCAGAAACAAGCAGGTCTTTATTGATGAGATGCTGGCCCGGGCCGGGAATTGGAGAGCTGCGATGGAGGAAATTTCCCTGTGCGTTATGACCCGGGAGCTTTGCCAATGGCTGTTCAAGGAGTGGGAGAATGACCCGGCCATCTATGAGGACATGGAGCGGTTTTCGGCCTATCAGTATGACGAGGCGGCGGTCAACCGATATTTTGATGCCAAGCAGGACGGCTCCCGGGTGATGCTGGCGGTCATGAAGAATGGCGCGCCCATTGGGGAGATACAGCTCAAACAGATTGACCGGGAGAAGGGGGAGTGTACCCTGAGCATACATATGCAAAACGACGCGGTGAAGGGCCGGGGCTACGGCACCCGCGCGGAGCAGCTGGCGGTGCGGTACGCCTTTGATGTGCTGGGGCTGACAGCGGTCAACGCGGATACCATTGTCAAGAATACCCGCAGCCAGCATGTGCTGGAAAAGGTTGGCTTTCAATATGTGAAAGAGGAAGAGGGGTTTCGGTATTACCGCTGTGAGCGGCCCCGGGGGGCCTGCGCGGCGGGAACGATAAATGATGTCGTGGAATGGACGAAGGAGGTCGGCAATGTGCCTGATTTGTGACAGAATCGCCATGATACAGGCAGGGACTAACCCCTATTTTGTGAAGGAGCTGGACACCGGCTACGTGGTGCTGGGGGATAACCAGCATTTCAACGGCTACACCCTGTTTCTTTATAAGCACCACGGGGACAAAACCGAGCTGTTCCATCTGGAACCTCAGGAGCGAGCCAGTTTTTTGGAGGAGATGAGTCTGGTGGCCCAGGCGGTCTCCCGGGCCTTTGGGGCGGAGAAGATGAACTATGAGCTGCTGGGCAATGGCGATACCCACCTCCACTGGCACCTGTACCCCCGGGTGAGCGGGGATTTGGAGGGCTATGGAAACCAGGGCCAGGGCCCGGTGTGGTGGTATCCTAGGGAGAAGATGTACAGTGACGCCAGCCGCCCTACAGCGGCCCAGCTGGAGGAGATGAAGCAAAAGCTCCTCCAGGAGCTGGAGCGACTTATCTAAGCCTGCGCCCGGCAGCGGGTGTTCTAGTTTGCCAACTAAATAGTATTATACAAATATTTCTCAGGAAAGGAAAGACCTAACATGAAAATTCTTGTCATCAACGCGGGAAGCTCTTCCCTCAAGTACCAGCTCATCGACATGGACGGAGAGAAGATGCTCTGTAAAGGCAACTGCGAGCGCATTGGCATGGCGGAGGGCATTTTTACCCACAAAACAGCTGATGGCCGGGAGCTGCATAAAGATGTGGACATGGCTGACCACACTGCCGCTTTCACCCAGGTGAAGGACGCGCTGTTGGACCCGGAAAAGGGCGTTGTCCACAGCCTGGACGAGGTAGCGGCTATCGGCCACCGTATTGTGCAGGGCGGCGCTCTGTTCAGCGAGTCCGTGCTGGTGGACGAGAAGGTCATTGAGGGCATCGAGAGCCTGATTCCCCTGGCCCCCCTGCACAACAAGGCCCATGTTCAGGGCATCCGGGCTTGCCGCAGTGTGTTCGGCGAACAGGTGCCTGAGGTGGTGGTGTTTGACACCGCGTTCCACTCCACCATGCCCCAGAAAGCCTTTATGTTCAACGTGCCCTATGAGTATTATGAGAAGTACGCGGTGCGCCGCTATGGCTTCCACGGCACCTCCCACCG